>CAYMHP010000292.1:0-7865 GCA_964390225.1 uncultured Solibacteraceae bacterium
CCGCCGAGCTTTACCAGGACCTTCACAGCAGGCCTTCCGTTTCGGGGAAGCCCAGCATGAGATTCATATTCTGGATCGCCTGGCCGGCGGCGCCCTTCACCAGGTTGTCAATGGCACTCACGACTACACCCCGGCCGGTTTTCGCGTCCAGCGTCACGCCAATATCGCAGAAATTCGTTCGCGCCACCCCCCGCAAATCGGGAGCATTCCCGGGATTGAAGAGCCGGATAAACGGCTCCCCGGAGTAGCGTTTTTCGTACATGCCGAGGAGTTGCTCACTGCTCGAGACCCCCACGGCGCGGAAGTAGATCGTTTCCAAAATGCCGCGGTCGAGCGGCAGCAACTGCGCCGTGAAGCTGAATTCGCGCTCTTCAAGACCGGAGATCTGCAACACCTCGGGGACATGGCGGTGCTTGAGAATCGAGTATGCGGAGAAATTCTCGGTGACCTCGCAGAAACTGGTCTTGAGCGACGGCTTGCGTCCGGCGCCGCTGACTCCGGACTTGGCATCGCAGATGATCCCGGCGGCGCGGTCGATCGCGCCAGCCTCGACCAGGGGGCGTATGGCGAGATTGGCGGCCGTCGGGTAGCAGCCGGGATTCGCGACCAGCCGCGCTTGTGGGATGCGCTCCCGGCAGAACTCGGGTAGCCCGTAGGCGGCATCGGCAAGCAGTGCGGGCTGCGTGTGCGGCTCCTTGTACCAAGCGGTGTAGTTCTCGGGCGTGCGCAGCCGGAACGCTCCGCTGAGATCGACGACCCGCGCCCCGGCGTCGAGCATGGCGGGGGCGAGTTCCATCGACACTTCGGGCGGGGTTGCGAGAAAAACCAGGACGATGCCTTCGGCCCGGACGGCATCCGCCGTAGAGGGTATCTTTGGCAGGGCCGGCCGGTGGCGAATCGCGGGAGCGGCACCGGCATCTTCGCGATGCTCGAGCAGAACCGGCTCAACGGACGGGTGTCGTCCGAGAATCCGAACCAGTTCCGCGCCGCTATAGCCCCGGTGCCCGACGATACCGACTTGCCGCCTCTTCATGTATTTTTATTCTCTCTCACGTATAATTATACACGACGACGTTAACTCGGTATTTCGAGACGGACGCTTGACGTGCGCTTCAGACCCTCAGCGTCTCGACAGCCCTGCGCAAGGACGTCAGCGGGTCTTTGGTCGGGATGAACTCGTGGGCGATGTAGCCCTGGAAGTTCAGGTCGGCGATCGCCTGCGCTACCGCATGCCATTGGACTTCCTGGGTGTCGTCGATCTCATGGCGGCCGGGCACGCCGGCCACATGGAAGTGGGCGATGTGCTGAATGTTCTCGCGGATGGTGCGGATCAGATCGCCTTCCATGATCTGCATGTGGTAGATGTCATAGAGCAGTTTCACGCGCGGCGAATCCACGGCCTTCACCACGGCCACGCCGAAGGCGGTATGGTCGCCCTGGTAGTCTTTGTGATCCACCTTGCTATTCAGCAACTCGAGGCAGATGGTGACGCCTTGATCCTCGGCGAATTTCTTCACGCGGTTCAGGCCCGCGACGCAGTTGGCGATGCCCTCTTCCTCGCCCAGGCCGTTGCGGTTGCCGAATAGGGAGATGATGTTGGGGACCTTGGCTTTGGCGGCCCGCTCGATGTTTTCGCGCGCCGCTTTTTCGAGCGCGTCGTGGTTCTCCTTGTGGTTCCAGCCGGTGGCCGGGCCGAAGCCGGAACCGGCGGTGCTGCGCGCGAACCCGCCGGCTCCCTGCACCATGGCGGGCGTAATGCCGTATTGGCGGCAGACCGGCCAGTCGGTGGGCGCCACCAGGTCCATGCCGCTGATGCCCATCTCGGCGGCAGCCTTGCAGAGATCGTCGATCTTGATGGAGCCGTAGCACCAGCGCGCCACCGACTGCTTCAAGCGGCCGGCCGAAGCTGCCGGTTTGGCCGCGGCCGGCAGCAGCGCAGCCGCGGCTGCCGCGCTCAAGGCATCTCGCCTGGTCATGGACGGGATGTTATCGAACTCCGCGTTTGGCCGCAACCGAACTGCCGGAGTTCGCCTTCAGCTTCGAGGGTTCCTGGGGAAAATTCTTGGCGAGGTAGTCGACGATGGTCGCGATCTCTTCTTTGGTGCCGCTGGCGCCGCGCTCGACCATTGAGTCCACAATCGATTGCCAGCCCTCCTTGGTCGCGCGCTGGCTGACGATGACGTCCACGCCGTGACAATCGGCGCAAATCTTTTGCACGAGGTCCTTGCCCTTGCCGTCCGGCAGATCCTGCGCCTGCGCGACGGAGAGCATCAAAAATCCGGTGCAGATGGCGAATAGCTTCATATTCTTCTCATCATAACCGCACGGACGCGGCCGTCCGTGAATTCGTCGCGTTCTCGCTATACTCTATCGGGAGTGGCACTGGAGATGACGTTGACCAAATTGAGTGCGTGCACTGCGCTCGGCCTGCTTGTGGCAGGTGCGTCGCAGGCGCAGTTCGTGCGCCCGGCGTGGAACACCTTCAACGGCGATGCGCAGCGCACCGGTTGGAACAGGCTCGAGACCGATTTGACGTTGGAGAACGTCAAGAATCTGAAACTCGAGTGGAGCGTCAAACTCGACAGCGAACCGAAGGAACTCAACAATCTCACCGTGCCGTTGGTGCGGAGCAACGTGGCCACGCCGCGCGGAGTCAAGGACATCGTAATCGTCGGAGGGGCCTCGGACAAGCTGTTCGCCATCGACGGCGACACCGGAAAAATCTTCTGGCAGAAGACCATGTCGGCCGAAGGGACTCCGCAGCGCGGGCCGGGGTGGCTCTGCCCCAATGCGTTGACGGCCACTCCTGTCATCGGCGCTCTTCCCGGGAAGGGCAACACAGTATTCGTGCTCGCGAGCGACGGCAAGCTGCATGCTTTTAACCTGGTGAGCGGCGAGGACGTGCTGCCGCCGACGCCGTTCGTGCCTCCATTCGCCAAGATGTGGAGTATGAACCTGGCGGATAACGTCCTCTACACGACCACATCGCAGAACTGCAACGCCGTGAAGTCGGGTGTCTGGGCGATGGACCTGGCGGACCCGGCGCGCAAAGTCGCCAATTTCACGGTTGGCGCGCAGGGAGCGGGAGTATGGGGCCGCGCCGGGGCCGCCATCACGCAGGACGGAAGGGTCATCGTCGAGACGGGCGACGGGCCCTACGATCCGGCTAAGGGTAACTATTCCGATTCCGTGCTCGCGCTTTCCGCGAAGGATTTGAAGCTGGTCGATTACTACACACCGGCGAACCGCGCCTGGATCACGAAGAAGGATCTCGATATGGGAAGCATCAGCCCGGTGGTGTTTCCATTCAAGAATTGGGAACTGGCCGCGGCCAGCGGCAAGGAAGGCGTGATCGTTCTGCTCGACACTAGAGCGCTCGGCGGCGGCGATCATCGGACCCCCCTGTGGCGAAGCCCGATGTTCACCAACGATGAAGTGAACTTCGCGACGAAGGGCTTCTGGGGAGCTTTTTCCACCTGGGAAGATGTGGCCGGGACTCGCTGGCTGTACGCTCCCGCCTGGGGACCTCCCACCGAGAAGACGAAATTTCCAATTACGAACGGAGCCACCTCTAACGGAAGCGTGATGGCGTTCAAGGTGGAAGAAAAGGGCGGTAAGCCGGTGCTGACGCCAGTGTGGAATTCGGTCAATATGGACGTGCCCGCGCCGGTGGTGATCGCCAACGGGATCGTGTTTGCGCTGTCGGACGGCGATTACGCCGTGCAGTTCGGTCCCAACGGCAATTTACTTGGCACCAAAGAGCGCCGGGAGAAAACCTCTCACGCCGTGCTCTACGCGCTGGATGCGACTACGGGCAAGGTGTTGTTCTCGAGCGGCGACACCATGAAGAGCTTTTCGCACTTCAGCGGCTTTTCGGTCGCGGGCGGCCGCGCGTATGTGAGCACGTTCGACGGAACTGTCTACGCGTTTGGGCTGGGATCGCAGCAGTGAGGGTATGACGAGGACGGTGCGGCGCGGGTCACAGCAGAGCGCACCAGCGGGCGAATACGATGTTCGAGATCTGCGCGAGACGCGGGGCGTTGCGGCGCGGATCGATTGGCGCTTCCAGCTCGCGCACGTCGCCGCAATTGGCGTCCTGTTCGCACCAGTCGGCGATGATCTCGGGCGTGACTTCGAAATGAAATTGCAGCGCGAGTATATTTTCGTTCGCGCGGAATGCCTGGTGGCGGCAGCGTTCCGAGTAAGCCAGCCACGTGGCGCCTTCCGGCAGATCGAACGTCTCGCCGTGCCAGTGAAACACCATTTCGGTGGGGTCGAGCCCGGCGAACAGGGGGTCACTCTGGCCGGCCTCGGTCAGATGGATGTCGAACCAGCCGATCTCCTTGGTTGCGTTGCGATACACCCTGGCCCCAAGCGCTTTGGCGATCAACTGCGCGCCCAGACAGATGCCCAGCACGGGCTGGCGCCGTTCGGCGGCCTCACGGATGCATGTTAGTTCGCGTCTCTGGTACGGCAGGTCGTCGTTCACCGACATCGGGCCGCCCATGAAGATGAGTCCGGCGGCCTCGCGAATGTCAGGGAAAACGGCATCTTCGCGATAGAGGTCTACGAACTCAATGTCAATTCCGCGGGCGTCGAGAACCGGGCCGATCAGTCCCAGACCTTCGAACGGGACATGGCGGAAGACGACGACGCGCACGCCACTCAGTTCTGTGCCATTTGAAAATGGCTGAGGCTCTCGGCGTAACGGGAGACGCCGCGGTATAGCGCCTCGGCGAGTTTTTGCCGGTACTCGGGTTTCTTGAGCAGCGCCTCTTCCCGCGGATTGCTCAGGAATCCGATCTCCGCGAGCACCGAGGGCATGTTCGCGCCGATCAACACAACAAAGGGCGCCTTACGCACGCCGCGATTCTTCTCGCCTGGGAAGTTGCGGGCCGAAAACGCGTAGAGCGAGGCCTGAATGCGGCCGGCAAACTCGCGCGATTCCTCCGCTTTATCTTGCAGCGTGATCTTTTGAATCAGGTCGCGCAACTCGAAAACGGATTTCTGAGAGCTGGCATTCTCGCGCGATGCCACGTCGAGCGCGTCCTTCGCATTCGTGAGGTTCAGGTAATACGTCTCGATTCCGGTGACACGCGGCGCGGGGGACGAGTTGGCGTGAATGGAGAGAAACAGGTCGGCCTTCTTCTCGTTAGCCAGCGCCGTCCGGCCTTCCAATGGGACGAAGGTATCATCGGTGCGGGTGTAGATCACCTCCGCGCCCATGCGCTCCTCAACCAGCTTGCCCAAGCGTTTGGCCACGTCGAGCACCAGATCCTTTTCGAGCAGACCCTTGGGGCCGGACGTGCCCTGGTCGTGGCCTCCATGGCCCGGGTCGATCACGACACGGTTGATCTTCAGGCCCAGCGCGCGCACGAGCGAGTTCTCGCCGCCGGTAGTGTGACGCGCGGATTTGGCTATCTCGGACGAGACCGCCGGGGCCACGGCCGCGGCCTCCGCTTTCACAACTTCGGGTTTAGCCGGTTCCGGCTTAGCGATTACAGGGATCTCGGCGCGCGGAGTGTCATTCTTGGCAAGTTGCGCTTTGGAGGGCTCCGCGGTAACCGGGCCGGGGTCGAGCGGTTTCACCGCCGTCGGAACTGGCGCGGCGGGCGGTACAGTTGGTGGTTCGGCTTTTGTGACGGCCGCCGGACGGGCACCTTGCGGCACCGGCGAAGGCGGCGCGGAAGTGGGCACTACCGAGGTGGGGACGGCCGGGGGCACCGTAGGCGGCAGCGTTGGCGGGGTCGCGGGCGCGGCCGATTTCCGCAGTTCGATAATCAGGCGGCTGGGATTCGCCAGTTGTGACGGGACGGCCTCGACGCCATCGGCCAGGTCCAGCACCACACGCGTGACGCCCGGCACCGTTTGCGCGACCCGAATGCGCTTCAGCAACTTATCGTCGAGGTCCTCAGCCAGCCCCTCATGGGACTGCAATCGTGGGTGCGAATTCAGAATGTCGAAGTAAACCCGCTCGGGATTGTGCAGCCGGTCGGTGCGGAATTGAAATTCATCGCCCGAGATTTCCACCGCGACGCGGGTCACCTCGGTGAAGGACCAGTGCCGGATTGCGGTCACGCTTTCGAGCCGCGAGTGCGCTGCGTCGGCAGCCAGCAACGGAATCGAAACCGCCAACGCCGCGATGAGCCTCATAGGGTTTGTTAGCGCGAGACGTACCGCACGGTGCCGTCCGCCTGCATGATCTCCTGAATATGAGCGGGACCGCCGGAAGCGGCCTCCACGGGCTGGGCTTCGGGTTCCTTGGGAGCTGCGCCCATGATGCGCGAGCTTTGTTCGAACTGTTTGCGCACCAGCAGAACGTAGTTTTGCGTTTCGGGGAAGGGCGGCACCCCGCCGTATCGCGCCACGGCTTCCTCGCCGGCGTTATAGGCGGCAAGGGCGAGCTGATAGTCTCCGCTATAGAGGTTGAGCAGATAGCGCAGGTACTTCGCTCCGCCCTGAATGTTCTCCTCCGGATCGAACACGTCGGAGACGCCGAAACGGCGCGCGGTCGCAGGAATGAGCTGCATTAATCCCAGCGCTCCCTTGGGCGAAATGGCGTATGGATTGTAATTGCTTTCCACTTTGATGACGGAGTGGATCAACTGCGGAGGTAGCGCGTGTTGCGCGGCAATGCGATTCACCGTGTCGGAAATGTTAAAGGGCGGCTCGGCCGATTCGGCAGCCACGGACTGCGGAGCAGGGGTGACGACGACAGCGCGCACGAGCTTGCCGGTGCGCAGGTCGGCGCGCACCACACTGGCAACCCGCCGCGGCGTCCGGCCGGAGGGGCCGGCAGCCCACAATGCCGCCAGCGGTATGCCTGCGATTGCAACGAGCCTGAAACAAATCCGCATCAAAATGTTGCGCTCTCCCTATTATAGAGTTCGGCTCCAGGGAAGCAAGGATTGTTTTCCCGCCTCCGACGCGGATCAGTAAACGTCAATGTTATCATTTCTCCGTGAGCCGCGCGGGGTACGTGCTGGTGGGGGGCCGCAGCTCTCGGATGGGCCGGAACAAGGCCCTGCTCCCGTTCCGCGGCGGCGCCCTGGCCGGCTTTGTGGCGCGGGCAGCCGCATCGGCCGCGGGGAGCGCCGTGCTGGTCGGGGATCCGGAAATTTACGGAGAACTCGGATATCCGGTGACGCCGGATCGCTACCCGGGCGAGGGTCCGCTGGGGGGCATCCTCACTGCCCTGTACCATACTTCCGCCGATTGGAACCTGGTAGTGGCGTGCGATATGCCGGGGACTTCCCCCGAGTTTTTGGGCCGGCTGCTCGAGGCGGCAGAACAGGCGGGTTGCGATGCCCTGGTGCCCACGGGTCCGTCCGGGCGTCCCGAGCCGCTTTGCGCGGTGTACCATCGCCGCGCCTGCGCGCCGTTCGAACGGGTCTTCGCCGGCGGGGAGCGCCGGGTGACCGCCGCGTTCGCCGCGGTTCGCGCGGAAATCCTCCCGGTCAAAGAACTGGCGCCGTTTCAGAATGTGAATACTCCCGAAGACTGGGACCGCTATGCAGCCGAGTGATCCGACACCTCACTACATCGAGTTCCGGCACGTCTATAAGACGTTCGACCACCCAGTTTTGGTCGACTCGAATTTTCATGTGGATCCGGGCGAGACGGTGGCGATCATCGGCCGCAGCGGCGTGGGCAAGTCGGTAACTCTCTCTCACATTTTGGGTTTTCTCAAGCCCGACGAGGGCCGGGTGATCGTGGCGCACGAAGATATCACCGACTTTCCGGAGAACGAACTGCGACGGATTCGCAGGAAAGTCACCATGGTGTTCCAGTCCGGCGCGCTGTTCGATTCGCTTACGGTGGCGGAAAACGTCCTGTTCTCGCTGGAACTGCGCGAGGACTATGAC
>CAYMHP010000293.1:0-7824 GCA_964390225.1 uncultured Solibacteraceae bacterium
CCAGATGTTCGAGGTGGCGCTGCAGGCCGCGATCGGGAACAAGATCATCGCGCGCGAGACCATCAGCGCGATGCGTAAAAACGTCCTGGCCAAGTGTTATGGCGGCGACATCTCGCGCAAGCGCAAGCTGCTCGAAAAGCAGAAGGAAGGCAAGAAGCGCATGAAGCGCGTGGGCCGCGTGGAGATTCCGCAAGAGGCCTTCCTCGCGGTGCTCAAGGTGGGGCAGAGCGAAGAGACGGAATAGGTTTTCCGCGGTTCACGCCGGCCCCCCTAGACCGCTGCTAACGTCCGTTAACAGCCGCAGATAGCCCGTACCTTGTTATCTTGGCAGGCCGCCGGAGGTATGAGAACTTTGAGGCATGTCCAAGGAAGGCGCAGCCTGGGGCTGATTCGGCCACGCAGTCGGTTCTAAATTGACGTTTCCGAGACAGCCCGGAAACGCGGCGGCTCCGGTGCCGCCCTCCCTGGCAAGATACATGCACCTCGGGAGATATGCCTCTCGTAGCGTATTGGTTTTTGGGCGCGGGCCTCATAGCCGCTTTCCTGGCGCTTGTTCCCTATGGGTTGATGCATCATCGTCCGGAACGAAGAGTGAAACACCCTCGGAAGACGGCCGGCCCGAACTAACTGTTCGCTTCAACAGTCGCCGCCCGGCCAAGTGCGGCCCGGCGCGACAGCGTTTCCGCAGGCCCCGATGCGTCGAGCGCGCAAGTACTAGTCCCCGCCACTCGAAAACCAGGACCCCTGGAACTATCGTCAGTAGACTGCCAAAAGTATCCTGGAGGTCATGAGGGACGTCGTGCTGATCGCCATGGAACCGCTCAAGACTTCCGTTATGTGCATGGTTCCGGATTGCAGGCGAAAAGCATCGGTCCGCATCAATCGGTATCGAGGCCTTGAGGAATCCGCCGCGCCCGCTTCCGGACCTCTTTGCAACCGTCATCTGGCGGAATTCCAGCAAGAGTGGAGCGAGTCCAGCCTGCGAGCCAACGCCTGAGCCGATCGCGATCCGCCGGCGCACCAAGCGGCGGGTTACTGCTTCATCTGCGGATCCCAATGCTCGTCGGCTTTGCCGTTGACGATCCGCCACATATCAAACCAGGTCGTAGTGTAAGGCTCGCCCTTGGAGTCTTTGCGCTGTGCAGCGGTAACGACGGTTACGAGGTCGCCATCGGCGAGCACCGCCACCACAGGCGCAGTCAATTTATCGCAGGTCGCCGCTTTCGGCCGTGAGCCGAAGAACTTGACCACGGCGGCCCGTCCCGACACGACTAGCGGATTGTGCTGGATGTATTGTTCCGTGAGCCACTTGTCGGCTTCGTCCCAGTGATTGCATTGCAGCAGGTCCTTCTCGATGTGGTAGGCCACCTGCTTATTGGCATTCAATTTCTTGTCTTTGTCCTTGAAGAGAGAATCCGGGTCCGCAACGCCTTTCACAGGTTCTTGCGCCACCATCGGCGCGCATGCAAACACGCCCAGCAGAGAAGCGGCTAGAGTAAGTCTCATTTTCATGGGTACTATGGTTAGCCACGCCGCCGGACTGTGTCAAGCCGGGCGCTCCGTAGTCTTCTCTCCGTTCTCGGCAGTCTCCGTGCTCAGAGGCTGGCAGTGGCATAACCCCGCGTCGGCGTCGTGAGCTGCCGGTGATACAATTACCCGCTATGATCACCTCTTCGGCGGCGAATCGCCGGGCCTTCCTGCGCTTTCTGGCGGGAACCCCGCTGCTATCGCGGGCATGGGCACAGGAGTCCGCGCGCTCCAGTCCAGCGAAGGACATCATTAACGTTATGGATTTCGAGGAACTGGCGCACAAAGCTCTTCCTCCCGCGCACTGGGGATACATGGCCAGTGGCGTGGACGACGATCTCACGCTAAAGGCGAACCGCGAAGCATTCCGCCATATTCAGCTCCGGCCGCGGAAGCTGGTGGATGTGAGCAAGCCTGACTTGAAAGTGGAGCTCTTCGGCAAGACCTGGGAGACCCCGATTTTTCTCTGCCCGGTCGGCGGGCAGAAGATGTTCAATCCCGAAGGCGAGGTCGCGGTGGCGCGTGCCGCGAAGGCAAAAGGGCATCTGCAGATCCTTTCCACGGTTACCTCGTCTCCGATCGAAGCGGTCGCGCAGGCGCGCGGCGAAGGCGGGCTTTGGTTTCAGCTTTACATGCCGAACAGCTGGAACGCGACCGAGAGGCTGATCCGGCGCGTCGAGGAGACGGGCTGTCCTGCTGTGGCGTGGACCGTAGATCTGCTGGGGGGCCGCAACACGGAGACAGCGGAACGTTTGCGGCGCGTGGATACGCGGGATTGCACCTTGTGCCACACGAGCGGGCGCGGCGGCCGAACCCCCTCGGAGATGCCGATGTTCAAAGGCATCGAGCCGGGCTTCAATCCTCCGGGCGCCACGTGGGAATATGTCGATCGTCTAAAGAAGATGACGAAGATGAAGCTCCTGCTGAAGGGCCTTGAGATCCGCGAAGACGCCAGGTTGGCGCGGGAACACGGCATCGACGGGATCATCGTCTCCAATCACGGCGGACGCGCGACCGAGGATCTGCGGGCGACCATCGAGTCCCTACCCGAAGTGGTTGACGGCGTCGGAGGTCAGATTCCGGTGCTGGTGGATGGAGGGTTCCGCCGGGGCACGGACGTTTATAAAGCCTTAGCCTTGGGCGCGCGCGCCGTCGGCATCGGCCGTCCATATATCTGGGGACTCAGCGCATTCGGGCAGGATGGTGTCGAGAGGGTTTTGGACATTCTGCACGCCGAGCTGCGGTTGACCATGCGGCAATGCGGCACACCTACCGTCAAGCAGATCACGCGGACGTCGGTCAGCATTAACGAAGGCCGCATTTAACGGCGGTCCGGAGGGAGACTCTATGAAACGCGCCGTTGGATGCATCGCCTTAGTCGTTTGTAGCGTAGCCCTCGCTCAACGGCCGTCCAACCCGGCCCTTTTGATCCCACAAGCCGCGCCCGAGCTGGATTACGTGGCGGTCGCCGAGCCGGTTACGGTGCCGGCCGGCGTCACTATGGGCGCGCCCGCAAGTGTCGCCTTCGATGCCAAAGGCCATCTCTGGGTTCTCAACCGCGGACCGCAGCCCGTGATGGAGTTCGACGAAAACGGCAAATTCATCCGTTCCCTGGGCGAAGGCATGTTCACGCGGACGCACGGTCTACGCCTCGACGGCGATGGCAATATCTGGGTAACCGATGTTGGCGCGCACATCGTGGTGAAGCTCAGCCCGCAGGGACAGACGCTTCTTATGCTCGGCAGTAAGGGACAGGCCGGCGATTGGAACGAGGCTACGCAATCGCGGCACTTTACCGAGCCGAACGATCTTGCTTTCGGCCGCAATGGCGATATTTTCGTGGTGCAGGGGCACACGCCCGGGCGCGGCGACCCGCGCGTCTTGAAGTTCGATAGGAACGGCAACTTTATCAAGACCTGGGGCGGCAAGGGAACCGAGCCTGGGAAATTTAAAGTCGCGCACGGAATCGCGGTGGATGCGAAAGGGCTTTTATGGGTTGCCGACCGGGAGAACGAGCGCATTCAGGTTTTCGATCAGGACGGTGGTTTCGTTCGCGAAATGAAGTACGCCGGATTGCCCTGCGGCCTTGCAATCGGCGACCGTTACATTTACATGGTCAACGGATTCGCAGGCCAACTCCTCCGCCTCGACTTGGACGGAAAAGTCCTCGCGGCCACCGGCAAACCAGGCAAGGAACTTGGCGAATTCGGCGAAGCCCACTTCGTGGCGGTGAGCCCCAAAGGCGAGATCTTTGTCGCCGATACTGTCAAACCCGCTCTTCACAAATTCGTGAAAAAGTAGCCGGCTGCCTAGGCGACTTTGGCCTGGCGCATCACGCCTTCGGCCCTCTCACGGATCCGCTTCGCCACTTCGTAGGGATCGCCCTGCGTGAACTCCGGCAGGAACAACTCCACGGAAAGCGGACCGGCGTAACCTTTCTCGGAAAGCTTGCGGAGAATCCGCACGAGGGGCGAGATTCCGTCTCCGGGAATCAGCCGCGTGGTGTTGTCGAGCAGCTCGCGCGGCACGTCGGGGACGTCCTGGAAATGCACGTGGCCAATCTCGCCCGAGTGAAGCGTATCCAAATCTTCGAACTTGCTGAGGCCGCTCCAGAAGTGATAGCAGTCGAGCATCGGCTTCACATTGGGATGCGCGGCTTCGCGAATCAGTTTTAGCGAAGTGCTGAGCGTGGCGATGAACGAGGAATTGCGCGCAAACTCAATCATCGCAGTCATCTTGTGCTCTTTGGCCACTTCCCCGCCCTCTCGGATGCAATCGACAGCGCCCTTATAGTCATCCGGCGTCACCTTCCGGCTGGTAACGGCGGGGCAATAGATATGCTCCAGCCCGAAGGTGGCGAACTGGTCGCAGCGTTTTTTCCAGGTATCCAGCAGGGCGGCGCGGTTCTGGCCGGGAATCCAAAAATCCGGAATGACCGCGGCACACGAAACCGGCGTAAGACCGTTATCGGCGACCACGCGCCGGGCGGCCTCAAGGGTATCGGTCTTCAGGAAATCCTCGAGCATGCGATCGGTTAGCTCGACATTCTTGACGCCGGCCTTTGCCCAGCCTTCGAGCGATTTACGGTAGCCGGCTGCGGCCGAAGTGTTTTGGTGCAGACAGAGGGTCATTTTGCCGGTAGCCGCCATCGCCCGGCTTGCCAATTCGGCGGCCAGGGGGGCGAGGAGTGCAGTGCGTCGAGAGAGCATAGGCCTCCATACAAAACCCGGGGACACACGGGACGTTGCCCGTGCCCCCGAGTCTGTCGCCACCGGACACGCCGGCGGCGCTACAGTTGTTACCTCGCCAGCGGATCGGGCCGGATCTGGATCTTCACGATCTTGCCCCTGGTGCCCTTTCCACCTTCGATGTGCCAGACAAAGTGCGTGCCGTAGTTCGCCCACAGCGCCCGCCCCTTCCATCCGGAGTTAGGATCGTCAATGCGGCCGTCCATTCCGCGCATGTAGAAACCGAGCGGATACGGAACGCGCAGGTACGTCCACGACTTGTTCTGCGTGTTGAGCGCCAATAAGGCATCCGAGTTGGACCCGGTGGCGAACGCCGTATTGGCTCCTAGCCCCGAGGTGTTGAACCGGTCCACCCAGTTGTAATAGTGGAAATCCGCCGGTATGTCGGTGCCTTTCAGCTTGGGGCCGTCGGTGTCGTAAACCGTCCAGCTGTCCTTGCACTGGCTACCGTCGATCTTCGCCGGACCGCTCAGGTCTTTGCATTTGCGCACGTCGAAGCTGGCCAACTGGCTGCTGGCGGCCATCGCCGTCCACACTACGCCGTTGGTATCGATATCCACGCCGCGCGGATCCAGGGCGCCGTCCGGAACCTTGAATATCTCCGTCTTGCAGCTTTCGGGCGGATTGTTACCGCGCTGCAGGCGAACCAGGTATCCCGGATAGGTTTCGCTGATGCCCCACACGGAGTCGTCTACCGGGCTGGGAATCACCGAATACATGCTGTAGCTGACCTGCGTATCGAGCTTCGGATCGAACGGGGTTTGTCCAGCACGTCCACCCCTCGCTGCGCCAAAAGCCGCCGCGCCGCCCGTGTCCCCAGCGTACAGTGCGGCATCTTCGCCGCCACGGGCGGGCCGCACCACGTTCCACGGCCGTGTGATCTTCCCATCGCCGTTGGTATCGAGCACCTGGCCGCACCAGCCAGCCGCCTTCACTTCATCATGGGTTTCGTCGTACACCTTCGTATCGACCCAGCCGAACATGGGACCGATCAGCTCGTTGAAGTACAGGGTCTCGTCCGGATCGTTGTCGAATTGCAAATGATGGGTGGAGAAGCAGGTATCAATGAGCGTGAATTGGCGCGTCTTCGGATCCCAGTAGGAGGCCTGCCGTCCGCTGGTCTTCAGCGGGAACCACGCTGCGTATTTGTTCGCAGGGTCGCTGCACCAGGCCGGATCCGCGTTACTGCGGATTTTCGAGGTCATCCAGACGCGGCCCTTGCTGTCGATCATCGGGTTGTGCGGATCCGCCGGATCGTACGGCGGATTGGACCACAGATGCTCGTTGCCCCAGTGTAATGACGGCCGGTTCGGCGGAGGGAACCGCGACGGAACTTTCGATTTGTCCTCGCGGGTGGGGATGTCGAGCGCGAAGGTGCTGTTCTCTCGCGGATCCATCACAACCAGTTGGCCATGGCCAGCGTTCACCGCATAAACGCGACCATAAGCATTTATGGTCGGGTGTTGCTTGTCCGTCGAGATCTCATCGTGCATGAAGGAGTGGTCGTCGCCCACGTCCCACAGGGTGGCAACCACATTGCGCTCGACGCCCTTGGGACGCGGCGGCGCCGGCGGCACTTCGCCCTTGGCGATGCGCTCGGTCCAGTCGGCGTACGCCTTGATGGATGGCTCTTTGCCCTGCGTGCTCAACACGCCGTACATCGAGTTGCCGCGAACTCCGGTGCCGAGCCGCCACTCCCAGGCTTCCTCGGGAGTCTTCAACTCCGGCTTTGCCGCGAGCACGTGATCAATGTTGCGGGTCTCGGCATTGCCGAGTTGATGGCAGAAGTTGCAGCCCGACTTCAGCTGGTAGATCCAGTGATTCTGGTCCGTCATGGTGGTGCCGAGCCCGTTGCCCTTGGGCCCCGTCCCGGGGAACTGGTCCTTGGCCGGCGGCGCCAGGAGCGATAGCCAGTAATTCGCGGGATAAACTTTCGCGGCCTCCTGCGGAGTTTTCGCTGAATTTGCCTTCAGCGTGATGGCGTTCGCCGAGGGCTTCAACGTGGTCGGCATCGAATCCACCAGGCCGTAGCCGCGCACCCACACTTTATATGTCGCGGCCGGCAGTTCGGGCACCACGAATTTGCCCTGGTCATTGGTGACCACAATCTTGATGAAATTGGTGGGCAGATCTTTGGTCTCAGCGATCACCCACACGCCGGCCTCGGGCCCCTTCTCGCCTTGCACGGTACCGGTGATATAACCGGTCGGCGCGCCGCTTTGCTGCGCGCGACTCGGGTGAGCCGCAAACCCGGCGATCAGGCTCAGAACGCCGGCACTCAGCAGGGCGATCCTGACCTTGGAACTGGAACTCTTCATGAAACTCCTCCTCGTCATATCCGTTCGCATAATCGCAAATATCTAATGTTGCGGAATGATCCAGTATAAAAGCCACCTCCGCGCGGTGCAACATTGCGCGTCCTCCTGCGGGGGCCTCCGGCTCGTTTCGCTTCCCCAGACACCGGCTGGCGTGGCCGTCGGACGCTGCCGTCGTTTCATTAGCGTGTCGAGTCTGTATGATCGCTCGGACCCTCGGCCTAAGTTGACGCAGCAGGAGTGGGAGTATATGATTCAATGAGGCCGAAGCGCTCGGAGGGTCGACTCTCGTGCGCAGGCCGATTGTGCGGGGGAGAACTATGGTAACTATTGCTCCCCGGCGGACGCCCAATGCATTTCCGAGGGTCTCCCGAGCATGTCTATTTTAGAAATCTGTCAGTGGCTTCAGAACACCGAGATCGGCACTTCGATCCGCGAGTCGATCTGGGTGTTTCCGATTATCGAATCTACTCACGTGCTCGCGCTGTCGCTCTCGGTTGGCACGCTGCTTTGGATGGACCTTCGGCTCACCGGTCTCGGAATGCGGAATCAGCCTGTCAGCAAGGTCACCCGCTCGCTACTGCCGTGGAGCCTGGTGGGCTTCGTGATCATGTTCATCACTGGAGTTTTGCTGTTCTGGTGCCAGGCGCTGAAGGCCTATAACAGCATTTTCTTCCGTATAAAGGTGGTGTTGCTTCTGCTGGCCGGAATCAATGCGCTGGTGTACCACACGA
>CAYMHP010000294.1:0-7810 GCA_964390225.1 uncultured Solibacteraceae bacterium
ATGTTTGCCTCTGAAACGGATACCGCGCTCACCTTCGCCGCGATCGTCCGGCGCTCGTCTGATATCTGTCCTTCCAGGGTTGCTTGCTCGGATATTGCCTTCTCCAGCGCGTAGCGGTAAGGCCTGTCGTCAATTTCGAACAGCAGATCGCCTTTCCTTACGAACTGGTTGTCTTTCACATTCAGCCGCACGATCGGACCTTCCACTTGCGGAGCGATTCCGATGAAGTTCGCCAGAATTTCCGAATCGTCCGTCTGCGGGTGCCGGTTCGAATGAGAGAGCACGGCGAGCCCTGTTCCGGCAGCTCCGATGATGATCAGGCCCGCGAGAAAACGGCCGGCCAGGATTCGCGCCGCTTCATGCCTCTTGAGATCCATGGTTCCTCCCTATTGAAAGAAGGCGAGCCAGAGACCAAAAGTAAACAGCGCGGTCAGGCTCGGGTAAGTCACTATCGGGATTGCAAGCGGTAACCGCGTGCGTAAGAACAGCCAATGGGCCGCACCGGTGAGGACCAGCGCGACTGCGAGGCAAAACAGCCACGCGGGAAATACCGATCCCAGAATGTCAAACGACGGTGCGCGAGTGATCATGGATGAGTCCTCCGGGCATTGGCTTGAATGGCGTCCCCGGTTCGGAAGGCCAGGTCCGCCAGAGCCGCCAGCACCTGCGTTCGCGCCAGAATATCGGTCGAGCGCGCCTGCGCCAGAACCTTCTGGGCGTTGGTAACATCGAGCAAATTACGTAAACCATAGTTGTAGGACTGCAGGGCGGCGGCATACGACTGGGTCGCCGCGTTCAGAAGAGCGGTTGCAGACTCGCGCTGGCGAAAGGCCGTTACTAAATTCGTATACGCAGCCCAGACCTGGTCTTCCACCTGATCGCGGATGGCGGCGACGTGCGCCTCCGACTCTCTGATATGAGCCTCAGCCTGCGCGAGCCGGTTTCGCCGCGCGCCGCCGTCGAACACCGTCCACTTGAGGTTGACGGCGGCGATTCCCGTGAAGCCGGCCGTATGCCCCCAAGGCAAGTTCTGCTGGAGAATATACAGCGATTGCACACTCGGGGCTGCGCTCACGTTCAGCTTCGGGAAAAAATCGGCCCGCGCTTGCTGCCGCTCTGCTTGCGCCAGCCGGATTTCGGCCGCCTGCGCCAACAAGTCGGGGCGCTGTTCGAGTGCGCGCCGCATCGCCTCCTCTACGGTATCCGCCACGGATTCGGGCGCCGGCAGTTCGCTGAGCGGCTGAACGCGGATCTGCGTGACAGCAGACGTCCCGAGAGTGGTTGCCAGATCGCCGCGGGCGATGCGCTCCGCGCCAAACACAGCCTGCAAATCGTATTGAGCCTGGGCGGTTGCGCTGCGCGCTTCGAGGACATCGGGCAAGGTGGCCAGCCCGTTGCGGAGACGCTCTTCGGCCGCCTGTTGAACGGCCTGCGCGTTCACCAAACTTGCTGCGGCGGCTTCCTCCTGCCCGGCCGCATTCAGCAAGCGGTAATACGTCTGCGACACGTCGTAAATCAGTTGCCGGTGAACATCATTGAAACCGAAATTGGAAGCGAGGAGGCGCGCTTTTTCGGCGTTGATGCGGCCGCGGCGCGCCCCGAAGTCGAAAATCGTGTACGTAAAATCGAGCGAGATGTCCAACACCGAAGGGGTTTGCCGGAAATAGCGCGAACCGAAGCCGTCCTCCTTGCGTTCCGCCGAGGCCAGCGCGAAAACCGCCAACGTGGGAAACAACTCGGCCCTTGCGATTCCGACCGCAGCCGCCTGCGCCCGCGCGCCCTCCCACGCCACCCGCGTTTCCGGGTTGTGCGCTTCGGCCAGATCGACCAGTTCCGCCAGCGAGTAGACTTTGTCCGGCTCGATGCGGATTGCCGGATGAGACCCGGGAGCATTTGGCAGGAGTCGCCGTTCTTCCACGGAGTGCCAGGGGCGATCGGATGAAACGGGTGGAGTCTGGCCGCATAGGCGCGTCACCGCTGTCAGGAGCACGAGTGTGGTTCCCGTCCGCAATAACCAGTTCCGTTCAACCGAATAATATCGGGCGCTCATGAGATCTCGCTTCATTGCTGTCGCGATTGAGACGTCAATTTGCAAGCGATTGACCATTCCCAGCGGCTCGCACGAAGCTACGAGGACGGCGTTACTCGATTAAAACTATTAGCCTTTGTCATCGCGACCCGGCACACGATCGAAATCTGGAGGCAGACGTCGGCGGATGCCGATGTCTATTGCCGATTCCGATCGTGGCGGCGCCGAAGGTGCCGTACTCCGCGCGCCAAAGCGGAGCCGTTCTGCCAGTACGCTCCGCCGCCGTCCAGAAGACACCACGGAGGACGCCAACTCACGGATACCGGCAAACGCCCATGCAGAGGCCGATGAGACATCGTCCTTTGCCGCTCCTGGAACTGGGAGGACGAACTCTATTGGCGTAGAGCCAAAAATTCATGCGGGAATAGTGTCCGGTCCGCGGTCATGAAGTCGCGGCACATTGCTTCGGCCACCAACTCCGGGCGGAAAAGGCAGAGACTCTCTGTGCTCTCACGAGAGGCGCGTTTTGGTTAAATTGGAGCATCCAGTGTTTTACCCGATAACGCGAACGCTGCCTGTCCACACTCCGGCATCAATCCGTTATAGGAGCCGACAAACATTTCCCCTAGCCGGCCCTTCCATATTCATGGCCCCGGGTGTCCGGTCTGCGTGACTCCCCTGGAGATAATCGACCGCGCTCACGCCATCGCCCGGCAACCCGACGGCATCTTCTGCTCGTTCGGCGACATGCTGAAGGTTCCTGGTTCGCACGGGATTTATTTCAAGTGAAAGCAGCCGGGGCCGGCCGAATACGAAACCGATGCTCGTGTCGAACTTGTGTCTGCAGAACGCGCCGGTGATTCTCCACGCTACGGTTTTCAACCTGGGCGATAGCACCGAAGCCGCCCGCCTGTGTGTCGAACAGGATTGCGGAACTCCCGACAGTCAATGTTGTAGCCCCAGATATTATCGCGGACGTTCCAGAACCCTCGACAACGCAGTGCGGCCGAAAAATTTAAGATGAACGGGGCCCCATTGTTCGCACCAAGGAAATCCAGCAGCGGTGGATCGATCTTCGAAAAATACCAGAGGTTCGTGAGCGTTGGTAAACACTAGGCCGCCTGTTCTTTAAGGATGCGTAATACTCTTCGGCACCGGAGCGTAGCGATTCTTCATCCACTCGAGACTGATCGCCTTGGTATTCGCGTTCGCCGGAACATTACGCAAGTCAGGCATGAAAATCTGCAGACCGGCTTGCGGGGTCATGTGAGTGTACCCATTTACTAATTGAGTCTGATAATGCGTCAGGTCAAGATCGAACCACGCATCGTTGGAAATATCGATCATCGTCAGATCCACATCATGCATGGTCAGCTTTCCAAAATCGAGCGAACCGCCCTTCAGCCGCAGAAAATTTCTCCACTGTTCAACACGTGCGACATCCGGTTGTGCGTTTCCGTAAACCTCTTCGAGATCCGGATTGACGATGTGAACGGCCGTCAGGTGACCTCGAATGTGAGGTGGCGGCAGCAGTGCTGCGGTGTTGAAAAGGAGATCGTTGCCGGAGACTTCTAAGCCGGGGATCTTGCTGGAGCCGACCAGATCTCCGACGCTTACGTGCAGAGTCTTCAGCAGCCATTTGAACGGAATCTTTAAAACATCGATTTTCTGCACCCGTAGCCGGATGCGATTGTCCGAAGTTGCAGCCAGTTCGCTCGTGATTTGAACCGGAAGCGATACCAGTTTGTGGAGAGTCCCTTTGATGTTCACTTGCGATCCGTCGCCCCATAGCGTGACGTTCTTGAGAGGAGAGTTTCCGAGGCCACCGGTGTTTAAGAAGTTACCGATGTCGCCGATGTTGGCGCGCAGAACGCCGTCATGGATTTCGAGGAAAAAGGAGTCGGAGTCATCAAACGAAGGGACCTCGTTGCGGCTGGTGCGAACCAATTGCCCGCGGAGCCAGCGAACATACACTCGGAAACTCGGCCCCTTGCGTAGCATGAGATTGTGCGCATAGACGTTCGTTGGTCCCGCGCTGGTTGGGACGACGGTGTCGTCGGCGCTAGTGGTCGAATCTGCGGCTTGGGCCGTCACCGGCTTGCTACTGGTCGTAGCCGGGTGCAATCTCCAGCCGAGCCAAAATGCTCCACCGACCAAAGCCAAGCCCAAGCACAGCAGTCCAAACCACTTTTGTTTCATGCCTTGGCATGCTCCGTGCCGGAGATAGGCGACACTCCTAAGATAACGCTTAAGCTTGGATAAGCGCAATAACGATCCCAAGCCGTTTGTGGCAGACTGCCGATGCTGCCGTCCGGGCCACGCTCACTCCCGAACCTGCAACCTGGGTAATGGCCGGCGGAAGGCTGCTGCTTGTCTTTGCTCGCCGACGCACGGGTAAATAAGGCAGAATCTCGATGTATCCTGAAGACCCGCATCGCGGATAATCGCTCGCGCCAGTGAGCGGGTGTATTCCACAATTCATGGTGATAACTAACGCTCTCTGATAACTGACGCTCTCTGGTCTTCTAAATGCTCAATGCTCGACCATGGAGCAATTCAACCCCAGCCGCCGCACCTTCCTGAAAATCGGCGCGGGCGCTACGGTCGTCTCCGTTTTGGGATTCGATCTCACTCCCGCCCACGCCCAAGCCCGTGAACTAAAGATCGATCGCACCACGGAAACCCGCTCCACATGTCCCTACTGTTCTGTAAGTTGCGGAGTTATCATTCATACGCTAGGTGACAAGGCGAAGAATGTTACACCTCAAGTGATTCACGTGGAGGGCGACCCGGATCACCCGATTAATCGAGGTACGCTTTGTCCCAAAGGCTCCTCGCTCCAGCAGGACATCGTGAACAACCGGAGGCTTTTGAAACCGCAGGTCCGGCGCCCTGGTTCTGATCGCTGGGAAGATATTTCCTGGGACCAGGCAATCGATGAAATTGCCCACCACGTCAAAAAGACTCGCGACGACACCTTCATCGCCACGGATGCGCAACAGCGTACAGTCAATCGCTGCGAAGGCATCGCCTGGACCGGCGGCTGTACCGATACTAATGAGTTCAATTACCTCGCCGTGAAGAGTATGCGCAGCATGGGGGTCTGTTATCTCGAAACCCAGGCCCGTGTTTGACACGGTCCGACGGTCTCCAGTTTGGGGCCCACGTTCGGACGAGGCGCGATGACAAACGGATGGATCGACATCAAGAACACCGACATGATGTTGATCATGGGTGGGAACCCTGCTGAGAATCACCCGTGCGGATTCAAATGGCCGATTGAAGCGAAGCGTCAGCGGAATGCCAAAATGATCGTGGTCGATCCGCGCTTTACGCGCACCGCCGCAACCGCCGACCAGTTCCTCCAGATTCGCGCCGGATCCGACATCGCTTTTCTCGGCGGCCTGATCAACTACGCGATCGAGAACGGCCGCTATCATCGCGACTACCTGATCCATTACACCAACGCGGGCTTCCTTGTGAACGATGACTTTCAGTTGCCCGAGGAAGGAGTGTTCTCCGGCTTCGACGCGGCCACTCAAAAATACGATCCCGCGACGTGGAACTATCAACCGGCCGACGGCGCCGCGCCGAAAGGCGTGTCTGGAGCGGCGCCCGCCCTTCCCGCAGCCGTCGGCGCCGATCTGTCGCTCGAAAATCCTCGCTGTGTTTTCCAGTTGCTGAAACGCCACTACTCGCGCTACACGCCCGATATGGTCGAACGCATCACCGGCATCCCGCAAGCCGATTTCCTCAAGGCTGCCGACCTCTTCACTTCCGTGCGTAAGAATGGCGACACGAAAAAGGCCGGAACCATCATCTACGCCGTCGGTTGGACGCAGCACACCTCCGCCACTCAAACCATTCGCGCCGCCGCCATTCTGCAACTCCTCCTTGGCAACGTCGGACGCGCCGGCGGCGGAGTCAATGCGCTTCGCGGTCACTCCAATATTCAGGGCGCAACCGACATGGCCGGCATCTTCGAAATACTTCCGGGCTATCTGAAAATGCCTGCGCCTGCCGACACCAATCTCGCTGCCTATCTCAAGCGCACTACCCCGACTGCCTCGAAGCCCTCAGCCTGGGATTCGTACAATTACTGGAACAACACTCCCAAATTCACGGTCTCGTTTCTCAAGGCCATGTACGGAGATGCCGCCACAAAGGATAACGACTGGGCCTTTCACTACCTGCCGAAAATCGACCGGCATTACTCCTGGACCGAGATCTGGGACGACATGTATACCGGACATGTTAAAGGTTTGTTCGCCTTCGGCATGAACGGCGTAGCCATCGGCCCAAATTCGCAAAAAAATATCGACGCCCTCAAGAAAGCCGACTGGCTGGTAGTCTGCGAGATCTATCCGGACGAAACCAGCGAGTTCTGGAGATCTCCCGGAATCACGCCCGATGAGATGAAGAAGATCAATACCACCGTCTACCGTCTACCGGGCGCAGGCTTCGCCGAAAAGGACGGAACCTTCGTCAATTCGGCTCGCTGGCTGCAGTGGAAATATATCGCAGTTCCGCCGCCAGGCCAAGCCAAGATGGACCAGGAGATCGTGTCCCGTATCTACCTGAGGGTCCGCGACCTCTACCGCCAGGAGGGCGGCGCTTTTCCCGACCCTATTCTCAATCTCGCTTGGAACTATTCCGATCCCCACAATCCGCCCCTCGCGGAAGTCGCCAAGGAGATCAGCGGCCGTGCGCTTTCCAAGATCACCGATCCCAAGACTCGGGAGACCATCGAAGCCGGCGAACAACTCCCTGGCTTCTCGTGGCTGCGCGAGGATGGTTCGACGCTCTCCGGCAACTGGCTTTACTGCGGCTCCTGGACTAAGGACGGAGCCCTGATGCAGCGCCGCGGCGGCGACGACCCCTCCGGGCTCGGCATTTATCCGAATTGGGCATGGTCATGGCCCATGAACCGGCGCGTCATGTACAACCGCGCCTCCTGCGACCTTTCGGGAAAACCCTGGGATGCGACCCGGCCGCAAGTCTGGTGGGACGACGGCAAACAGAAATGGGTGGGCAACGACGTCCCGGATTATAAGGTCGAGTCTTCCCCCAACGATCACATGGGTCCGTTCATCATGAACCCCGAAGGAGTGGGGCGCATCTTCGGACCGCTCTCCGCTTTCGCCGACGGCCCGTTCCCGGAGTTCTACGAACCCACGGAAAGCCCGGCAAAGAACCTGCTCCACCCGAAACAGCAAAATAACCCGCTGGCCAAGAAATTCAAGACGGACATGGATAAGTTAGGCACACCCGACCAAGGCTACACGATCGTATGCACGACTTATCGTCTCACGGAGCACTACCATTACTGGACCAAGAACAATCCGATGAACGTCGAGCTGGTTCCCGAGCCTTTCGTCGAAATCCCTGCACAGCTCGCCGACGAGATCGGCATCCATGGTGGCGAGAAAGTCAAAGTCAGCAGCGCGCGCGGGCATTACATCGCCAAAGCCTTTGTGACCAAACGAATCAAACCGATGCTGATTGACGGCAAGAAAACATACCAGATCGGGATCCCCATCCACTGGGGTTACCGCGGTATCGCCGAGGATGCGGGCAAGACCGCTCGCACTCTCGCCAATCTGCTCTCTCCCGCGGCCATCGACCCCAACGCCTACACGCCGGAGTTCAAAGGATTTCTGGTGAAGCTCGAGAAAGTGTAATTCATGCCGACCACTGCATTGGAAATCAAAGCCATCTCCGGGCATCCTGGGCCAGTACCTGGCAAAGGCGCCGAGAGAGCCGAAGCAGGTGGCGTAAGCA
>CAYMHP010000295.1:0-7787 GCA_964390225.1 uncultured Solibacteraceae bacterium
CCGGCGAGGGCTCGATCTACGTCTGGACGCACAAGGCGTTCGGCAAGTTCTGGGGTTTTTTCGCGGGCTTCTGCGCGTGGTGGCCGGGCGTGCTCGTGATGGTGGCGACGGGCGACGCGGTGGTGACGCTGCTGCAGCAGCTCGGCAGCAATCACAGCCAGGTGTGGCTGGGAGAGCCATGGCAGCAAGGTATCATCATTCTGGCTGTGCTGGCGTTCTCGATGGTGCTGTCGTGGCTGCGCTTCCGCGCGACGCAGAACGTTGTCAATGTGGTGTTTGTGGCGTACGGCGGCGCGATCCTGCTGGTTGGGCTGGCGGGCGTGCTGTGGCTGCTGGGCGGCAACGCGCCCCATACGGACTTCTCCAGCGCGGCAAGCTGGGCGCCCAGCCGGGACAAGTGGACGTTCTATGGGCTGGTGATTCTGGCGCTGCTCGGCATCGAAGTGCCGCTAAACATGGGCGTCGAGATCCGGAATATGCGCTCGATCACGAAGTACCTGTTCTGGGGCTCGGCAGTAGTGATGGTGGCGTATCTCATCGGCACGTTCGGCGTGCAGGTGGCTGTGCCGCTAAAAGACCAGGGCAATCCGTCGGCGGTGGCGGAGGCGGTGCAGATGGCGTACGGTCCGCTCGGGACGGTCCTGGGCGACGTGGTGACCATTGTGTTCATCGGCTTCTTCCTGTTCAATACAGCGGTATATAACTATTCGTTCGGCCGGCTGCTGTTCGTTTCGGGGTTGGATAGCCGCCTGCCAGCAGCGGTGAGCAAGGTGAATGCGAACCGGGTGCCGTGGGTCGCCGTCGGGATTCAGACGCTCATCGCGGCGATTATCACGGTGGTATCGTTCATTCTGCCGTACGCCTTTAGCGGCGGGGGGAACAACGCCGGCGATCTCTCGACGAAGGTGTACGACATTCTGCAAGCGGCGGTGACGATCATCTGGTGCGTCTCGATGGTGATCCTGTTCATAGATGTGATCATCATCCGGCAGAAGTATCCGCAGGAGTTTGCGGCGAGGAGGCTGGCGCCACCGTGGGTCTTCTACGTGTGCTCGGTGGTCGGGATGCTGGCGAGCGCCGTTGGGGTGATTGTCACCTTCCAGAATCCGTGGACGGCGTTAATTGGCGAGCACGACTGGTGGGTGTTGCTGGCGACCATCGGCGTCTCATCGCTGGCCGTCGGGGTGGTGGTGTACTTCATCGGCGAGGCGACGGTTGCGAAGGGTAATCCGCCTGCGCCGGTTGAGCTGGGGGCAGGGCCGGAGACGGTGTAGGACGAGGAAGACGATTTAACACAGAGGACACCGAGGATCCGGAGAGAGAATCTGAGTTGGAGAGAAAGCGGATACGGTCTTTCGACTCGGTCCGAGAAGTCGCTAAACTGGCGATTCTCCTCCTTCCTCTGTGTTCTCGGTGGTGCAATTCTGCACGCTGAGTGAGGAGGGAGTATGGACGGGCAAGCTGTCGTCGAGCGAGCGGACGAGCTACGGCTGCGGTTGGTGCGGTTTTTGTACTGCGACAACGGTGGAATCATCCGGGGGAAGGCGACTCACGGCAGCGGGCTGGCGCGGCGCATGAGCGAGGGCATCGGTCAGACGCTGGCGATGCAGGCGTTCGCGGGCGTGGACGCGCTGGCGGCGGTGGAGGGGATGGGGCCGATCGGTGAGTTCCGGCTGGTGCCGGACCCGAATACGTTTGTCGAGCTGCCGTACGCGCCCAACGCGGGGATGATGCTCTGCGACATGCTAGGGCAGGACCGGCAGCCATGGGGCGCCTGCCCGCGCACCTTCCTGAAGCGCATGCAGGCAGCGGCGGAGCGGATGGGCATCGGAGTACGCGCGACGGTCGAGCATGAGTTCTACCTTGCCCGCGAGGCGACTGACGGCTCGGGCTACGAGCCGTTCGACCGTAGCCTCTGCTATAGCAGCATCGGCTTCCAGTCGTCGGCATCGATCATTGACGACGTGATCCGCTGTTTGGAGCTGCAAGGTGTGCAAGTTGAGCAGTTCATGCCCGAGCTGGGGCCGGGGCAGCAGGAAATCTCCATCGCGCACGCGGACGCGCTACGGGCGGCGGACAATGTGATTCTGGTGCGCGAGACGGTGCGCGCGGTCGCCTCGCAGTACGGCGTGCTCGCGTCCTTCGCCGCCAAGCCGTTTTTGGACCAGGCGGGCAGCGGCGCTCACATTCATTTCAGCTTGTGGGGCACGAGTGTCTCGCCGATGAGCGGGCACAATCTGTTGTACGACCCGAACGGGCGCGGCGGCTTGAGCAAACTGGGCTACCAGTTCATCGGAGGTGTGCTGGCGCACCTGCCGGGGCTGCTGGCGCTGACCTGCGCCAGCCCAAATTCATATCGCCGGCTGCTGCCGCACTTCTGGAGCTCGGCGTATACCGCGTACGGATTCGACAACCGCGAGGGGGCGATTCGCGTGCCGTCGCAGTTTTGGGGGCGCGAGGCGGAGTCTACTAACCTGGAGCTGAAGCCGGCGGACCACAGCGGCAATCCGTATCTTGCCATCGGCGGACTGATTGCCGCCGGGCTGGATGGCATCCGCCGCAACCTCGATCCCGGCGAGCCAGTGGAGGTGGACCCTGCCAACTTGAGCGACGAGGAGCGGGCGCGGCGCGGCATCCACCGTTTGCCGGAGAGCCTGGACGCGGCGCTCGACGCGCTGGAACAGGATGCAGTGCTGACGGGGGCGCTCGGGCCGGGGCTGGCGCCGGCGTACGTCGCCGTGAAGCGACTGGAGAGCAGTTACTTCGCGGAGAAGACGCCGGAAGAGGAGGCGCGACAGCACTTTTACAAGTACTAGGGGACCCTAACCCCAGCCCACTCCCGTCGCGACAGGAAAGGGAGCACGCCAACACTCGCGGAGGTGGGTCAGGAAGGCGACAGGGATTCGAGGGAGCCGCCGACGACGAGCGTGTGGCCGCTGGGAAGGGCGGAGTCGGTCGCCGCCTGGGCGATGGCCTCTCCCATCTCGTCGGCGGTCGGCAGTTTGCCCAACTCGCGCTGGCGGAAGGCGGCGAGGCCAGGAGATTTGCGCTCAAGCAGCTTCGGTGTGATCGTGCCTTCGATGAGGTCGCCGGTGACGACGAGCAGGCGGATGCCGCGCGCGGAGAACTCCGCCTGCCGCTCGCGCAGGGCGAGCTCGCCGGCATGCTTCGACTCGGCCACAGCGTCGTAGTGCGGGAGCTGCGGAACGCGCCCGAAGAGATGCGCCCAATGGCTCGTGATGAAGACAATCGTCGAGCCGGACGGCATCAGGGGCAGGGCAGCGTCCGTGACTTCTAGTTGGGCGTCGCGATTGATGCGGGTGGGATAATCTGGGTCGGCCGCTAGCAGGTCGCGCTCCAGGCCACCGGAAGCATTCAGCACGAGGACATCGAGCCGTGCCGTCCACTCGCGCACGGTGGCGAAGAGCGCCGCTATGTCCGGTGGCGCGGTGATGTCGCAGGCGACGGCAAGGCCGCGCCCGCCGCGCCGCTCGACCTCGGCCACGACTTCGCTCGCGCGGGCGGATTTGTTGCGATAAGTGATCGCGACATCGTAGCCGCGAGCGGCGAGGGCCAGGGCAGTGGCGGCTCCGATGCCGCGGGAGCCGCCAGTGATCAGCGCGACGGGACGGTCTGAAAGAGTCATACCACTTCCTAATTGGCGCTCGCGGCACTCAAGTGCCGGCGCACGGGACGAAAACGGGCTGAAGCCCTGAGACTTGGCGGGAACTGCACCGTACGTGTAGTCGCGGTGTCACCACCTTACGCCAGCAGGGGGGTAACGCCGGTCTGGGCGGGCGTGCCCGTGACCTCGATGCCGCCGGGCAGCAGGATCACGTCCACCTCGGTGCGGACGCCGATGCCTTCGTCGGGTAGGTAGATGCCTGGCTCCATGCTGGTGATAGTGTTAGGCAGTAGCGGGCGGGTGTCACGGGTTTCCAGGTTGTCGAGGTGGGCACCCCAGCCGTGGCACATGGTGCTGATGTTGTGGCCGGTGCGGTGGACGAAGGCGTGTCCATAGCCGGCGTCGGCGATGACCTTGCGCACGGCGTCATCTACCTCGCGGCCCTCGACACGCTGGCCGGACTCGAACCGCTCGCGCAGTAGCGCGATGCCTGTGTCGCGGGCGTCGCGGATGATGCCGAAGAGCGTGGCGATGCGCTCCGGCACGCGCTCGCCAAGGTAGGCCATCCACGTGTAGTCGGCGAAGATGTCGCCCTGGCCGGGCAGTGGGGCGCTGAAGTCCAGGAGCAAGAGATCGCCCCTGCGGACGGGCGCGTGGCGCTCGGCGGTGGGGGAGTAGTGCGGGTTGCCGGCATTGGCGTTGACGGCCACCAGCGGCTTTTCGTCGCTTGGGACGTGCAAGCCTTCCTCGCTCATGAACCGCCCGAACTCGCGCTGCACGTCGAATTCTGAGATAGCGGCATCAGCCTCAACTTGCTCGCGGACCCAGGGCAGGATGCGGTCGCGGGCGCGGAGCAGAGCATGGCCGGCCTCGCGGTGCGACTCGATCTGCGCGGGTGTAAGAACGGCCTCGAAGCGCTGCGCAAAGTCGGCGGAGGAGACGACTTCATAGCCAAGCTCGCGGACGAGTTCAACCATGCCGGCATCCACGTAGGAGACGTAGGGGTTATCATTGTGAGGCACGTATTCCATCGCGACGCGGCGGGCATCGCCGAGCATCGCCCGCAAGTGGTCGCGGTATTGCTGCCAGCTTCCGTACACGTACTTTTGGCCCGGCAGGCTGTCCAGCACATGCGACTCGACGGCGCTGACCAGCTTCGAGGGCTCGCCGCGAGCGGGGACGTAGTAGCAGAAGCGGCGGCTGAAAAACGAGTGCGGCGAGATGCCGAGGATGCGGTGCGCGACGGGATTGGTGCGGCGGAAGTCGTAGAAAAGCCAGCCGTCCACGCCGGCGTCCTGGACGGCGGCTTGCAGAGCGGCGATGCCTGCCATATCCATGAGGGGTGTCCTTCGGATGCGAACGGGCGCGGACCATCAAGATAGAGGTTCCGCGCCTGGGTACAGCGCACTTGTACAGTATAGCCGGTTGCGAGTAGGAGAGACAGCTTGACGATGGGGACGATGATTCGCGTACGCCGGAACGACGACCTCGATGCATGTGTGCGGGTACTAGCGGAGGTGCATGGCGCGAACGCTTACCCCATGAACTGGCCCGCGGATCCGGAAGCGTGGCTGACGCCGGAGAACATGCTGGAGGCGTGGGTTGCGGTGCTTGAGGGAACGGTCGCTGGTCATGTGGCGCTGTGTACTACGGCTGGCGAGTCAGGAGCTCCGATATGGGAGGAGGCGAGTGGCTTGCCGGCAGATCGGATCGGAGTTGTCGCCAAGCTATTTGTGGCGCCGAGCGCGCGGGGGAGCGGATTAGGCAGGGAGCTGGTCACGATGGTCTGTGCCGAAGCCCGCGAGTGGGGTTTGCATCCCGCGCTCGACGTCCTCGATACCGATCAGGGCGCGGTTGGGCTGTACGAGCGCATGGGATGGCGCCGCGTCGCGAGCGTTCCAGTTGAGTGGGCGAAGGCGGACGGCCAGCGCCACGCACTGCACTACTATCTCGCGCCGGAGTCATAGAGAAACGATGTCGCGCATCTTTCGCAGGCTGATTGGCGATGCACGCTTCCGCTAGCGGGCGTCATACTGATAGAGGTTGTAGGCGTGCAGAACGGCGATCAACGAGGACCCTGGACCACCACCGGGCACGGAATAGTGCGCGGCATCCCAGGGAGATTCGCCTAGCGCTCGCGCGGCGGCATCCACTCCATGGTGTGCGGCGGGGGACACCGCCGCGTAAAAGCTGAGGTGGGCTACCTCGACGTAGATTCGCAGGCCGTCCTGGGGGGTGGGCGCGTAGGCGAAGGCGGCTGGCGAGCCGGGTACTTTGAGTCCGGGCACAAGTGGCTCGCCGGGAACGGCGCCGCAGTTGCCGAAGTTATAGCCAGTGTAGCTCGGCACATGCCATCCTTGCTCAATCCCCCACTGCGCCAGAATCAGGCTTGTCGGCCACCCCGTCGCAGTGTGAGCCGCACGCGCGTATGGCAAGGCGAGTTGGATGAACGCTTGCACGCCAATGGCAGAACCGCCGTTCAGCACGGGGGCAATCACTACTGGGACAGACGTTGACTGGCTGGAAGGGTCGGAGGACGCAGGCGCCGATTGTGGCGGGGCGGTATCAGGCGGGTCAGTCGTGGTTGCCGAGCCGCCAGCCGCCTCAGGGATGCAGAGGAGCTGACCGACGAATATTCGGTTGGGATTGGCGATGTGGTTGGAGTGGGCGAGAGTGGGTACATCCCGCCGATACTGGGAACCGAGGGCACCGAGTGTATCGCCCGGTATGACGGCGTGCCAGATGCACTGTGGGGCTGTCGCGAGCGACGCGCTGTGTAAGGGGATGCACAGGCTCTGACCGACGTAGATGAGATTTGGGTCGGCGATGTGGTTGGCCCGCGCTATGGCCGCGGCAGTGGTGTGGTGGCTCCATCCAAGATTGCCGAGCGTGTCGCCGGGAACGACGGTGTGCCATGTGCAGCCGGCAGTAGCGGCTGCCGCGACAGAAGGAGCCGGGACGACCATAACCATGCCGATGCAGACGACTAGTGCGAGCATTGCAATGATTCGCGCGGTCACACGGCTCAAACTGCTCGCGCGCGGGCGGCGTTTGAGTGCGGATCGAGATTGCAGAGATTGTGTGAAGCACAACAGCATGCGCAACTGACGCACCAGCATTGGGGCCATAATACGTGCATCTTCTCGCGGACGCATCGTCGCTCTCCTCCCTGCCCACCTCTAGCGCACAACCGGTACTCGCGTTTATGTCCCTACGCGCTGTCCGTTCGATCACCCGGGTGCGGCAACGGGAAGCCACGCCACGGTGTCATCGCGGCCTCAGTCCCCGATGGATGCGACACATGAACCGGGCCAATACTGCGTGGTACTCGTTAGTTACCGGCGGAGGTGGCACGTTGTACAAGACGTAGGGGGTTACAGAAAGGTTTCCGTTGCGGGCGGGCGGTGTTCATAGCGGTGTTCATAGCGGTGTTCATAACCGTAAGGCGAATTGCTGGCACGATAGTGAGCTGGGAAAAAGGGGTAGCGCACACGAAGGGTTTTCAGGGGCAGAGTCAGCGGAGGCGGCCCCAGAGGCGAGCGAGGTGGTCGGTATTGAACTCGATGACGGCGTCGCCGACCTCCGGCACGTCGTCGTAGATCGCGCGGCGCACGGCATCGGCGACGACGGCGGCGCGCGAGACGGACATGGCGGGGTCCACCTGGATGCTAAGCTCGACGAGGACATCGCTGCCGTGGGCGCGGCCGGTGATGGCGCTGACGGAGCGCACCTCTGGCACGCTGCTCGCGGCGGCGTGGACGCGGTCGCGCAGAGCGGGGTCGAGGTTGTGCTCAAGCAACTCGTGGCTGGCGGCTCCGCCAATCCGGATGGCGGTAAAGATAATCAGAAGCGCGATGGCGAGGCCAGCGACGCCGTCGAGGCGGGGATGGCCGAGCCGGGCGCCGATCACGCCGATAATGACGGCGATAGAACTGAGCACGTCGGCGAGGCTGTCGCGGGCGTCGGCTTGCACGGCTTGTGACGTGACCCGCGTGGCGATGCGGCCCTCGACACGGACAACGATCAACTTGACCAGCAGGGTGCCGATGGCAATGTAGAGCGCGAGCGTCGTGGGTGCGGGCACGCCGACAATGATTTTCTGGATGGAGTCCCAGCCGAAGAAGAGGCCGGCGCCGGCCAGAAGAAACGACGAGGCGACGGC
>CAYMHP010000296.1:0-7729 GCA_964390225.1 uncultured Solibacteraceae bacterium
GGAATTTTACGAGCGGCTGGACCGGAAGAGTGCGGCTCCGTTGTGGGAGGTGCTCGGGGACATCGTGAGAACCGAGCCGCGCACTGCCTGCGTTCCCGCTCTCTGGAGCTATGACGAGCTTCGGCCGTTGGTAATGGAATCGGGCAAGGTGATCACCGCGAAAGAGGCCGAGCGGCGGGTTCTGATTCTCGAGAACCCGGCATACCGCGGCGCATCGCGGATCACGCAGAGCCTCTACGCAGGAATGCAGCTGGTGCTGCCGGGGGAAATTGCTCCGACGCATCACCACACCGCATCAGCGCTCCGCTTCATCATCGAAGGGAACGGCGGGTATACGGCTGTGGAGGGCGAACGCACCACCATGCACCCCGGCGATTTCATCCTGACGCCGTCATGGACGTATCACGATCATGGAAACCCGAGCGATGAGCCGGTGGTGTGGCTCGACGGCCTGGATATCCCGATCGTGAACTTCTTCGATACGAGCTTTGCGGAACACTATCCTCAGGAGACGCAGCCGGTGAGCCGGCCGGAAGGCGATGCGCTCGCACGCTATGGCGCGAACCTGCTGCCGCTCGATTATACGCATGCGGACCGGTGTCCCCTGCTCAGCTATCCGTACGCGCGGAGCCGCGAGGCGCTCGACCGGCTCTTCCGCAACGGTCCGGTAAACGCGTGCCACGGCGTTAAGATGCAGTACATCAATCCCGCGACCGGCGGCTCGCCGATCTTCACCATTGGTGCGTTCATTCAACTGCTGCCTTCCGGGTTTCAGGGGGCGGCGTACCGCTCCACCGATGCAACCGTCTACTGCGTGGTGGAAGGCCGCGGCCGCACCCAGGCCGGAGATGTTTCGCTTGCGTGGAAGGAGCGGGATATTTTTGTGGTGCCCTCGTGGTATCCGGTGTCGCACCAGGCCGATGAGCATGCCGTGCTGTTCAGCTTCTCCGACCGTCCCGCGCAGAAAGCGCTCGGGATCTGGCGCGAGCAAGCGCCGATCGCGTAAAAGATGCGTCGCATTTGGATCACGGCTGGAGTCAGCTTCGCGCTGCTCGCGTTTCGGGCGGCGGCCCAATCCGAATTGCCCGACGATGCGGGCAAAGATCTGGTGCAGAAGCTTTGCACCGGATGTCACAGCGCCAAGATTTTCGTTGGCCATGAGGGCAGTCTGGAGCATTGGCAAAGCACCATCGATCTGATGATCGCCCGGGGCGCCAAGGGCACCGATGCGGAATTCGAACAGATCGCCGCATACCTCACCAGAAACTTCGGTTACGTGGCGAAGCCCTCCAATCTGCCGGACGGCCCCGGCAAGGAACTCGTCGAGAGGGTGTGCGGTCCGTGCCACGGAGTGGAACTGCTCTCGGGCCGACACGACACTACGGAGACCTGGGCCACAACCGTCAACAACATGGTCCGGAGGGGCGCCAAGGGGACGGATGCGGAATTCGAGCAGATCATCGCGTATTTGTCCGAGCATTTCGGCCCGGCGACCGAAAAGATTCCCGCGCAGCAGTTAACGTTCAGGCCGTTCCACGAGAACGGAATTTACGCACTGGGCGAACGCGCGGGCTGGACGGTCACGCTACCTTCAGGATCTGCCGCCAGCTCCGGCACGTACACGTACGTCATGAAGAAGAACAACTTCGATACGATTCAATCGGGCACGCTCGATTTCTCCTCGGGCACGGCGACGCTCGCTGCGGCGATTGGAGAGCCTGCCATGCTGTACGTCGAAGTTCGTTCCGCGCCCGCACAGGAACGGGCCTCGGACAGCACTCCGTCCCCCGACGTCGTGCATCTCGGCGCAGCCATTGCGCCCTCGGGACTGAAGCCCTCCGTTCCGGGGCCCGCCGATTTCGATGAGTTTTGGGACTCCAAGCTGAAGGCGCTCAGCCAAGTGCCGATCAATCCGGTGCTCACACCTGGTTTGGGTGGCAAGCCGGGCGTCGAGTTTTATACGGTCAAGTTGGACAGCCTCGGCTCGCACGTCCAGGGTTATCTCGCCAAGCCGGCCAGAGAAGGAAAATTTCCGGCACTGGTGATTTTTCAGTACGCCGGCGTGTATGCGCTCCAGCCGAACACGGTTACCGACCGCGCTGCCGAAGGATGGCTGGCATTCGATGTGGACTCGCACGACTTGCCGCCCAACCAGCCGACTGGCGTGAGCCCCAGTTACCAGAGTATCGGCGACACCAGCAGAGAAACTTCTTATTTTCTAAATATGTATCTGCGCGACTCGCGCGCCATCGACTATATTGCGAGCCGTCCGGATTGGGACGGCAAAACCATCGTGGTGATGGGCACCAGCATGGGGGGACAGCAGAGCCTTGCAGCCGCCGCGTTAAACCATAAGGTCACCGCGGTAATCGTGAATGAGCCATCCGGCGCGGATTCCAACGGAAGCTTCCACGGCCGCCAGGCCGGTTATCCGTACTGGCGCTCGGACGATCCGAAGGTCATGCAGACGGCTCTTTACTTCGACACCGTCAATTTCGCCCCGCGCATCGAGGCCCCGGTGCTTGCCGCGCTCGGCTTCCTCGATACGATCGCCCCTCCCGCGGGCATCTGGACCGCCATCAATCAAATCCCCGGGCCCAAGGAAGTCGTGGCCATGGTGGAATCGGACCATAACAACATCACGCCGGAGAAACAGGAGGCCTACCATTCCCGCTCCCGGGAAGTTCTCCGCATTATTCTGAGTGGAGGCACATTCGAACCGAATGGAGGGGCGGCGGCGCGGTGAGGCGCAGCGCCCGGTCGCGCATCGTGTTGACCTTTTCCGTAATCCATCCGGCCTGCCCAACCGGGAGTGTCGATTTCGCCGGTTCCCTTTGGACTGATTCATAAAAGGCAGTACATTCAATGGAAGAGGAGAATAGGACGCGGTCAATGTCAAGACGCGTTCGCCTTTTTCACAAACGCCTGGGTGGATAAAATGTTCAGGTGCGGCCGCGCCAGTATCGTGGGCGTCTCTTTCCGTGCGCGACCGCGAGGATGACGACGTTGACGTCGTCCGGTCGAAACACAACATAAAAAGGAAATCGCCGAAAGATCGCCCGGCGGAGGCCCGCATCGAAAACTGGAAATTGATCCGCCGAAGCTGCGATGAGATCGATCAACCGATCCAACTCGTCCAGAAACCGGACGGCGGCACGCGGGCTCCTCTGCGCGTACCATGCCGCCGCTTCGCCGGCGTCTTCCAGCGCTGCCGGGTGGAATTGCACGGCCCGTCGCATCAGCCGTTGAAGCGGCTACGGAGTTGCTTGCGAACCTCGTTCCACGGGATTGGGCGAACGGCGCGTGAATCGAGATCTCGAACGCGAAGTTCGATCTCGCTCCTCCAGGCCTCTTCCGCACTCTCATCGACTTCTGTGTCCAAGCTGTCGATCAGCGAGTCGGCTAGGGCGGCCCTTGCAGCAGGGGGTAGTTTCAAGGCATGCGCTAACAACTCCGCTGCATCATCTCCCATACCGCTATTTTATCGTTTGTTGGGGCACTCCGAGTGCCTGGGGTGGGTTATACCGGGCAAGCGAAGTAGTTTGCCTGAGCAGCACTCCGCGCCGGGCCAGTGACCGGGTTCAGAACGAAAGCCCGTCGATGAGTTTGCCGAGGTCGTTTTCAAGCGCCGACTTTCGCTTCTGCAACTCCGCCTGACGATCGCGCAGCCCCGCGAGTTGCTGCTCGTGCGAGTCCAGCTGCCGGGCATAGTTCTGGACCTGCTGTTGCTGCCCGCTTACGTTGTTCAGGCTGGCAATGTTGCGGCGGATGCGATCCTCGTCGGCAGTCACATCGCGGATCTGGTTTTCGAGATCCTGCGCGGCTCGCTGCGCCTCTGCAAGCTGGTTCTTCTGATCCGCAATCTTTTGCAACTGCGCCCGGGCCGCCGCGCTCAGGTCGCGATTGCGGATGTAAGCGCCGAGAGCATCGGGTGTCAGGTTGCTGACCGAATAGGTCTGATCGTAGACGCGCTCTTCCGCCACGGCAAACTCTTCCGCGGCACCGGGCGCGAGCTTCACTTCGAAACGGTAGGCTGCCGCCGTCTTTTCCACGGGCTTCTGGTTCAGCAACGTGTAGCCTGGACGCAGCATGTGCTCGATGATCAACGTCTTCGGCTTCTGATCCACATTGCGCGCGGTGTACGTCCGGGTCTCTTCCGCCGAAAGCTTGGTGCTCAGGATGCCACGATTCGCATGGATCTCCCGTACCACAGCCTGTTTGCCGCCGAAGGCTTCCGTCACGCGCGTACCGAGATCGACGGCGTAGCTGATCAATCGCTTGTCGCCCGATTTCAGTGTTTCGAGGAGTGCTTCTCCAGCATAGGCTCCGGCGTCGTAAACGGTGATGGGGCCTCCGTCAAGCGTTTTGCCGGTGACATTGGTCAGCTCAGCCGCATTGGTCGGATGTTGCGACCCGCCTTGCGAGTAGACCAGCAGCTTTCGGCCATCGATCGGCTGCTGCAGGAAGGGCAGCATGGCGGATTCATTCCTCCGTATCGTAACTGGCGCCGCGATGCGGTACTCAAACAGTTCTCCGAGGTCCCGAGCGATCGAGGTATCCGCAATCGTGCTGGGCGCAGGAGCGAACTGCGCCACCGCTGCGGCCTCGTTCTTGGCCATCTGCCGTGAGGAGGGAGCGGCCGGGGGCACCCCCGCCAGCCCGGCCATCGGCATTGCTCTCACCTCGTCGAATGCCGCTTGGTGGATAATGGGCGCCGCAGCCCCGTCGTCGGGCAACTCCGCGTTGGGCCGGGTCACGTAACGGGGGGCATAGAGCTGGCTCATGAACGAGATCGGCCGTCCGGAGACCAGCGAGAGTTGCACGCGGTTCCAGTCTTCGCCGCTGGTATTGTCGACCATCGCCCAACCCTCGAGCACCGGACGGCCCTCGACAAAGATGAGGCGGTAGCTGGATTTCCAAACGGGCGTGGGCACCATGTATCCCGCACTGAGCTCGCGCTCTTTGGCATCGGTGGAATCGATGTACACGCTGCGCTTGTCTTTCGAGCGTGCGGAGGCGAGCGCCGCCAGGTAATCGCGGAACTGCTGCTGCAGCCGCGGCTCGCCGAAACGAATGCCGGCCGCGGCGCTCAAGTCCACGGTCTGCAGTTCGCCGTTATCGCGCAGTAGGGTCAACTGCTCGCGCTCAGTCTGCTTGTCGGACGCTGCTAGGAGACGGCTGTTCAGGATGAGGCCCGCGACCGTTTCACTTCCCAATCGGATTTCGACACGGGTGCCCTTGAGCTCGTCGAGGATGGAGCTCAGGGCCTGTCCCGCCCCGATCTGGAACGGAAAGGCCGCCAGCTTGTGACCGAGCGGATCAAGCGGGTCGTAATGGAGTCCGGAAATCTTCCCGCCGCGCTCCTCGACCGTGAGTGATTTCAGCACGTCATTCATTTCCGAAGCATCGAAGTCGAGCCGGGCGGATTCCCCGGCTGCCAACCGGCCGGAGCGTTGGAAGAACCCGACCCCGTGTTTATAGAGAACCACCTCGCGGATGGGAAGGTCCGCGGCCTGCGCCACGGCGACCAGAAGCAGAGACGTAAGAGCGGTTTTCATAATCTCTCCGCCTGGGGAATGCCGCGGCGCGGCCGATCCTTTCAGCTATTCGCCCATGGCTTTGATGATGAGCCGTTTCGCGCGGCGGCCATCGAATTCGGCGTAGTAGATCTGCTGCCAGGGGCCGAAGTCGAGCCGACCCTTGGTGACCGGCACGACCACCTCATGGTGCACCAGCAGGCTCTTCAGGTGGGAGTCGCCGTTCGTTTCGCCGGTGCGGTGATGGCGGTACTCCTGGCGGAAGGGCGCCAGCTTCTCCAGCCACTCGTCGATGTCGGCAATCAAGCCGTCCTCGGCATCGTTCACCCAGACGCCGGCAGTAATGTGCATGGCGGAGACCAGAATCATGCCTTCGGCGATCCCGCTCTTGCGCAGGGCGGCTTCGACTTGGGGAGTAATATTGATATATTCACGATGCTTCGAGGTGTTGAAGGTTAGATATTCCGTATGGAATTTCATACCGCGATCATACAACCGTAAACGATGCAAGCCACCTCGCAAATCCTCATCGTGGACGACGAACCGGCCTTGCTGCGGATGATGAAGGTATATCTGCAGCGCATGGGATACGCCGTCACCACGACGGCCAGCACCGACGAAGCCGCATCACTCCCGGACGCGGATATACGCGGGTTTGCGGTCGCGGTTCTCGACGCCACGATGGCGGGCCTCGGGTTGAACGAGTTGGCTCTCCAGATGCTGCGGCAGAACCCGTCGCTGCGCATCATCGCCGCAAGCGGCTATCCTGTGGATATGAGTGCGTTGGAAGCCGCCGCTCCGGGACACGTTGCCTTTCTGCACAAGCCTTTCACTCCGGAGATGCTGGCGGCCTCTGTTCGGAGGATGCTTGCCGCGAAAGAAGAAGGCGTTTAACGTCGCCAAAGAAATCAAGGCCATCGCGCGCGAGCGCGTTGGCAGCATCCCCGCCGCCAAGCCGATCGAGCCCAAGGCTTCGCGGAAAAAACCAAAGCACAAAAAACGGATCGCGGAGGAGAACCAGTGAGCGCCGCGGCCGGCTGGTCGCGACGGCAATTTCTGCTGTTCAGCCTCTTCGGCTGGTTTCCTTTCTTTCGCCCCAAACACATCAGCCTGGCGGGCGCGCGATTCCGGATTTTGCGGAACGGGAGCTCGCAGCGGCGCTACTTATTGATTCACGGCGATGAGGAATCCGCGCGTCAGGTGCTGACCCGTCACATGGAGAATCACGAAGGCATCGCTTACCTCGTAGAGACGCACACGCGCAATGTTTCGATCGAGTCGGGCCAGATTGATCCCAACCGGATGTTCTCCCGCGCGGGCGCGGAGGCGAATCTGAAGCAGTTGAATCCGAACTGGACGGCGCAACAAGTCGACGCGGCGCTGCGGGAACTGGATCGCGGGCGCGAACACTTGCTGAAAGCCTTCCTGCCGCCCGGCCGGGGGCGGCTGGTGGCGCTGCATAATAACTCCGAGGAGTATTCGGTGGCCAATGAAGAACCTCTGAGCGATGCCGGTTCCATCCGCGAGCCGGAGAATCCGCACGCGTTTTTTCTGTGCACCGACCGGGGGGATTTTGACCTCCTCGCGCGAGGTCCCTACAACGTCGTTCTACAGCAGAATAAGCCGGAGACGGACGATGGCTCTCTCTCACGCGTGGCGGCCAAGCGCGGCGTGCGCTACGTGAATCTGGAGGTGCGAGCCGGCAGCACGGACCGCCAGCAGGAGATGCTACGCTGGCTAGATTGGACGCTGCCTTGAGCAACCACCAGATACAGAACGGTCGTCATCGATGAAGATCCTGGTCACTGGAGGAGCGGGATACATTGGGAGCCACACCGCGAAGGAACTGGCGCGGGCGGGCCATGAACCCGTCGTACTCGATAATCTGAAGCACGGGCACCGGTGGGCGGTGCGGTGGGGCCCTTTCGTGGAGATGGATCTCGCCGATCGCGACGGGCTTACATCAGTCTTCCAGGAGCACGCCTTTGATGCAGTCATCCACTTCGCAGCGTACGCGTATGTGGGCGAATCGATGCTGGATCCCGCCGTATACTTCCGCAATAACGTGGTGAACTCGCTCAACCTGCTGGATGCGATGCGGGAGAACGGCGTCCGCAGCATCGTGTTCTCGTCTACCTGCGCCAGCTATGGGAACCCGGAACGCGTACCGATCTCCGAAGACCACCCCCAAG
>CAYMHP010000297.1:0-7715 GCA_964390225.1 uncultured Solibacteraceae bacterium
CGGCGCCCTCGCCCCCGCGCAAAGGAAGCTGATCCGCGAGGGCGTGCTCGAGAAGATCGAAGCGTCCGTGCGCTTTGCCAAGGAGAGCCCGTTCCCGGAGACCCTCGAGCTTTTGGAGGATTTCGCCCAATGAGCCAGCGCGCGCTTAAATACTCACAGGCGATCAGCGAGGCCATGGTGCAGGCCTTGGAATCCGACGAGCGCGTGTTCCTCTTCGGCATCGGCGCCGACGACCCGAAGGGCATCTTCGGCACGACGACGGAGGCCGCCAAGCGCTTCGGACCTCCGCGCGTCTTCGACACTCCGGCCTCGGAGAACGCGCTCACGGGCCTGGCCATCGGAGCGGCATTGTCGGGACTCAAACCAGTGCTCATCCACGCGCGCAACGATTTTCTCTACTACAGCATGGACCAGCTCGCCAACCACGCGGCCAAGTGGTACCACATGTTCGGCGGCTTGATGAAGATCCCCGTCGTCATCCGCGCCATCGTCGGGAAAGGCTGGGGCCAGGGCGCGCAGCACTCGCAGAGCCTACAGGCTCTCTTCGCCCATCTTCCAGGCTTGAAAGTGGCCATGCCGAGCACGCCTTACGACGCCAAGGGTATTTTCCTCGGCGCCTTGGCCGATCCGTCGCCCGTGATCATCATCGAGCACCGCCGGCTTCACGACGGGACCGGACCCGTTCCGCGGGAGATGTACACGCTCGCTCCCGGCAAGGGGGAGATCGCGCGCAAGGGCAAGGACGCCACCATCGTCGCCGTCTCGCTGATGGTGCCGGAGGCTGTCGCCGCCGCCGAGATCCTCAAGACCCGCGGCATCGACGTCGAGATCGTCGACCCGCGCTGGGTCAAGCCCCTCGACAAGAATCTGATCCTGCGCTCCGTGCGCAAGACCGGCCGCCTCGTCGTGCTCGACACCTCCTGGAAGATGTGCGGGATCAGCGCGGAGATCGCCGCGCTCGCCGCCGAGGAAGCTTTCGACGCCCTCAAGGCGCCCGTCGTCCGCGTCGCGCTGCCCGATCTTCCCGCTCCCACGACGGCCGCGCTCGAAAGAGTTTTCTACCCGGGCGCGGATGAAATCGTCGCCGCCGTCGAGCGGACGCTCGGCCGCAAGCGCAAGACGCGCGCCGGCGGGGGAAGCAAGCCGCAGGAGGCCTACATTGGGCCGTTTTAAAGCGCAACTGTACACGTGTACAGTTGCCGTTACCGTCTCCAAGCGCCTCGCGCCCAGCGCGGGGCGCAAGACGAGCTTGAGCGTGGGAGTGCCGTGGGCGAATTCAGCTTTCGTCAAAGCCCACTGCCGTTTATGAAAGTTCTTTTCGTCATCAAAGAAGAAGACCCCATCGACCCGATGAACGTCGAGCTGCTCTCGGCGCTGGCCAAGCGCGAGGGCCACGAGACGTTCTTGAACGTGCTCCAGCATCAAGACCTCTCCGAGACGCTGCGCAAGGTCCGGCCCGACGTCGTCGCCTACAGCGGCAAGACCGGCGAGCACAAGACGTTCTTCAAGGTCAATCGTTTCGTCAAGGAAAGCTACGGCGACAAGGTCTTCACCATCATGGGCGGGCCGCATCCCACTTTCAACCACAAAGGCATCCAGCTCTTCGGCGAGGCGCGCGAGGAAGTCCCGGCGACGAGCCCGACCTGGACGGCGGCGCGCGCCTCGCAGCGCCACATCGTCGTCGAGGACTCGCAGATGGACGCGCTGTGCATCGGGGAGGGGGACGACGCCTGGGTCGACATGCTCAAGGCGCGGGCCGCCAACCAGTCGATCGACGACATCCCCAACCTGATCACGCGTTCGAACCGCAAGAAGTACCCCGAGCCGCAGTTCCGCGAGCGCCGCGTCGACCTCGACGACCTGCCCTTCTACGACCGGGAGCTCGTCTACGACAAGACGTTCCTCGGCGATTTCCCGATGCGCAGCTTCATGTCGAGCCGCGGCTGCCCGTTCCGCTGCACTTACTGCTTCAACTACGACTGGAACAAGACTTACCGCTCCGCCGGCAAGCTCGGCAAGCTGCACAACCGCTACGGCGTCGACCGCCTCATCGCCGAGATTCAGCACATGCGCGAGGTCGAGGCCAAACGCGGCTACGCGCCCACGCAGTTCATCAAGTTCTACGACGACATGTTCGAGTTCAGGCCCAGCCCCTGGCTCATCGAGTTCGCCGAACGCTTTCCGAAGGAAGTGGGGCTGCCGTTCTTTTGCCTGGTGCGCTGCGACATCTTCGCGCATGAAGAGCGCGACGGCTCGGTCAAGATCAACGAGGAAGTGCTGCTCCTGCTCAAGAAGGCCGGGCTTCAGTCGATCTCGATGTCGATCGAGGCGGGCAACAACTTCATCCGCGAGAACATCCTCGTGCGCGACATGACGGAGAAGGAGATCCGCGTCGCCTTTGGACTCATGCGCAAGCACAAGATCGGCACCTTCGCCAACACCATCCTCGGCATTCCCGCGCCCGTGATCCCGCGCCGCCAGGACCCGCTCTTCGACGACAAGCTGCGCAAGGCGATCCACGAAACCAAGATGGCCTACGTCGTGGCCAAGAAGCAGGTGGAAGGGGGGCGCAACGGCGGCAAGGGCTACCCGGCCGAACTCGACGGCGTGGCCAAGGCCATCGAGGAAAAGACCGTCACCGAGGAAGCTCGCGATAAAGCGCTGCGCGCGCTCGAGGGCCTGGGACTGCGCTACGACGCGCTCGACTACGACCTGGAATCCGTCGAGCTCAACATCGAGTGCGGCGTCCACCACACGATGTTCCCGCGACTCGACCCGTATCCCGGCACGGTGATCACCGATTACACGATGGCGATCGGAGCCTTCGACGGCGACTACGCGAAGCTTCACTCCTCCTACGACACGACGTCGTCGTTCACCTGCTTCACCGACAAGCAAAAACTCGTCCAGGACAATCTCTCCTTTCTCGGGCAGGTCTGCGCCGTGTTCCCGTGGCTGTGGCCCGTCACCAAGAAGTGGCTCATCTATCTGCCGCTGACGCCGCTCTATTGGCTGGCCTTCCTGGCAGCCAAGACCTACGTCATCAAGCGCCACGTCTACCCCATGCGCTTCAACCCGCGCAACGCCCTGCGCTCGGCGTATCGCGTCATGCTCGTCGAGTACAAGAAATTCTTCCAAGGAGCGCCCACCGAGAAGTTCTACAAGAAGCCGCGCGGTTGGAAAGCCGCGGCCAGCCCCACCGACGTCCTGGCCGGACGCTGGGAAGATTGAGCCCGCAAGTCCTCGCCGCGGCCTTCGAGCTCTTCGGCGCCGCTCTCGTCTTGCATGTCCTGTTCTGGCGTCTTCTCGGCCCGCCCAAGCGCCACGTGCCGGCTCTGCTCGCCGTCTTTTTTGGTCCGGCGCTCGCCTATGCCCTGGTTTTTTTCGGTCGCCGGGAGGCGCTCGACGTCTGCTCCGTCTTGCTGCTCCACGCGGCCTTGAGCTGCGCCTACATGCAGACATATCCGGCCGCGCAGGCGTTGAGCCCTTCGCTCCAGATCGTTCTCATCGTCGCCTCCTCGCGCTCCGGAGTCGCAGTCGAGGAGCTCAATCGAAGGCTTGCGGGCCGAGTGATCTTGGGCGAGCGTATCGACGATCTGCTCGCCGCCGGGCTGCTTGCGCCCGGGCGATCCGCCGGCACTTTGGCGATCACGCGGCGCGGCGCGATGATCGTGCCCCCATTTCTTCTGCTGCGCAAGATCCTGGGACTGGAGCTCGGACGCGGATGAGCCAAGCGTATTTTCTCGCCGCGCTCGCCGCCTCGCCCGCCTTGGTGCTGGCGCTTCATGCCCTGCTTTTACGCGGATCGAACGGCCGCGGGTTCTCCCCGCAGATGCTCGCCGTCGCCGCCGCTCTCCTCGGAGCGCCGCTCGAGTCCGCCGCTTGCTGGCGCCTGTGGCTGACGCAACAAAGGGGAGAGGCTCTCTGGCTCGGCTGGGGCTATGCCGCGCTCGCCTACGGCTGCCTGGCTTACGCCTATTTCCATTTCTTCAACCTCAGCGAAACGGCCAGGCGGCTGCATATCCTCATCGAACTGCGCGCCGGCGATGAGATAGCGCGCGAGGAGATCGAGAGGCGCTACTCGCCGGGCGATATGCTCAAAATCCGCCTGGAGCGGCTGGTCTCGTCCGGGCAATTGCGGCTTGAGGACGGACGCTACTTCCTGAGAAGCCGTATTCTGTGGGCGGCGGCGCGCGCGCTCGACGGGTGGAGGAACGTCCTGGCCTTCGAAAGGAGAATTTTATGAGCCGGCCGCTCAGCCACCACGTGCTGCGCGACCACGTCTTGATCGGCGCGGCGGCGGCGCTGGTCTTCGCCCGCTCTTGGGGGAGCCAGGCGGGCGTCTTGTTTTGGCTCGCCAACATCCTCATCGACGGCGATCACTATTTGCACTTCCTGATCTATAACGGCCTCAGGGATTGGACGCCGGGGGCGATGATGCGCTTCCATCAGGCTCTCTTCGTACAAGCCGCCCGCGAGGATTTCCTGGCCATCGAGGCTTTTCATACGGCGGAATTCGTCGCCTTAGCCGCTTGCGCCGCCTGGCGCTGGCCGTGGCTGAGGCCGATATTTTGGGGGGGGCTATTCCATATCGTCGTCGATTTCGTCCACTTAGCCCTCCACGGAATCTTCGCTAAAAGAGCCAACTCCTTCCTGGAGTTCTGGCTGCGCTGCCGGCGCTTGAAGACGCGGGGGCTGAATCCGCTTTGGCTTTATCGAAAGAAGCCCTAGACTCACCCCTTTTTTACTGGACTTCACCCGCAAGTTCGTTAAACTAAATCCAATGAGCGTGGCCTTACGGGCCGCGAAGGCAGCGGCGGCACTTGCCCTAGCGATCGCGTCGGCGGCGGCGATCGCCGACGGGGCGACTTACTATATTTTGCCCGGAGGCACGGGCGGCGCCGGCACACTGTCGAGCCCTTGGCATCAGTTCAGCTCCGTCTTCAACTCGAGCAAGATCCTTCAGCCGGGCGATACCCTCGTGCTCATGAACGGAACCTACACCGGCTCGACCACGGGTCTTCTCTCCATCACCTGCGGAACCAACGCCAACAACGGCACCGCCTTGGCACGCGTCACGATCACGGCCCAGAACGAGCGCCAAGCCTTGATCCAAGGAGACGGCTCGGGCGAGCCGTTCCGCATGGCCGACTGCAGCTACTGGACGATCCAGGGGCTTCACGTCGCCGACGGAGATTTCGCGAGCCCCAACGCCAGCGATCAAAACACGGCCGCCATGGATTTCGAGAGCAGCTCGAACCTCCTCATCCGGCGCAATATCGTGGAGCATCCCAACCGCTGCTTCAACAACAACGCGATGCTCCTTTCGGCCACGACGGACAGCGTCGTCGAGCAGAATGAGGTCTACTTCTTCCACCGCTGGGGAATCCAGGCCTGGCGGGGAAGCACGAATCTCGAGGTGAGGCAGAACTACGCCAATCCTCGAGGCGCTTACATGGCGACCAACACGGCCTGCACGACCGACGGCTTTGGCCCGGGCGCGTTCGGCCCTTATTTCAGCGACGGCAACACATTCGAGAACAATATCGCCGAAAGCAATCATTACGCGGGCGCCAAACCCGACGCCGTCGGCTTCGACGTCGAAGCGACCGCTTCGTATACTAAGATGCTTGGGAACGTCAGCCTCAATCTCAGATACGTCTTGAACCCGCATAGCAACATGACTGCGGCGACCGGCAACGTCTGGACCGACGACATCATGGTCAACGATCAGAATATCGGCTTCGAATTCAGCGCGGGCACGTTTTCCGTCGTCAACCACGCCAGCGTCTTCGGCACGCCAACGGCCACCACCGGCGTGGGGCTGGTCGTGGCCACCGGTAACGCGCCCTGCGGCTACACGGAGGGCTTTTCCTATGCGGTTGACAACTCGCGCGTGGAAAACGTCCGCGGAGCCGCCTACCGCGCCACCTGCTCGATTCCCGCGACGTCGTCGTGTCCCGTATCGGCCTGCAGCTCGGGCTTTACTTTCAATTACGATCACGACGACGCCTATAATAACGTCACGAACTACAACCCGGATCAAAACGTCATCAATTCTCTCACGTCCGACCCGGATACGCCCGTCAACCCTTCCTGTTATCTATGGCTGCCGGACGGCTCCCCGCTCAAGGGCAAGGCTTCCGACGGAGGCGACGTGGGGGCGACCGTCTTGTATCAATACTCCGGGGGAGCGCTGACAAGCAACAGACTGTGGGACCCCGCGACCGGCGCGCCCTTGTTCGCCGGCGCGAAGGTCGCCAACCTCAACGACATCGCCGGAGACTCGCTCTTCGACATTGCCGCCCGCCTGCACGTCAATCAAGGCGGTTGCGCATTTCCAGCCTCATACGCCTCGGCGCAAAGCGCGCCTCCTAGGACTCCTGCCGGCTTTAAATTTAAATAACTGTCTTGCCCAGCGCGACCTTCCCGAGATAACGTGACTCCTGCCTGCACCGCATAAATTTAGCAATTTTTTAGCTGGTATTGACTTCGGCCGCCGAACCGTTAAACTAGGGTGCCCGGCTCTTATGACGATTATTTCGCGGCCATGCAACAAAAATTTCCGATCATTTCTTTAAGCTTATGAGGTAGAGTCTCTCGGACCATATCCGGAGCATCCGACTTGAAGCGACTGCGGCAACGCCTTAACCGGCTGTTAGCGATCACGCTCGGCGCGTGCATCGTTTTTTCGTCCGCCCCCGATATCCCTTCCGCCTTCGCCGCCGTTCCGCAACGCCTCAACTACCAGGGCAAATTCGGCGACGCCTCGGGCAATCCGCTGACCGGAATCTACAACTTCATGTTCCGGCTCTGCGCCGATCCCGCCTGCGCCACCGTCTTGTACAAAGAAAATTGGGACCAGAACACCAGCGCGGTTTCCGTCGTCAACGGCATCTACTCGATCCAGATCGGCAGTTACAATCCGATCCCTCCGTCCGTCTTCGACGGGCCGAGCGTCTTCCTGGAGCTCTCGGTGCAAGGCCCGGGCGCGGCGACGATCAACGACCCGTGCACGGCGCCCTGCGAGACGCTCACCCCTCGAGAGCCCGTCGTCGCCGTCGGCTACGCGCTGCACGCGTTGACGGCCGAGCAGTTGGGCACGGGCGCCAATATATCTACTCACACGATCTACGGCGACTTAAACGTCGCGCGCAATATTTCAGCGACGTACGGCATCCTGGTAACCACGGTCAGCCTGCGCGGGCAGGCGGTCGACGTGCCGGGCGTTCCGGGCATGATCGAGTATAACTCCACCAGCGACAAGCTGCGCCTCTTCAGCTCCCAGCAGAACGCCTGGGTCGACGTCGGCGCTTCGGGCTCGATCGGCGCCACGGGCGCCACGGGACCGGCCGGCATCGCCGGAGACACCGGGCCGACGGGCGCCTCGGGCCCCACCGGAGCGACGGGCGCGTCCGGCGCCACGGGAACGACCGGAGCAACGGGCGCTAGCGGCGCCACGGGCCCGGTGGGAGCCACGGGCTCGACCGGCGCCACGGGCTCGACCGGACCCACTGGAGCGACAGGCTTCGCCGGAGCCACCGGTCCCATAGGAGCCACCGGCGCCACCGGAACCACCGGCCCTGCCGGCGCCACGGGCGCCACTGGCTCGACCGGGGCCACGGGAATCACCGGCCCGGTCGGCGCCACTGGAGCGTCGGGGGGCACCGGAGCCCCCGGGGCTAGAGGGGCCACCGGCGCCGGCGGGGCGACCG
>CAYMHP010000298.1:0-7666 GCA_964390225.1 uncultured Solibacteraceae bacterium
GCCGACGCGGAGGATATTTTGCGGAGGCTGGGACTGCCGTTTCGTACCATTACTCTCTGCACAGGAGACATGGGTTTCTCGTCGGCGAAGACATATGACATCGAAGTCTGGCTGCCTGGCCAGAACGGGTACAAGGAGATCTCCTCTTGCTCCAACTTCGAGGCCTTTCAGGCCCGGAGAGCGGGAATCCGCTTCAAGAGCGGAAAGAAATCGGAGTTTGCCCACACGCTGAACGGCAGCGGCCTGGCCGTCGGACGCACGTGGGTGGCAATCGTCGAGAACTATCAACAGAAGGATGGCAGCGTCGTGGTGCCGGAAGCGCTGCGCCCCTATCTCGGAGTAGAGGTCATCCGCAAGGCATGAGACCGCCGGAACGGCCGCAGCTGCCAGCGCTCACCGGATTGCGGTTCTTGCTCGCGCTGTGGGTGGTGCTCGATCACTTGACCGGGCCGGGAATGCCGCTCGAGGCGTCGGCCCGGCACCTGCCGCATCCGGTGTACGCATTGGTCCGCGGCGGCTATTTGGCCGTGGCCACGTTTTTCGTTCTTTCCGGATTCGTGCTGGCCCGCAGCTATGGCCTGGAACCCTGGCCGCGCGAGCGCCTGCGCAAATACGCGGTAGCGCGCTTCGCGCGCATTTATCCTGTTTATGCGCTGAGCTTGGCGCTGGTGGCGCCGTTTGTGATTGCCGACCGGACGCCCGGCAAAGCGGCGCTGGTCACCAAGTACGGGCTGCTGCTGCAGGGTTGGACCGGAACCCTGCCGGTGGGGTGGAACACGCCGGCGTGGTCGCTATCCTGCGAAATATTCTTCTACGTTTGTTTTCCGCTACTGGCCGTGGTGCTGCGGCGCGTTCATCCGGCAATCCTTGCCGGCGTTGCGTGCCTGCTGACGCGCGTGTTGTTTCTGCTCGGGGTACATGACGAGTGGAAGCCTCTGGTGCATTTCGCGGATTTTATGATGGGGGTCGCGGCGGCGCGTCTCTTCGATCTTCTGGCGCAGCAGCGGAAGGCCGTCCCCGGTCCGGTGGTATATCTGCCGGCGGCGGCGCTCGGCTCGGCGCTGATCGCCTGGCCGGAACTGCTGCCTCAAGGTGTCGACCTCAACAGCGCATTGCGGCCGCTGAACGCGTTATTGCTGGTCGGCTTCGCGCTGGGCACCGGAGTTGCGGCGCGCCTGCTGTCTTCGGCCGGGGCTGTGTTTCTCGGGAAAGCAAGCTATGCGGTGTACATCCTGCACGTCCCGCTGCTGTGGTGGGCAACGCGGTGGAACTTGCCGGTGACGGCATATCTGCCAGTGCTGCTTTTGCTCTCGCTCTCGGTGTACCGGTTCATCGAAGAGCCGGCAAACCGCTACCTGCGCGCGTGGATGTCCTGATCCGCCGCTGGCGCATCAGGCGTTCGCATTCCAGATGTCGACGTGCCATTTCCATGAGCCGCCTTCAGCCCGCCAGTACACCACGTATTTCACGTCCATCTGTGCTGGAGGCTGACCTGCCGGCTCGGCCGTAAGCACCGCTTTTCCGATCTCGATTATGCCCTCTCCCTCCATCATCACATCTACGGAAAACAGCACGGCCGATTTCGCATTGACGGACTGAACCAGATCGGACCAGAACTTCTTGATGGCCTCCCGTCCGGAAACCATCGGTGCTCCCGGCGGAAGAATGCGCGCGCCGGCCGTATAAATGTTATCGAGGGCGTCGAAATTGCGCTTGGCGATCACCTCGGTATTGAACAAATCGTTCGTTCGCGCCATGGCGAGTTTAATCTGATCGAGGGTTGCTGGTTGTGGTGACGACATGGAACGGTAGTCTACTCTATTTGTGCGAAGGCGGGAAGCCCCTTATAACGACCCCTTCAGGCCCAGGTCATCGGCTTTTTCCTGCATGGCCTTGATGCAGAAATCGATGTGGTCGTCGAGCGGCACGCCCAGTTCCTCGGCGCCCTCTACGATGTCCTGGCGGTTCACGGAACGCGCAAAGGCTTTGTCTTTCATTTTCTTTTTAACGGACGGCACATCCACTTCGAAGACGCTGCGGCGCGGTTTCACATACGAGATCGCGGTAATGAAGCCGGCCAATTCGTCGCAGGCGTACAGCGTTTTTTCGAGCGGCGACTCGCGGGGGACACCGCTATAGTTGGCGTGAGAAAGAATGGCGCGCCGGATCTCGGAGTCGACACCGCGCTCGGCAAGCAGGGCTTCCCCCTTCATAGGATGGTCGGGCGCCTGCGGATGAATCTCCCAATCGAAATCGTGCAGCAGCGCGGTGACGGACCACTTCTGTTCGTCGCCTTTCAATTTTCGGGCGTAGGCCACTACGCAGGCTTCGACGGCAAGTGCGTGCTTGCGAAGGCTCTCCGACTGCGTAAACTCGCAGAGAATGTTCCAGGCCTGTTGCCGGTCGAGCATTGGTTTTATCATAGCGGGGCGAATGGGTCGCCCCAAGCGGCGCGGCGGGCAGCACGGAATGCATCGCGGTCACGCTTCGGTATGCGAATGGTTTGGAGGCCTTGTGGAGCGCAGACCTCGAGCGTGATGAGTCCCGGCTCTACGCGGGGACGGCGGACGATCCGTGCCGGCGCCAGGGCCACCGGCTCACGGCCGCCGGCGATGTAGCTGAATTTCTCATCTTCATAGCTCAGTTCTGCGTCTTTCATGCGGCGGACCAGGGAAGTGCGCTCCACACGCGCGGCGAAATGGCACCAATCGGGCGCCGCTATCGGACAGGGACCTTCGGCCGGGCAAGGCGCGAGCATGGCGCCGCCTTCCCGCAGCAGGAGCGCCCGTATGTCGCGCACCAATGCGAACCCGCTTGGCGAGCCAGGCTCAATCACCACCATGGCAACGCGCGTGGCCTCCCACATCCGGGCGGCAATTTCAGGCGCCAGGCTCTCGCCCAGGGAATACGCCGCAATGACGAGATCGTGGGGCGGAAGGGTTTTGATCCGCGTGAAATCCTCGATTCGAATTTCCGCGTCCGGCAGGAACTGCCTTGCCAGGCGGCCGAAGTTCCTGTCCCGCTCGATCAAAGTGAACTGGCTCGCTTCCGCAAAGGTGGCGCGCGCTGCGAGAGAGGCCGCGCCAGTGCCGGTTCCGACATCCAGCACGGAACCGATCGCTCCGCCGGAGATGCGTTCCCGGACCTCGCGCAGCACGGCGGCAGCAGCGGCGTAGGTTCCGGGCATGCGAATCACCAGGTACGCCGCGACCCGTTGGTCCGCGGGCATGTGGGCGAGGGACGCCGCGTTGCCCTCGCGGTACGCCTGCGACATGATTTTGGCGGCGAGCTTGACCGCGGCGAAGCCGGCGGCCGCCACATGCTCTTCCATCGCGGACCGCATCTCTTCCGGCAATTGCACATCTTCATCATGCCGGAACTTCTCGCAAGAACGCGGTGTCTATCGGATTGAAGGCCGGTCACCAACCTCCCGAAACAATCCAGCGAACCCGCTATGCGATTCACGGGAGGTGTGTGTCCGTGCGAGGAGGCGGATATGTTCGAAAGGGCTGTGCTGTCCCCAGCGCCGGTGCGGAGCTGGGCTGTAATCGTGGGATTCGCCGGCGAATGCGCGCTGGTTTCATCGATGCTGATGGTCCCGCTGATCTGGCCGGATCTTCTACCCAAGGCGCAAACGCTGACGTGGATTCTATCGCCCGGACCTCCGCCCGCTGCAGTCAAACCGCAAGCACCTGCGCCTGCGCGCCCCATGAAGCCATGGCAGATGGTCGGCGGCAAGCTCTACCAGCCGGCGACGATTCCGCCGGCCGTGGCCACCATTGACGATCCGCCCGCGGCGGCCGAAACGTATCGGGCCGAGCCGGGCGTAACGAATTCCGTGCCTGGCGCTATCTTCACGGCTCTGGCGCCGATCGAACAGCCGGCGCCCATGCCTCCGCCGCAAACGGCGCCTGCGCCCGCGACCAGAGTGCAACCAGGGCAGCCAACCAGGATCCGTCAGGGCGGGGCTGTGCAGTTGGCGCGGCTGGTCCATCGCATCGAGCCCGTCTACCCGCCAATTGCGCGCCAGGCCCGCATCTCCGGGACTGTCGAACTGATGGGCATCATCGGAACGGATGGCCGCGTTCGGGAGCTCCATGTGGTCAACGGTCACCCGCTGCTTGCGCGCGCCGCTCTCGATGCGGTGAGCCAGTGGGTTTATCAACCGACGCTGCTGAACGGCGAACCGGTGGAGGTGATTGCGCCCATCACCGTGATTTTCCGGCTGACTCAGTAGAGCGAGGCTCGACGCGGACGGGGGTTTCGAAGTCCGGAACGTCCACCCAAGCGCGCCGCGCATCGCTGGCGAGTTCCGCGTCGAGAAGGATCAATTGGCGCAGGCCGTCGGCAAACTGCGGGTAGTCGGGGTCGATTGCGGGATCCGCAATCGACGCATAGAAACGGCGGAAGACCTGCTTGAAGGTCTCGTCGTAGCCCTCGCTGTGCCCGCCCGGCAGATCGGCGTAGGGCCGTACGCGCTCCTTCAGCAACGAAGGATCTTTGACCACGATCTGGTTTCCGCCGTCACGGTATCCGATCCACAACTCGTCCGGACGTTCCTGGTCCCACGCCACGCCGGCCTTGGTGCCATAGATTTCCAGGCTGAGGCGGTTCTTCCTTCCGGACGAGACCTGGCTCGCGGTGAACGCTCCTCTCGTACGCTCGCCCATGCGGAAGATCACCGCGCCGAAATCTTCGGTATCGACGGGGACCTCCTGGTAATCCTCCGGACGCAGTAGCTTGCTTGCGAATGTTTCCACCGCGCCCGCCGGTCGCTTACGGAACTTGTGGAATGTTTGCAGGTCAGCGCAGAGCGAACTGATGCGCAACCCCGTGACATGCTCAGCCATGTCGCACCAGTGTGAGCCGATATCTGCCATGCAGCGCGACGGGCCATTGGTGCTCGATTCCAGACGCCAGTTCCAGTCTGTCTCGAGCAGTAGCCAATCCTGTGAGTAGGTGCCTTGCACCACCAGGAGTTCTCCCAGATCGCCGTCTTCGCGCATACGCCGCATCTGCTGCACCATCGGATAAAACCGAAGATTGTGAAACGTGCAGTTGCGGAGCTTGGTTTGGCGTGCCAAGTCGACGAGTTCGCGGGCGTCGGTGCTCGAGGTGGCCAGGGGTTTCTCACAAAGCACATGCTTGCCGGCGAGCAATGCATCCTTGCTCATCCGATAGTGAAGCGAGTTGGGCGTACAGACATGCACCACGTCGATCGCGGGATCGGCGAGCAGCCGTTTGTAGTCGGCTTCTACGCGAGGTATGTTGAATTCTTCAGCGAACCGTTTCGCCTTTTCCACATCGAACTCTGCGATCGCGTAAAGTTCAACCGAGCCGAGCCGGCGAAGCGCTTCCATGTGCAGCCGGCCTACAAAGCCGGTTCCGAGAATTGCGGTGTTGAACCGTTGCATGTATCTCCTTCGAGTACTGTCGCGGTTAAGCCGGAAATTGTTAGATTGGTATCAACCGTCATGGTGGTCAGAATCCGGCTTACGCGGCCTCCCAAGCGCGCTCAGAGACGCGCCCGGCAGCGCCGCACGGCGCTGGCCATCGCGGCGCTGCTCACACCCGCGACGCTGATGGCGTTTGTCCTCGGGTTGTGGCGAATTGCCGCCGATCTCAACTGGACGAGCAGTTTTGCGATTCCTACCGGTGTTTTCTCGCACTGGCAGGTCTGGTTGGGCGGCGCGGCACTGCTGCAACTGTGCTCGCATGTGCTGAATCGCTTCGGAAAAGGTGATCGAACAGCGTCTTGAGGGCGAGAACGCTTCTGATATTCTAACTTCTAGAGACCCGCCATGCGATACACCCGGTCGCCGTACACCCGCTCCGCGTTTTTCGGATACTTTCCGACGGGTGTGAAGTGGCTCCTGATCAGCAACGTCGCGATATTTCTACTGTACTTCCTCGGTGGACCCGCCGTGCGCGGCAATGCCACCGTCCTGCTGGCGCTCAGCGCCGTGGCGGCGGTGCGCAATTTCATGGTCTGGCAGTTGTTCACCTACATGTTCCTGCACGCCGGCATCACGCATCTGCTGTTCAATATGCTGACGTTGTGGATGTTCGGTTCGATGCTCGAGCGCGACTGGGGAACGCGGCGGTTTCTCAAGTATTACTTCCTCTGCGGGATAGCTGCAGGCGTTTGCGTGCTCGCCGTGAACATGGCGATTGGAGACTGGACCACTCCCACGGTTGGCTCTTCCGGAGCGATCTTCGGATTGCTGGTGGCGTTCGGCGTTTTATATCCGAACCAGACCGTGCTGATGAATTTCCTGTTTCCCATCAAAGCCAAGTACATGGTGATGATCTACGCCGCGATTGAGCTGCTGCTGACATTTGGCCCCAACACCGGCGTTAGCACCATCGCCCACCTCGGGGGAATGCTCTTCGGGTACATCTACCTGAAAATGAAGATGCCGCGCCTCGGCACGAGTCTGGCCGGAGCGACCTCCGCGTACCGGCAATGGAAGGTCCAGCGCGCCAAGAAGAAGTTCCAGGTCTATATGCGGAAGCATGGCGGCGGACGAGGCCCCTGGGTGAACTGAGAGTTTCCCGCGGCCGTATTCCGCTAACGAACCCAAGGCGTGACCGCCACGGCGTAGACGATCTCAGCCGCGTCCCGTAAGGGCGGTCGTTGCCAAAATCCAGCGAAAGCGGCCGATGTCCGCTGCAACGGCAGGGCGCTCGGACGCGTCCTTTTGCTATAGTTACCTCAGAAGTACGCCTATGCGATCCTGGAAAATTGCCGTTTTGTGTGCTCTCGCACTGCTTGTCTTGGCCGGAGTATTGATAGGCCAGGAACAAGGGCCCAACCGCGACCCAGGAGCCACGGTTTCCCGTCCTCGCAAACCCAACAAGACTGAAGACAAGACCGACGACTCCGATCTGCCGAAGATCCCGTCGAAGCTGAGCAAGAAAGCGGCGCCGCCGGACACGACCGGCCTCGCCACGTTCAAGAGCGATGTGGACGTGGTGACCGTGGACGTTGCCATCCTCGATAATAAGGGCCATTTTATTCCCGGCATCCCGCCGGGGAACTTCCGGGTCCTCGAAGACAATGTGCCGCAGCAGATCAAGGGCGTGAATCAAGGCGAAGCGCCCATGACGGTCGCGATGGTGATCGAATTCAGCAACCTGTTCCAGCAGTATTGGGGCCAGACCTGGTACCAGACGCTCACGGCGACCTACGGGTTTGTGCAGAGCTTAAGACCCGAGGATTACGTGGCCGTGGTGGCGTATGACATCCGGCCGGAGATCCTCACAGACTTCACGCAGGACCGCGCCAAGATCCAGGAAGCGCTGCAGCGGCTTAACATTCCGGCATTCTCGGAATCCAATTTGTACGACGCGCTCACCGACACCGCCGAGCGCATGTCCGGGATCGAGGGTCGCAAGGCAATCGTGCTCATCTCCTCCGGCATTGACACCCTGAGCAAGAAGAACTACGATCAGACGCGGAAGATTCTGCAGCAGTCGGGAGTTCCGGTCTACCCGATCGGGTTAATGCAGACGTTGCGCGAACTCGCCGACGCCTACGGCGCGCTGGGAAACATTCAGCGTCTCGATTTCCTGCAAGCCGACAACGCCATGCGCACCTTTGCCAAGGAGACCGGCGGCATGGCCTTCTTCCCGCGCTTCTACGGGGAATTCCCGACGATCTTCC
>CAYMHP010000299.1:0-7555 GCA_964390225.1 uncultured Solibacteraceae bacterium
AAAGACAGCCATTCCTGAATGCCTCGCATCCCCGCGCGCTGCGCCAGATCCATCAACAGAACGATGTCCAGGACCAGCGGCGCGGCGAGAATCGAATCGCGGCAGAGGAAATCGACCTTGATCTGCATGGGGTAACCGAGCCACCCGAAAATGTCGATGTTGTCCCATCCTTCTTTGGCATCGCCACGCGGGGGATAGTACTCGATGCGGACTTTGTGATAGAAGTCCCGGTACAGGTCGGGGTACAACTGGCCCTGCAGAATGTACTCGAGCGCCGAGGACTTGCTGACTTCCTTGGAGCGAAACGAGCCGGGGTCGTCCAGGACCTCGCCGTCCCGGTTGCCCAGAATGTTCGTGGAGAACCACCCGCTCAGGCCGAGCATGCGGGACTTCAGACCGGGGGCGATCAGCGTTTTCATGAACGTCTGGCCGCTCTTGAAGTCCTTGCCCGCGACCGGTAGATTCATCTCCCGAGCCAGTTCCAGCAGCGCCGGCGTATCGGTGGTCATGTGGGGAGCGCCGTTAGCGTAAGCCACGCCCGATTTCAATGCTGCGTATGCGTAGATCTGGCTCGGCGAAATCTCCGGATCGCTTTTCTGCAGCCCGCACTCAAAATCTTTGAGGGTGGCATGCACCGCCGCAGGCTGGTGGAACACTTCGGTGGAAGCACACCAGATCATGGTCATGCGCGAAACACCCGTGGATTCTTTGAACCGCCGAATATCGTCCATGAGCATTTCGGCCTGGTCCATTTTGGAGCCGCCGGTTTTGACGTTGGGGCCGTTCAGGCGCTTCACGTAATTCTGGTCGAAGACGGCCTTCATCGGCTTTACCGCCGTCAAAGGCTCCTTCAACTGTTCGAGCAGCGACGTGTCGAGCACCCCCGCTTTCAATGCGGCATCGTAGGCGTGGTCGCGAAAAATGTCCCACCCCCCGACCACGATGTCCTCGATATTGGCCAGAGGCACAAAGTCCCGTATGGCGGGGCTCCTACCCTCGGTACGCTTCCCCAGACGGATGGTTCCCATCTGGGTGAGGGAGCCGATCGGCTTTCCCAGTCCGCGTTTGATCGCTTCTAAACCCGCGATGAACGTCGTCGTCACCGCGCCCATTCCGGGGATCAGGACACCCAGTTTCCCGTCCGCAGGCGCAATTTGGACGTTCTCTCTGTGGGGCAAAGTGCGTTCTCCTTGAAAGTCGAAATGATATAATACCAACTCCATGCGTGATCGTGCGACGGCAACACTCACGACCGTTGTAGTCGATGATGAGCAGTTGGCTTGTGACGAGCTCGCCTATCTCTTGAAAGATTTTCCGGAAGTTGAAGTAGTTGCGGCAGCTTCCAACGGCTTGGAAGCCGTCGACGTGATCCAGAAGTTAGAGCCCGAACTCGTGTTCCTGGACGTACACATGCCGGGGCTGGACGGCATGGGCGTAGTGCGCCGGCTCAGGGAGCGCGAACTGGAATTGCCGCATTTTATTTTCGTGACGGCCTACGACCAGTACGCCGTAGAGGCGTTCCGCCTGGAAGCGCTGGATTACCTGCTGAAGCCGGTAGAAAAGGGGCGCCTAGCCGAGACAATCGAGCGCGCGCGGCGCATGATCCAGGAGAAAAAGACCCCAGGCGCCACGGCGGGTAACGCGGCCACTCCGAGAGCGGCGGCCGCACCGCGCAGCAAGCTGCTGGTCCGCGCGAACAGCAGACACTTTATTGTCGACGCGAACGATGTGATTTACGCGACCATCGATAACGGGCTGATCACGGTCGTGACCACCAGCCTGGAAGGCCAATCGACCTATCGCACAATCGAGGATCTGCAGGCCAATCTCGACCGCGACATGTTCTGGCGGGTGCACCGTTCCTACCTGGTGAACATCAACCGGATCAAGGAAGTGGTGCCGTGGTTCAAATCCAGCTATCAGCTCCGCATGGACGACCGGAAGCATACCGAGGTGCCGGTGAGCCGGGTGCAGACGCGGCGTCTACGGGAACTGTTCAAACTCTAAAGTAGCGCCGGTAATCGTGTTACCGGGTGACCCCCGCCCTTACGGGACGCGGCCCGCCGGAAACCGGGCGCGGGTCCGCTGCGGTGAAGCACCCGTGTAAGAGGAAGCACGGCACCGGAACGGCCCCACCCAACACGCACCGACTATTGAGGCGGCTGCAGTTCGAGTGGAGGCGCAAAGCTCTTCGTCACTTCCAGACGAAACCACTCACGCACATTTACAGTGGCCTCGTGAATCTCCGGGTCGTGCGGTCCCAGGCAAACCGGACAGTCGTCTGTGCGGCGCCGGTCGGAAACTTTTCGCGGTTGCGATTGGGGCATCGGATCTCCCGCCGTAATGGGCAGCCTCCCTCTCGCCGAGAGATTTTCGGGAGGCCACCCACTACAGACTGATCTGAAATTAGCCGGAACTTGCCTAGGGGGCAAGAATACCTTCGGGCAACCCCTGCGATTAACTCTCGACAACGCACCTGCCCGCGGCGTTACGGCCGCGGCTGAAAAGGCGGTCTCGAAATGCAGCCGGGTGCCGTGAGGGCGCGGCTCGTATTACTGCCCGCCGGCGGCCTCGACACTTTTCAGTTTGGTCACGGGAGAAGGGAAGCGCGATCCGAGCGGGCCCGTGAACTCCTCCTTGGAACCGTCTTCGTAAAACTGGACGAATTTCCAGACGAGATTGGAGCCTTCCTTCGGGTTCAGGCCCAGCATGCCGAATTCGACGAATTCGTAGGGAGCGATCTTGCCGGTCCATACCGCCCCGGTGATCTTTCCCTTCTCGTCTTTTTTGAAGTCGAGTTTCCAGCCCGGCTTGAACTCGAAATCGTAGATGTTGACCTCGGGCGGAAATTCGCCCTCGATGCGCACGGTCGCGACCTGCTTCTCATTGGGCACGCGCATCGTGTATTTCTCACGCGCGCCAAAGTTCGACTCGGTTGGATAAATCCGGATGTGCGCAAGTGCGTACTGGGCGCCCAGAAACAGCAAGGCGGCCGCGAGGCGGCCGGTCGCGTTACGAAAGCGAATTTGCATGGTCTTCCTCCCTTGAGCGTTGAAAGGTCCTCTCACGGCGGCCATGGGACACCGCAGGCCATTTCGATATCGGATCAATATATCAAGGATCTCCAGGACAACATGAGGGACCCCCGCCCGCTCGGTCCGCGATACCATAGACGAGAGGGGAGTTTACGGATGCGCGCACGGAAAATCGTAGGGTTGTGCGTCTTCGGCGGCCTGTTGGGGGCCGTTTTGTTGCTGGCGCAGGATTGGACGACGGCCACGTCGTTGCCCAGCGTCGATTTGTCGGGCCTGACTGCTGCGCAGAAAGCGACCGCACTGAAACTCCTTCGCGAGAACGATTGCTCGTGCGGCTGCGGCATGAAGATGGCGGAGTGCCGCACTAAAGATCCAAACTGCACTTACAGCCGCGGCATGGCTTCGGTGATCGTGGACGAGCTCCGCAAAGGACACAGCGCGGCTCAGGCTTTAGCAGCGGCGAAGGCGTCCCAATTCGGCCATGGGCCCGACGAGCACAACCAGCTACTGGAAGATCCGGTGAATATTTCGCTGGGCGACGCCCCGGTCCGCGGAGCTCAGAATGCCCGTGTCACGCTGGTGGAGTTCTCCGACTTTCAATGCCCGTTCTGCGTCGCAGCCACGCCGGAACTGGACCAGGTCCTCAAGACGTACTCCTCGCAAGTGAAACTCATCTTTAAAGAGTTCCCCCTCGATAGCCATTCGCAGGCTGCATTAGCCGCGGCAGCCGCGCTCGCCGCCCAGAAGCAAGGCAAGTTCTGGGTTATGCACGACGACATGTTTGCGCTCAAGGGCAATCTCTCGCGCGCGAAGATTCTGTCGCTCGCGGGGGCCGCGGGATTGGACATGAAGCGCTTCCAAGCGGACCTTGAGTCGGCCGAGGTCAAGCGCCTCGTGGCCCGCGACATTACCGATGGCGAGCACGTCGGAGTCGATTCTACCCCCACGCTCTTTATCGACGGGAAACGTTACAACGGTCCCATCACCCTGGCCAAGCTCAAACCTGTGTTGGATGCGGAATTGAAACATCCGGCGGCGCCGGCCAAGCCCGCCCCGACTCGCGCATCCAGGTAAGTGGGCGACCGCACGGTTACGGCGGTACTGCTGGCAAACGATATGCAACTGTGCAGTCTTGTGGCTCGCGCCATCGGTTGATAAGGTGATTCCAGGACGGCACGGTAGCTGACCAGCCACGTCATGGTAACCGAGAGCCACACGGACGGCCGCTTTTCCTGGGAAGACTTCGCGGGCGAAGTCGAAAAGGATGCCGCCGTCAAAGCGGTGTATGACCACGTGCTCTCGAACCCATCCATCATCGGGCGACTGGTGCAACTCGCGTCGTACTGGTGCCCGCAAACGAACGTTTACGAACAGGGCCTCGCTCCCGAGTTTCAACATTCGACCGTGACCGAAGCCCTGCGCCGGCTTCACGAATTCGTTTTTCTCAGCTGGCTTGGGTTGTCCCTGGAACGGCAGAAGGCCGATGTCACGGTTTATCTGGGAGGCCGTGGAACCACAGGCTCACGGCTCCGGCAACTCCGCATAAACTGCATGAATCTGGTTCCAGCCGGCGCTGCAGAAGCCGAACGGGAACTCTTCGTCGACGACCTTTCGATTATTGAAACGCTACTCGAAAACAAGCTGTAACCGCGTGCCGGCTCATGCGCCTCGACGAGTTGTCAGGAACCACAGACCAGCGATTACCGCCAGGATGATCATCAACACTGGAAACCATACCGCGCCCATACACGGAGTTCTCCGCAGGTAGCATGCCAGTGGTGTATTTGCCGCCAAATTTCGGGAGCGACAGCGGGCCGGGCGAGAAAACGCGCTACAGCAGCTTGAGGCTTTCTACCTTAATCGTGTCGCCCTTGACTTCCCCGGTGACTTCCACTTCCAGGTCGTCAAGCTTCTTGGAAGCCTTTATTGCGGCGAGGGCTTTCCGGTTCCCGGCTTCGTCGAATGCCAGGAATTTGTTATCGTCGAACGTGAACACGCCGTAGCCGCTCTTTTCGCAGGCCGGCATGAGCGCGCATTCCCGAGTATGCGCTTCAGCCACGATCATCCCGCCCTGAATTCCGGTGGACAGGACCCGCACCTCGGCCTTGGCCGAGCAGGCCTTGTCGATGAGCACGCCTTTAACGGTGGTGGGTCCGGATGCACCCACCGCCAGCCCGCAGGCGACGGCAAGGATCGACAGTTTCGGCAGAAAACTTCTTCGCGCTGACGGGCAAAACAACGCGAAACGCGGCGCAAACAAGCGCGCGAACATAACGGTCCTCCTCATACGAAATCGCTTTTAGCGAAATTATACAACGGCGCCGCGCCAGTGGAATGACGTTAACATGTCTAGCCCGAACGCGACAGCCGCAGGCGAATTTCGAGCCGCGGCAGTCATGCCGCGGTTCCCATTGCGCGGACGCCGTCAGTTCGCCAGTGGGTCAGGACGCATCTGGAAATGCACCACCTTCGGAAGCGTCCCCTTCCCCGTCTCGCCGTGGTACGCCGTGCGCGTCCCCCACGTGGTCCACACTCCCTTGCCTTTCCATCCCGCCTTCGCATCGTCGATGCGGCCGTCCATGCCTTTGGCGAAGAAGCCGAGCGGATAGGGCACCCGCAGAACAACGAACTTGCCGTTGACCAGCGCGAGCAGGGAATCCGAGCCGTTCCCGGTGGCGATAGGCGTGTTCTTGCCCAAGCCCAGGGTATCGAACTCATCGACCCAATCGTAGTAGTGCGAGTCGGCGCTGCCGGACTCCTTGACGTTCAGGAAATTCGGCCCGGGCGTGGGATAGAGCGTCCAGCCCTCGGGGCAATGCTGCCCAATGGCCTTCGGGCCGTTGAGTGGGCCTTTGCACTTGCTGCGATCGAAGCTCGCCAAATGTCCACTGCCCAGAGCGACCCAAACGACGCCTTTGCCGTCGACATCCATGCCGCGCGGCGAGTAGCCCTGCACCTTCGCCTTGGGATTGTTCCACGGAACTTCGTAGTATTCCGCCAGAGCTGTCTCAGGAGGATGCGATCCCGGATTCAGCCGCACGAGCCCACCCGGGAAACCGAGCACACTACCCCAGATCATCCCGTCGGGGCCTATGCCGAGCCCGTAAAACGCGGCATTCAGGCGTGTATCCTTTGTGGGATCGGGCACGCCGCTGATGGCGGCCGACGTTCCCAGGCTTTCGCCGCTGGGCGCCGTCACCACGCCCTGCTGCGCTTCCAGGTACTCGTCGCGCTTGCCGTTGCCATTGGTGTCCAGCACCAGGGCCGTCCAGCCCTGGGACTTCTGCTCATCGTGAGTCTGGTCCCACATTTTCGTATTCAGCCAGCCCACCACGCCACCGCCGCCCCCGCTGCTGGTCCATAGCGTGTTGTTGGCATCGTGAGCGAATAGCAGATGGTGCGTGCTGTAGCACGTGTCGATCAGAGAAACCTTCTTCGCAGCCGGATCGTAAACGGCAAGCTGCCGGCCGGAGCGCTCCAGCGGAGTGAGCTTGGCCGATTCGTTGCTCGACCCGGATTTGCAGTACGCGGGATCGTCGGCGGGGCGGATGCGGGACGTGAACCAGACCCGGCCGCGTTCATCGAACATCGGGTTATGCACGGTGGTGTGGCTGTCCCAGATCGCTTCATCGCCCCACACGGCCGACGGCTCCAGCGGTTTCGGCTGCCCCGGCGTGTTCGGATCGCGATACGGAACCTTTACCTGGCTGATGGTGTTGTGGACCGGATCGAGAACCGGCAGGTAATCGCGGCTCTCTTCGGGCGAACCGTAGATCAGCCCATTGGCGTTGACGCTCGGATTGCGTTTATCGGTCGAGATCTCGTCATGCAGGTACGCCTTCTCGTCGGCCCAGTCCCATTGCGTGATGACGACGTTGCGCTCGAGGCCCTGCGGCCGGGGAGGCGCTTCCTTGGGCAGTTCGCCGTGGGCGATCCGCGTGGTCCAGTCGCCGAACAACTGCGTGGCGCGCGCCGGGCCCAGTTGGCCCAGTCCGCCCACCATGGCGTTCCCGGCCTGGCCGGACTTCACGCGGCGCATCCACTGCTGCGCCGGAGAATCCAGGCTGCTGAACATCGAAGGAATCGTGCGCGTGTACAGATTGCCGAGTTGGTGGCAAGACTCGCAGCTGTCGGTTTTGATGAGGTGAATCCATTGGTCCTGCGCCTTGACGTTCGGAGAAATGCCGTTGCCCTCGGGGCCGGTGCCGGGGAACTCGCTCTTCTCGGGCACCTTGAGCAGGGCATACCAGTAATTGGCGGGATAGAGCTTCGCGGCCGTCTTCGCGTCCGGCGCGGGGCTGGGCTTCAGATTCACCAGCTTGCCGGGCTCGGTCTCGATCTTGGGCGAATCGACCAGGCCGTACCCGCGCGCCCAGACCGTATATTTGGCCTTCGGCAGATCGGGGATCAAATAACGGCCGCGGTCGTCGGTGACGACTTCCTTGATGTAGCGGGTCGGCAGGCCGGTGGTTTCCGCGATCACCCAGACGCCCGCTTCTGGGCCTTTCGAGCTGGAGACC
>CAYMHP010000300.1:0-7478 GCA_964390225.1 uncultured Solibacteraceae bacterium
ATGGGCCTGCGCAAGGAGGATTTCCGAATCTTCGAAGACAACGTGGAGCAGGAAATCACGACCTTTACCATATCCGACGCCCCGGCTTCCATCGGAATCGTGTTTGACAGCAGCCGCAGCATGAAGAACCGCATCGCCGACTCCCGCATGGCCGTGGGGCAATTCCTGGAGACGACTTCGCCCGGCGATGAATACCTGCTCATTAAGTTCAGCGACAAAGCCGAGCTGGCCGCGCCTTTCACGCATTCGATCGATGCGATTTCCGAGCGCCTGAACTTCGTGGAGGCGCACGGCTGGACCGCGCTGATCGACGCCATATACCTCGGAACGCAGCACATGCGGCGCGCGGAAAACCCGCGGAAGGTGCTGCTGGTGCTCTCCGACGGCGGCGACAACAATAGCCGCTACTCCGGAGCCGAGCTTTTGTCCGTCCTGAAGGAGGCCGATATTCGGGTTTTTGCGATCAGCCTCTTCGAGCGGCCGCAAACGCTGGAGAAGATCTGCGACGAGACAGGCGGCCACGTAGTTTGGGTTCGCAAACTCGCCGACCTGCCCGACGCTATGGAAACGCTCGGTTCGCTGATCCGCTCGCAATATGTCCTTGGTTACGGCTCAAAGCAGCGGCAGAACGACGGCCGGTATCACCGCGTCCGCGTGCAGTTGCAGCCCGCCTTAGCCGCGCGCGACCTGCGCGCTTCGTGGCGCCGCGGCTATCTCGCCCCGAACGAGTAGACGCGTCCGAACTAGAACCGCGGCATCACGGCGCGCCACACTACTTCAGCTCCACCGGTTTTCCGTGCGGCGTCCGGCGGTAGGCCTCGGCCCAGGCTTCCTTGCGTTCGGCGAGCGCGGCCGGGTCGGATAGGCCTTTCGCGGCGACCAGCCGTTCCAGAGCCCTCAACCAATGCTCGTAATACCTGGAGCCGTCGTCGGGCTCCCCGCGGGACGCGGCGGCCCGCAGCTCTTCCGCCAGCGCGGCGGTCCATTCCTTCCAGGTGAAATGGCCTTGCTCGGAAAGCTTCACGGCGAGGGCGAACGCTTGCGCCTGCCAAGGCTCGGCGAACACCGGTCCGCCGGAATCGCGCGGCAGGCGAGGCAGCGCACTGAGATCAGGCTGGTTCGAGGTAGTCATCCCACATGTCCACGTAAACCGAATCGCGCTCCGAAGCTTCCGGACCCCAGAGCTCGCGCGCCGCGAATCGCACGGAATAAACGTGCTGCGGCTTCTCACCGACAAACTGGGCATTGCTGTCCGGAAAGACGAAAACGCCGTGATCGCGGTCGACGGTGCCGACCCTGCCCCGGACGTACCGCGGCAGCCGGGTATGACCGGTTGGATTCAGGTTGCGGGCGCGCACGCGCTGGCCCGCGTGAAACAGCGCGGGTACCGGCACGTTCCGGCTGGCGGGGCCGCCTTTTCCGAGTGTCTCGGCCACTTTGGCCGCAGTGAACGGCGGTTCCAGTTTCGGCGTGCCCGGCGCCGGCCGGCCGCTTTCGAGTTCCGCGGGCGATACCAGGCCGCTCTTCAGCAGCAGGTCGAGGAGCCGCGTAAACCACTTTTCGTAGTAACTCATCCGCAGATAATCGGCCGCCGGAATGAGTTCGATGCCGTGGCGCGAGGCATCGATATTCCATTTCCGCCAGGCGCCCATCGCCACGTTGAGAGCGAAAACGCGGCCCTCCCACGGCGCGTGAAAGACGGGCTCGTTCTTTTCATATTCGATCGGGCCCATGCCGTGCATGCCGCCCATGTCATGAATGCTATTCATACGGGGGATCCGATCTTGGTGACGCCGACCATGGCATCGCGCGTCACCAGGGAAGCGAGTTGCTCCTCGGTGAGGTTTTCGGTACCCGCCGGGCGCTCGGGCAAGACGAGGTAACGCAGCTCCGCCGTGCTGTCCCACACACGCACTTCGACTTCTTCGGGTAGTTCGGTGCCGAACTCGCGCAGCACGCCCCGCGGGTCGATCACAGCACGGGAGCGGTATGGCGCCGACTTGTACCAGACCGGCGGCAATCCCAATACCGTCCACGGATAGCAGGAACACAGCGTACAGACGACCAGGTTGTGGACCTTGGGGCTGTTCTCGACAACCACCATGTGCTCGCCCTGGCGGCCGGCATAGCCTAGTTCCGCGATCGCCGCAGTGGCGTCGGCGAGCAGGCGCTGCTTGTAGCTTGGATCGACCCAAGCTTTGGCGACCACGCGCGCGCCGTTGCGCGGCCCGACTTTGTGCTCATAGGTATCAATCAACGCATCGAGAGCGGCAGGATCGACCAGGCCTTTTTCCACGAGCAGGGATTCGAGCGCCTTCACCCGGAGCGTGAGCTCCGAGGGAACCTCTTGATGAGCGTGGTGGTGATGGTGCGCGTGCCCGTGCTGGTCCATGATTTCTGTCATTGTATCGCCGGCGGACTCGCCGAAAGAGCGATCTGCCCCGCCCATTCGGCCAGTAGCGGTTCGGGGCGGCGCCCTGTACCCTGGAGAGGAGAGAATCCGTGGGCCCCTCGAAACCAAAAAAGAAAACCAGCGATGCCATCGGGGGAGCGCTTCCCCTGCTTAAAGTACGGGTCCGCCCGCGCCGCGGCCTGCTGGCTCTTGGCATGGGGTTGATGGTGATCAACCGGGCCGCGGGTCTGGTGCTGCCCGCCTCCACCAGGTACCTCGTCGACGACGTCCTCGGCAAACATCACATCCAACTTCTCACACCGCTGGTGCTCGCCGTGCTGGCCGCCACTATGATCCAGGGCCTCACGTCGTTTACCCTGACGCAGCTTCTTTCGAAAGAAGGTCAGCGTCTGATCGCGCAACTTAGGCGCCGCGTTCAGGAGCATGTCGGGCGTTTGCCGGTGGCCTACTACGACTCGAACAAGGCCGGCGTGCTCGTCTCGCGCATCATGAGCGACGTCGAGGGTGTGCGCAACCTGGTCGGCACCGGCCTGGTGGAGTTCGTCGGCGGCCTGCTTACGGCTCTCTTCGCGCTCGTATATCTGTTGCGCATCAGCGCTCTGCTGACGGGCACGGCACTCCTGTTCATCGGCGTGTTCAGCTTGATTCTGAACGTGGCATTCAAGCGAATCCGGCCTATTTTTCGCGAGCGCGGAAAGATCAATGCCGACGTCACTGGACGCCTCACCGAATCCCTCGCCGGCGTGCGCGTTGTGAAGGGCTATCACGCCGAGGCCGAAGAGGCCCGAGTATTCTCCGGCGGAGTCGAGCGGCTTCTGAACAATGTCCTGAGTTCGCTGACCGCTATGTCGCTGATGAGCCTCTCGGCTACGGTGCTGATGGGCGTGGTCGGTGCAGTGGTGATGTTTCTCGGCGCCCGGCAAATCTTCGCGGGCACGCTGACACTGGGCGAGTTCGTGACGTTCACCGCGATGCTGGCATTCCTGGTCGCGCCGATGTTCCAGGTGGTCGGAATCGGCACCCAATTGACCGAGGCCTTGGCGGGTCTGGACCGCACGCAGGAAGTGCTGCACGAAAAGCCCGAAGACGAAGAGCCGCGGCGCGCGCGCGCCATCGGCCCGATTCAGGGCTTCGTCACTTTCGACCACGTCGACTTCGCGTACGATCCCGACAAACCCGTGCTGTATAACGTGAACTTCGAAGCGCGGCCGGGAACCGCCACTGCGCTGGTCGGGCCTTCGGGCTCCGGCAAGTCAACCATCATCAGCCTCATCGCAGCGTTCCATCAGCCCTCCGCGGGAACTGTGCAAGTGGACGGTAACGACCTCTCGACCGTGCGGCTGGACTCGTACCGCACGCAGTTGGGCGTGGTTCTACAGGATACATTCCTGTTCGATGGCACCATACGCGAGAACGTCGCGTTCGCGCGCCCCAGCGCGACCGAGGCGGAGATTCTGGAAGCCTGCCGCATCGCCCACGTTCACGAGTTCGCCGAGCGTTTCGAAAAGAAGTACGACACAATCGTCGGCGAGCGCGGCGTCAAGCTTTCGGGAGGCCAGCGGCAGCGCGTCTCGATAGCGCGTGCCATCCTGGCCGATCCGCGCATTCTCATCCTCGACGAAGCGACCTCGAGCCTCGATTCCGAGTCCGAGGCGGCCATTCAGGCAGGGCTCTCCTACCTAATGGAGGGCCGCACGACGTTCGTGATCGCTCACCGCTTGTCCACCATCCGCAGGGCGGACCAGATCCTCGTAGTCGAGAACGGGAGAATTGTGGAGCGCGGCACGCACGAGTCCCTCTATGCGCTGCACGGCCGCTACTACGATCTGTATACTCGCCAGCACGGCATCGACGCCAACTTGTTTCTGGCCCCGGGCGAGGGCGATACTATACCGGAAGCCGAGCAAAGGCAGGCCGGGCGGGGCGTCGCCGCGCCTACGGCGGCCTCGCTATTGCGCGGCGGCATCGCTTAGCCAGGAGAACACACTATGGCGCTCGTAGGATTGACCAAGCAGATCGCGCAGCAGGCGCTGCTCGATTCGTTGCGCTCGCCGGACACCGCGCAGGTTTCCGAATCGCTCAAGAACACGCGGCCGGCCGCGGCCCAGGGCGAAAATTTGTGCGCAACCATTCTGGCGCAGATTCAGGCGATGCAGAAGGCCGTCAAGGAGGATGAGGAACTTGTCCTCCTGCTGCATAACGGCTTGGAGACGATGCGCGTTCTGGAGGTCTTCGTGCCCTCGTGGAACGTCGCCGTGCTCACCGGCATCGACGCCGAGCGCAACGTCACGCGTGTGATTTCGCCCGTGGAGCACCTGCAGTTGATCTGCAAAGTGATGAAACTGCAGGCGGGCGGCAAGGCCGTCAAGGTAAACCTGATCTCGCCGAAGCCGGGAGCCTAGTGTCCCACTGGGGCGGCCTTTTCGGCCCGCGGCCGGACTGTCAGTCGGCTCCACATGCCAGACTTCGGTTGAAGCTGCTACAGCACGTTCCGAAGATATTTTCCCGTGTAAGACTCGGCCACCCGCGCGATCTCTTCGGGCGTGCCCGCCGCCACGACCTGCCCACCGCGCGCGCCGCCTTCCGGACCGAGATCGATCACCCAGTCAGCGGCCTTGATCACGTCCAGGTTGTGCTCGATGACGATCAGGCTGCCGCCGTTCTCGATCAGAGTCTGCAGCGCCGTGAGCAGTTTCGAGATGTCGTCGAAATGCAGGCCGGTGGTCGGCTCGTCGAAGATGAACAGGGTGCCCTCGCAGCTTGCGAGCGCCAGGTGCGCCGCGAGTTTGACGCGCTGCGCCTCGCCCCCGGAAAGCGTCGTCGCGGACTGGCCCAGGCGCAGGTAGCCGAGGCCTACGTCATCCAGCACCTTCAGCCGATGCACGAGCTTGTGCGTGCTCCTGAAAAACTCCATCGCCTCGCGTACGGTCAACTGCAGGACTTCGTGAACGTTCAGGCCGTTGTAGCGGATCTCCAGAATGCCGCTCTTGTAGCGCGTGCCCTTGCACTCGTCGCAGATCAGCTCGACATCGGCGAGGAACTGCATCTCCACCGTAACCGTGCCGTCGCCCTGGCAGACCTCGCAGCGCCCGCCGGGAATGTTAAACGAGAAGTGGCCCGCCGTGTAGCCGCGCTTTTCGGCTTCGCGCGTCGATGCAAATAACGCGCGAATGATGTCGAATGCCTTGATATAGGTCACCGGGTTTGACCGCGGCGTGCGCCCGATGGGTGACTGGTCGATCATGACCGTGTTGGTGATGCGATCGGCGCCCTCCACCTTCTTGCAGGAAAGCCGAGCTCCTTGGTCGAGCGCTTCGGCGGCATCGTCGAATTCGGCTTCATGATCCGATTCACGAGCTTTGTGCAGCGCCTCCAACGAGCGGTAGATCACGTCATGGACGAGCGTTGATTTTCCCGAGCCGGAAACCCCGGTAATCGCCACCATCATCCCCAACGGGATTTCGACATCGATGTTCTTCAGATTGTGCACGCGGGCGCCGGAAAACCGCAGCATCTTTTTCGGTTGCGGGGCGCGGCGCGCGCGAGCCGCGGAAACATGCGATTCACCGCGAAGGTATCGCGCGGTCAGCGATCCGTTACCATTGGCCAACAGCTTGGGCAACGGCCCTTCGAAGACAATCCGGCCGCCCAGTTCCCCGGCGCCGGGGCCGAGATCGACAATATGGTCCGCCGCCTGCATGACCTCGGGGTCGTGTTCCACCACGACGATCGTATTGCCCAGGCCGCGCAGTTCCTCGAGAATCCGGATCAGCCGGCCGGTGTCCCTGCTGTGCAGTCCGATGGAAGGCTCGTCGAGCACGTAGCACGCGCCCACCAGGCGCGAGCCCAGGCACGTCGCGAGTTGGATGCGCTGCGCCTCGCCGCCGGAGAGCGTCGCGGAAAGCCGGTCCAGCGTGAGATATTCGAGCCCCACGTCGTTAAGGAACTTCAGCCGCTGGCGAATTTCGAGCAGGATCTTTTCCGCGATGGCGCTCTCTTCGGGAGACAGCTCGAGACCGTCGAAGAACTGCTGCGCCTCGGCAATGTTAAGACGGACCACCTCGGCAAGGTTCTTCCCGGCCACCCGCACGTAGAGAGCCTCTTTGCGCAAACGAGCGCCTTTGCACTCCGGGCAGAGCGCGTATCCCCGATACCGGCTCATGAAGACCCGCACGTGCAGCTTGTATTTCTTGGTCTCGAGGAAGTCGAAGAAGCGGCGGACGAAGTCGTCGAGCGTATCGCGCTCGGCCTCCGTCAAGTCGCAAACAGCGGTTCCGAAGCGCACTTTGCCTTTCGCCGACTTCTTGAAGTTGGCCAGCCACGAGCGGTATTTCGGTTTCGTCCACGGCTCAACCGCCCCGTCGTCGAGCGACAGTGTGCGATCAGGGATGACCCGGTCCATATCGAAATCGATGGTGTTGCCGAACCCCTGGCACCGCGGGCATGCGCCAAACGGCGAATTGAAACTGAAGAGAATCGGCTCGGGCTGCCCGAACTCCATGCCGCACGTCTTGCACTGAAATTTCTCATTGAAGCGCAGGCGTTCGCTGCTCGACGCGGCTTCAAAAATCACTTCTCCGCTTTCGCGGTAGCAGATTTCGATGGTATCGACCAGCCGCTGGTGAAGCCCGGGTCCGATCGCGATGCGGTCCACCAGCACGAACACGGGTTTCGAAAAATCGATATCGAGGAGCGATTCCGGTGTGGAGAATTCAAATGTGCGGCCGGTCTGAAAGAGCCGGGTGAAGCCCTTCTTGCGCAATTCGAAGAGGTGATCTCGCAGGGCCTGCGCGCCCGAGTGCTCGCCGCAACTGAATAGCGCGTACCACCGCGAGCCTTCCGGCAACTCCAAAAGCCGCGCGGCTACTTCATCCACCGTGTCCTTGCGGACGCGCGTGCCGCACTTCGGGCAAAAAGTCTGCCCCACGCGCGCGAACAGCAGACGCAGAAAGTCGTAGCACTCGGTCGAAGTCGCCACCGTCGAACGCGGATTCCGGCTCGTGTTCTTCTGCCGGATGGCTACGGCGGGAGCGATGCCGTCGATCTCCTCGACCTCCGGCTTCTC
>CAYMHP010000301.1:0-2928 GCA_964390225.1 uncultured Solibacteraceae bacterium
GGCGCGGTCGGGCGCGGCGGCGGCCCCATGAGCCGGGCGATTCTGGCGCGCCCGCCGGATGCGCGGCTGCCCACGCTGAAGGTGACGGAGCAGGGTGAGGTAATCTTCGCGCGGTATAGTCACCCGGCCATTGCCGAGCGACACTTTGAGCAGATCGTTCAGGCGCTGCTGCGCTCCGCGCTGGAGCCGGCGGAGGGCGACCCACCGGCGGACTGGCTCGCGACCATGGACCGCCTCGCCACACATTCGCAAGCGGTCTATCAGCGGGATGTAAAGCAGGCACCAGCATTCCTGCGGTTCTTCCGCGAGGCAACGCCCTTCCCTGAGCTTGCCAGCCTCAATCTCGCGTCGCGGCCGGTGAGCCGGGCGGCCGGTGGCGCCTCAGGTGCGCTCAGCCTCGCCGACCTGCGCGCGATTCCCTGGGGCTTCAGTTGGACGCAGATTCGGGCGAACGTGCCGGGCTGGTTCGGCCTGGGCACGGCACTGGAAGCTGAGATCGCGACCGCCGGTGGACTCGACCGGCTCCGCGCGATGTACGCCGGCTGGCGCTTCTTCACGACGGCGATGGACAACGCGCAGCGCAGCCTCGGCATCGCGGATATGCCGACGGTGCGCCGCTACGCGACGCTCGTCCCGGGCGGCGAAACGCACTTCGCACTGCTGCGGGCGGAATACGAGCGCAGTACGCGCTGCGTACTACAGGTGACGCAGCAGCAGACACTGCTGGAACGCTCATCCGTGCTAGCGCGCTCCATCCGGCTGCGCAATCCGTACGTGGACGCGCTGCACGTCGCGCAGATCGCGCTGCTGCGGCGCTATCGCGCGCTTGCCGCGGAGCCGGTGGATGCGATAGGGGAACGACGCGCTGAAGAGCAGACGCGGCTGCTTGACGCGATTCACCACAGTATCAACGGCATCGCGGCGGGCTTGCAGGAGACAGGCTGAGCGCTTAAATGGGTTATCGCCGGGGCGCGTCGTCAGACGCGCCCCACGCGCGACTATTCACCCAAAAACACTCACCAATGTGCGTCCTTTCATGCCGTGATGGACCTGGCTCGCGGACGTGGCATCATAAGGCGATGGGAGCGGGTGTACTCCACTGTCCGACGTCGCCCTTCCCCGCTCAATCTAATGGGCGCCGCAATAGGTGAACTCCTCGGCTGCTGTTCTACTGCGTTACGTGAGATGCAGACAATCAGGAATGCAAGCAGTGACGCCGACTCTTCTTCGCTGCCTTTTCACTGTGATGCACTGACGGCGCTTGACACGATTGAGTACTCTGGTCTCGTATCCTCGCGGATTAGACGAATAAGCCAACCTATTGCTTCGGGGGAATCACATGAGTGCTCAGTTGTCGGCGGCTCTCGCGATTCTATCCGCGCTACTTGCAACGCTCGGTTCCCTATTTCTTGCGTATGACTATTTAGCAGACCAGACGGGATCCCGCACGAATCCACTGCGGCTCGTCCTTCGGCTCGTCGTGCCAACAGTCGCGGGAACCCTTCCCGGCGTCCTGCTTTTCCTCCTGGTCTCATTTGCGGGCATCACTGACATCCAGACCAAAAACCTCGTAATCGAGACCATCGCGCTTGGAACGTTGGCGGGAGGAGTGAGCGCGATGTATATGCGCGACGAGGACGAGCTTGCGGTGCCAGAGCTCACGGGCGGTGATTCCTTTTCACGGCAGGCGCTTCGCCAGGCCCGCGGCATTCTTTTGCGCGCGACCACTGGATTAGTGCTTGGCGTGGGCGGGGGTGTTCTCGTGTCGCTCATTGCGCACACGAGCGTTGACAATGCGCTCACCGCGGCCGGAAGCACAGGACCACTCGCAATGACGATTCTCGGCGTATGGCCTCTTATCACATGGACGCCCACATCGCAAGCAGCATTGAAGGCCGGCATGCCGCTCGCGACAGTATCGAAAAAATCGTGGCTCGTCTCGCTTCCTGGCGTAGCTGTTCTCGGTATCTACGTAGGACTCGTGAATGGCATTTTCGATGCTCGTGCCCCTCAGCGCCTTTATAGGTGCGCAACCGCTCCCGCCGCCTGCGGCCAGATCTTAACGCCCAGCGCGGCCCTCGGAGTAGGAGGGACCGCACTTGTCCATTGTGTTTTGTTTTACCTGGGCGGTATCATGACGCTCCTCTTGTGGATAGCAATAAACTTCGCCCTTGTGAAGGTCTGGGACAATATCCTGGCACGCAACAGGTTGTCATCAGTCTTCCCGAGTGCGGTCCTGGCTGGGGGAATCGCGGCGCTGCTCAGCCCATCGATCGTCGTCTTTGGTCACCACGTCGCTCCGTCCGTTGTAACGGGTCATGATATCGCCATTTCCTTGGCAATCGTGACAGTCGCGATACTGCTCGGTGGTAGCATCGCGATTTTCCACCCGATTCCCAGCATACGTGACGGACTGAAGAGCAAATTGCCGTTCTCGCGATTCGATGCGGTCATGCTCGCATGTTTTGCGCTCTGTATTCTTGAGCCATACATCGTGCTCACGAACATAAGCAATCTGTTTGCTGCCAATTTTGGGTTTCCCCATAGTCTCGGCGTACAGACCGTTCCTCCGATTCAGATCCAGCGGATAGTGGTCTATTCCCGATATGCCGTATTGCTCGGCCTGCCGGTCGCGCTCGCCGTCGGTGGACTCACCCGGTCGGTGTATCGGTGGGCAATGAATCTACAGCATCGGACACTGGGAGCGTTTGGCATTGGACTAACGCTGGTGGCCTTCTTCTGTCAGCTTGTGCAGCCTATTGCCACGTTGGTCAAGTAGCCGCTGTGCATAGAACAGCCGGCGCTTGCCAAACGTTGAGCTACCACAGTGATGTCCATGGTGATGTCCATGGTGATGTCCATGGTGATGTCCGGACTGACCTTCTCTGTGTACGGAAACCACGTCGAGGACTAGATTAGAAGAGGAAG
>CAYMHP010000301.1:3028-7435 GCA_964390225.1 uncultured Solibacteraceae bacterium
GACTGACCTTCTCTGTGTACGGAAACCACGTCGAGGACTAGATTAGAAGAGGAAGAGAAGGAGGAGGAGCTATGGACTTCGAGTACTCTCCACTCCAGCAAGAAATCCGCGCCTCGGTGCGGGCTCTCTGCGCTCGCTTTGATGCGCCGTACTGGCGCGCGGGCGACCGTGAGCGTAGCTATCCTGAAGACTTCGTGCGTGCGCTGAGCGCGGCGGGGTGGCTGGGAATCTTGATTCCCGAGGAATACGGCGGCGGCGGTCTCGGCATCACGGAAGCCGGGATTGTACTGGAAGAGGTCAACCGCTCCGGCGGCTCGGGCGCCGTTTGCCACGCGCAGATGTATACGATGGGAGCGTTGCTGCGGCACGGCAGCGAGGCACAGAAGCGACGCTACCTGCCGCGAGTAGCGGACGGCAGCCTGCGGCTACAGGCGTTCGGCGTGAGCGAGCCGGACGCGGGATCTGATACAACCCAGATCACGACATTCGCGCGCAAGACCGCGAGCGGCTACATCATCTCCGGTCAAAAAGTGTTTACTTCGCGCTTTCAGCACTCCGATCTCATGGTCCTGCTTGCCCGCACGACACCGGCCGACCAGGTGAGCAAGAAGACCGAAGGCCTGAGCTTGTTTCTCGTGGACCTGCGCGCGGCGGGGCAGCGGGCCATTCGAGCGATTCCAATTGACACGATGATCAACCACGAGACCAACCAGTTGTTCATCACCGAGCTCGAAGTGCCGGCGGATGCACTGATTGGTGAAGAAGGGCATGGCTTTGCCTATCTCCTCGACGGGATGAACGCCGAGCGCATCCTGATCGCCAGCGAGTGCATCGGCGATGGCCGCTGGTTCGTCGAGCGAGCGTCGCAGTACGCGAGCGAGCGTGTCGTCTTTGGTCGCAAGATCGGACAGAATCAGGGCGTCCAGTTTCCCATCGCGGCGGCGCACATGGCGGTCGAGGCGGCGGCGCTGATGCGCTCGCGGGCGGCGGCACGCTTCGACGCGGGACAACCCAGCGGACCAGACGCCAACATGGCGAAATACCTTGCTTCCGAAGCCTCCTGGCAGGCTGCGGACGTCGCCATGTCCACGCTCGGCGGCTATGGGCTGGCCAGCGAGTACGATGTTGAGCGCAAGTGGCGCGAGACACGCCTCTTCCGCACGGCGCCCGTGACGAACAACCTAATCCTCAGCTACGTTGCCGAGCGCGTCTTGCATCTCCCGCGCTCCTATTAGCGCCCGGTCCAATCGAGAATTGACAGCGGCCGTCCGCTGCTACGCTCAGCAGGGCCTGCTCCTGGCGCTCGGTCTGAAGCATCGTCTGTACAACATGTGGCTCAGGCTGCGCCGGGGCTATCAGTTGCAGGCAGGCGGGGATATACTGCACTCATCCGGGACCAAAGTGAACTGCGCGGATGCTTGGGGCTGCGCTACGAGTCGTTCGGGGAGAGCTGTGCCCATGACCACCGATGCGGAGCGAGAAGCCAACATTGCGCTGGTGCGTTGTGCCGTCGAAGAGATCATCAATCGCGGCAACTTGTCCGTCGCCGATGAGGCGTTCGCCCCGGAGGATGCACCGGGCTTCAAGCAGAGCGTGGCTACGCTGCGCGCGGCATTTCCTGATTGGCAGTTCACCATCGAGGAGGCGTTCGCCGTCGACGACAAGGTCATCTTGCGGGCAACCGTGCGCGGCACCCACACGGGTGCGCCCTATCGGGGCAAGCCCGCCAGTGGCAAAGAAGCCACCATGGGCGGGCTCGACATCATTCGCATCGCTGATGGGAAGATTGTGGAGAAGCAGGGCCAGTACGACTGTCTGTCTCTCTTACAACAACTCGGCATCGTGCCGACCGATGCCGAGTTGGTTGCCGCCCACGCGCGAGCAGGCGATACGTCCGCCTGACATCGCCCCGTTCGTCAGCAGCGACTGAATATGGTGGATCGCGGCCCCATGGTCAACTCGCCGCTGGTGTTCAGTTCTGTTGGCTTCTGATCAGGTTTGCCCCGGCTATGTAGGTGGGCACAGGATACCGCGCACAGGCGCATCACGGTCGAGCCAAAAACTCCAGCGCTGCGACCGTGAGCGCCGCGACGCCAGTGCGCAGCGTTGGATGCGGGTCCGGAGCGAAGAACGGCGAGTGCGGGCTGGGCAGGTGAGCGAGCTTCTCGAGTGGGGTCTCGCCCGGCGTCCGCGCCCAGGTGTCGGGATTGGTCGTGCCAATGGACCAGTAGCAGTAGGGAATGTTTGGCGGCGGGAAGTGGTCGGGGCCGGCGATCCCGAAGGCGCCGAAGTCTTCGCTGGCGGGCTGCACGCCGGGGATCTCCAGCGAATGGTCCGCGCCGAAGAAGTCGCGGTGCGCCGCCGCGACACGATCTGTGATCGCCGAGTCGTTATTGAGCACCGGCGCGTGCTCGAAAGCCTCGATTTCGGGTGGGCGTGGAGCGCGAGCCGCCTCAGCTTCAGCGGCGAGAATGCGCCGGACTGCCGCCTCAATCTGAGCCAGCACGGCATCGTCGGTGCTGCGCAGCGTGATCTCCATCGTCGCTTCGTCAGGAATGATGTTCGGGCGAGTGCCGGCGTGGATGGACCCGACGGTCACGACCGGCAGGTAGCGCGCGGGAATCTCGCGTGAGACGATGGCTTGTAATCGCACGATGGCAGAGGCGGCGATGAGGACGGGGTCTACAGCGGTATCAGGCATCGCACCGTGCCCACCGACGCCGAAGATGCGGACGCGCAGGTTGGTGCAGGCGTTGGCGCAGACCCCCGCTCGGTGGAGCACGGTGCCGGCCAGATACGGCCCGTCGTGCTGCCCCAGCAGAACGTCCGGGCGCGGGAAGCGGGTGAAGATACCGTCGTGAAGCATGGCCTCGGCCCCGGCGATAGACTCCTCTCCGGGCTGGAAGATCAGGAACAGCGTGCCGCGCCAGGTGTCTCGGAGGCGGGCAAGCAGATCGGCCGCGCCGACGAGGCTGGCGGTATGCACGTCGTGCCCGCAGGCATGCATCACGTGGACCTCGCGACCGTCCGGTGTGGCGCCGATAGCCTGGCTAGCGTAGGGCAGACCGGTCTTTTCTTCGAGGGGAAGCGCATCCATATCGGCACGCAGCGCGACCGTGGGACCCTCGCCGTTCCGCAACAGGCAGACGATGCCGGTCCCGCCGACGCCCGGCACGACCTCGTAGGCATCGAGCGCCCACATTCGCTCTGCTACGAGCGCCGCCGTGCGTGTCTCCTGCATGGAGAGCTCCGGGTGGCGGTGGAGGTCCTTGTAGAGCGCCTCGACCCCGGGCAGAAGCGAATCGGTGAGCTCGTATATCGTCTTCTGAGCCGGCGTCTGAGCGCGTACGTCGTCAGTGTGCATACTCGCTGCTCCTTATGATGGTGTTCATCCAACGCCCGAGCAAGTGATGGCAAGCAGTATAGCAGGCGATATGCAACGGTGTCCACGAACGGAATACCAGCAACGTTCTTCAGCTCAATATATGCGTCGCGTCGGCGTGCGCGTTGGAAACGCCCTCGCAACGTGGTATGATTGCCTGCGAAGAATATGGCATGCCGACCCCGCACATCGGCGACTTCCCGCGTCTCACATACCATCTCGCTATTGCGTCAATGGCCGCGCTATCCACCGGCGAGCGGCCGCCAGCCACTTGCGACCATGTACCGTTTCCTTTGCGCCGTGTGCCGTCCTGCCCAGCGGCCGAGGTGCTCGCTGAGTCATCGCCGCCGTCTCAGCTGGTAAGCGTGTCGGACGGCGCCTCGCAGTCGAGTACAGCCCGCTTCAACTGTCATCGTAGGCATGAGTGTCTAGGCGTAGGCGTAGGTGTGTGGTGGCGTGGGAACGCGGACGGCCTTCGGCGGATTTCAGCGTTTGTGCGCCGCACGTCCAACTCTCGAAACGAGAGGAGCAGGCAGATGCCAGAGGTGCGCGTCAACGACATCACGATGCATTACGAGCGAGAGGGCATGGGGGAGCCGCTGCTGCTCATCCCCTATCTTGCGGCCGACAACGCCTGCTATGCGTTCCAGGTCGCCGAGTATGCCAGACACTTTACCTGTATCTCGGTGGACCCGCGTGGCGCGGGAGTGAGCGACAAGCCGGATGGACCCTATTCGACGGAGCAGTATGCCGATGACATGGCGGCGTTTCTGCACGCGATAGGCGTCGAGCGGGCCCACGTCGCCGGGCTTTCCCTCGGCGCCTCTACCGGGATGTGGCTGGCGGCCAAGTATCCGGAACAGGTCACGTCGCTGTCGTTGCATAGCGCCTGGCCAAAGACGGACCCGTTCCTCACGACGATTGTCGAGGGCTGGCGCATCATAGCGAAAGCGCTCGACAGCGTGCCGGAGATGGTCATCCAGGGTATCCTCCCCTGGTGCCTGACGCCAGAGCTCTACGCCGCG
>CAYMHP010000302.1:0-7416 GCA_964390225.1 uncultured Solibacteraceae bacterium
TTGCTAGTTTCCGCTTGACCAGGGTGGGAGAATTATGAGCGGTACTACGGAAGCTGTGTTCGATCTGAGCGCCGTCATGGGTGCTCCCCTGCATTGGGAAAATCCTCAAGGCACCGAGTTGGTTGCGGTCGATCCGACGGCGGCTTCCCGGCTGCGATCGCACGTGATCGAAGCGTTTTTATCGCTCCCCAAGCGAGGCGCAGAAGTAGGCGGTTTTCTGCTGGGTAGGGTGGATTCGGTCGAACCCTTTTCCGTCACCGTGGAAGACTTCGAGCCCCTTCCCTGCGAGCATCGCTTCGGACCGTCTTATATCCTGTCCGAAGGCGACCGCCGTCGCGGCGCGGAGCTGCTGCGCCAGTTGCAGACCGAACGGGATCTCGCAATCGTCGGCTTCTACCGGAGTTATACCGGGAGAGACGCCACGCTCGACACGGCGGACGCCGAAACCGTTCGCAGCTATGTGAAGGATGCGCGGGCTGTTCTGCTCCTGATTCAACCGGTCTCCGCCCGCGAATGCACGGCCCGCTTTCAGCTGCTGGGCGACCAGGAAGGCCGGCCCGAGGATGCGGTTGCACCGGAAGCCGCGAGCGTTCCCGTTCCCGAAACGGACATCTGGCCGCTCCGCCAGCCCGAGCCGAGCCAACCCGTGGAGCCGGTGCGCCTGCCGGAACCTTTCCGCTCGTTGCGGCCCACCCATGACGAACCAACGCGCGCGCGCAGACCCCGCTTCTGGCTGCCTTTCCTCCTCTGTTTGCTGGGGAGCATCGGTTTGGCATTCGTTTACGAGCTGTGGCAAATGGCGCGCGAGCCGCGCTGGACGCCGCTTGCGCTCGATGCAACGCGCGGCCCGGATGGCGTCCTGCTCAGTTGGGACGGCAGTGCGCCGGCCGTTGCCGACACCTCGCGCGGCGCTTTGTCCATTACCGATGGCGCGCTTCATAAGGAAGTCCCGCTCGGCCAGGCCGATCTCCGCTCGGGCAAGTTCCTCTACAAGCCCAATCAGTCCGACGTGCTCTTCCGTCTTTATCTCTATCATTCGCAACTGCGGGAATCCGGGGATTCGCTGCGCTGGGTAAGTGCTCCGGCGCCCGCTCCTGCCCCTCCGCGTGCGGTCTCCGCACCCGCGCCCCCACCCCTGCAGCCTCCACCGGCGGCTCCCCCGGTTGCCAAGGGCACGGAAGCAGGCCGTCCCGCGAAAGCTGAGGGTGCCGTCGTCCGCCCGCCCATGGTTCTTCACGAAGTGCATCCGGGTATACCCGCAGGCATCCGCGCACGCATCGGAAAAAGCCTTGAAATTCCGGTGGAGGTGAACGTGAGCGCGTCCGGGCGCGTCACCCAGGCTGTTGCGAAACCCGCCGGCGATGGTCTTTCGCGCTATCTGGGCGGGGAGGCGGCCCGAGCCGCGCGGTTATGGACTTTCCGGCCAGCACGCTCCAAGCAAGGCACGCCCGTCGCGTCGAGCACGACCGTCTACTTCGTGTTCACGCGCTGATTCGTCTAAGACACCCGCCCGCGGATTTCAGCCGCGCCGGTCACGGCGCTGGTCAGCCTGCGGAGGTACCCGCGCTTCGCGATTAGCAGCCCGCAAAATAAGCCGTTTACCCCCGGCCTCACGGCCAGGGCTGAATCAGGTACATCTCAAACGACCAGCCGGATTTCAGCCGCGGCCGCCGTCCTCTGATCGATAATAGGATGAATGGCTACCGAATCCGTTTGCGCGAAGTGCGGAGGGACCGGCTGGATCATCGTAGAAGGCGTCAACGTCTCCGGCGCCGAACCTTGCGAATGCCGTTTTCAGGGCCGTGCGGAGCGCATCGAAGAGCGCGCCCAGATTCCCGCTCTCTATCGAAACGCATCATTCGAGAGTTTCAACTACCCGGCCGACAATCCCATCGCCCACCGCGAATTGAAGACCACCATGATGGCCGTCAAGCGGTACGCGGATGATTTTCCGAATGACGCCCGCCCCGGCCTCCTGCTGATCGGCGAGCCGGGAACCGGCAAAACACACCTCGCGGTGGCGGCGCTTCGCAGAATCATCGAAAAGGGCTTCGAGTGCCTCTTCTGCGATTACCAGAACCTCCTCGACCGGATTCGTTCCGGCTATGATCCGACGTCCAATTCCTCGGATCGCGAGGCGTACCGGATCGCGCTCGACGCGGAAGTGCTGCTGCTCGACGACCTCGGCGCCCACCGCGTGACCGATTGGGTCGAAGATACCGTGACCTCCATCGTCACTTACCGCTGCAACAACCGAAAGCCGCTCATCGCCACCACCAATCTGCCCGACGCCGATGCGGGCAGCACAACTTATCAGAAAACCGCCATGGGCCCGGAGTATCGAACCACTCTCTCCGACCGTATCGGCCCGCGCGCGCGTTCGCGCCTGTTCGAAATGTGCACCGTCATCAAGATGCCTCTCATCGAGGATTACCGCGTCCGAAAGGCGCGAACGTTCTGATGCGTGCCGCCGCTCTGCTGCTTCTGTTTGCGGCGGTCGCGCCGGCTCCGGTATTCAGCCCGCCGCCGGCGGAGTTTGTCCAGGCGGTGGAGTTCCCTTACTACCTCTATCCACGCGCGAATTGGGAGCGCGAACTGGTTTGGCTCAAGACGATCGGCATCGGGACCGTCGAGTTCTCGATCCCGTGGAACTGGCACCAACTCCAGCCGGGCGAGTTCGATTTCACGGGCCGCACGAGTCCCCGCCGCGACCTGGCCGGCTTCATCCGCATCCTGCGCAAACTGCAGTTGCGCGGCTGGGTTCGCCCCCTGCCCCCGGTCGCTGGTTGGTCCAATAACGGCTGGCCCGCCCCTGCGCCCGATGGGCGCGCGCAACGGGCCTGGGAGAAGCAACTGGAGGACCTCCTGGCCACCCAGACCCAAGCGCATGGCGGTCCCGTCGCCTTCGTCGAAGGCAAGGCGCTGAGGATCGACGCGGGGCCCCCGCCCGCTCCCGTTACGGCGATTTCGGCAATCGACGCAGCCGCCTTCATGCATAGCCGTGAAGCGATCGCCACGGCTCGCGGCGCGCTTCTCTGGACCGACGTCGAAGACCGGATATACCCCGAGGGCTGGGAGCCGTCTGCATCGGCGCTGCTGCGCAAAGGCGCGGTTGACCTGAGCGGCGAAGAGCGTCCGGCTACCGGCGCGCTCCGGCGCAGCGCCGCGCTGCTGCGGAATTGGGCCGCGCTGCTTCCCGAGTTACGCTCCGGCCCCGCGCCCCATCCGGTGCTCGGCAACTTCCCGCAAGGGTTGACAGCGACGCAACTGATATCTCCCGCCGCCTCGGCTATGAGCGTGATCAATCGCGGGCCGATGGCATTCCACGGCGATCTCCGCGTCTACGATCCGGCGTTGAAGCGAAGGATTTTGATCCCCTCCATTTCGGTAGGCCCGCAGCAATCGCTCTGGCTGCCGCTGGACGTGTCACTCGGGCCCGGCGGGCTGTGCCGCGAGTGCTCCAATTTCGGCAGTACTGAGCACATTGTCTATGCCACGGCCGAGTTGGTCGCAGTCGAATTCGAGAACGGCATTCTGGCCATGGAGTTCGCCGCGCCAGAAGCCGGCGAAGCAGTTCTCCAACTCGCCCGCGAGCCAGTGGGTCCGTTCCTGGCCGCCGGCAAGCCGACCAAGTTCGATTGGGACGACAAGAACCTCCGCGTGCGCCTCCCGATACCCGCCAGTAAGGCAGCCGGCAACCGCGTGCGCATCGGCCTGGCCGTTGAAGCGCCCGAAACTTCGGCATTTTTCACCGACGCGCGGCGGCTGGTCATCGGAGAGAAAAATCGGCTCTCTACCGTTTATTCCTCCCCAGATGTGGCCTCGCGCTCGCGCTTGCGGCTGCCCGAGGGATTCACTGCCACCGCTTCGGAAAAATCTCCGAACGAGATCGACTACACGGTCAGCGTGCCTGCCGATGCTTTACACGGCGACTGGGCCAATCTGGCGCTCGAAGCCGACGGCATGCTGCTCGGACGCACACGCCTCCAGATGTTCCGCCCGGTTTCGATCCGCTTGGCACAAGCGATGCAGATGCACTTCGGGCCGCAGGTCCGGTTGGCTGCCGAGCCGCCCACCGCGCCGATCGAAACTCGGGCCGGCGCCAACCTGGATCTCGTCTTCCGCAACAACTCGCTCGCGATTCAGACGTACCACGTAGAAGCCGCGGGCGACGGTCTGGACTTGCTGCCGGCCCGCTCCGACCTGGTGGTGGGCGCCGTGGACGAACGGACCCTCTCGCTGCGCGTTTTCGGAGAAGAAGGCGCCACGGGTCCGCGCGATTTGCATCTCCGCGTCAGCGGCGCCGTCACTCTCGAACTGCCCATCCGCGTCCTGCTGCTTCCCCGGAATGGCGCGATCGCGTGGACGGCCGACCTGGACGGCGACGGGTCGCCCGAGTGGATCCTCGAATCGCAAAAGGTTCGCGCGGTCTTCTCGTCCCGCGATGGCGGCCGCTGGATGGAGTTCACCTGGAAAGACACCGACACCAATTTCCTGCCGGAAGCAGGCGCATTTTGGCAAGCCTCCCCACCGCAGATTCGAGCCAACGGGAACTCGCTCGAATTCACCGGAACCGGGTGGACGCGAACGGTGCGTCTCTCCGACGCGGCCCTCACCATCGAACAAACCACGCCTCTGCCTCCCGATGGCATCACAAACCAGGTCAACGCAAATCTGCGCCTTTCGGTGGAGCGCCCCACCCCCTCGCGCGCCATCTATGCGATCGAGCAAAGTAAGTAGGTGAAAGACATTTTCAGCCCCGTCCCGTAAGGGCGGGGGTTGGGTTCTGACTGCAGTCCGGCTTTTTTGCGGGGTTCTACCTGCGGGTAAGCCTCACGTTTCACTCTGCGTCCGCCGCCATTAACGAAACATAATATTAAGAATCGATAGCCGTTACGAGTCCTTACAAACCTCTTTTGCCTTTCATACATCTCACCAATTGAGGGGGTAGGACGATGTTCAAACTTTTCATCTTAACGGCTTTATTGATCGCGCTCTCGGTGGTGGTGGCGACGCCCGCGCTCGCGCACGATCGCGATGACTACGGATATTACAACCGGGGGTATGGATACAGCTATCCTTACGGCTACTCTAATGCGTATCCCTATGGATACTACAACGGTTATGCCTACACACCGTACAACTACGGGTATTCCTACGGATATCCTTCGTACGGCTACGCTTCTCCCTACGGTTACGGTTACGGCTATGGCTATAACAGACATGCCGAGCACGAATGGCGCGAGCATATGGAGCATGAGCGGCACGAGTGGCGCGAACACCACGAGCACGACCGCGATCGGCGCTGGTAAGTAGCGTCAACCATCCGGCTAAGTTGAACATTCCCATGAGTTAGTAGGGATTAACCCATTACTCAGAAGTGTTTTGCATGATACGCTTCTGAGTAATGGGCCACCGGAGCAGTCTCCTCTTAGCGGGACTACTTACCTGGAACTTATACTCCCAGCCGGCACCCAGCTCCGCAACTTCCGAACGCTCCGACGATAGTTCCCGTCCCACTTACGTTCCAGACCAGATCCGCTACTCCGCTCCCCCGCCCGTGTCCATTCCGTCGCTTTCTTCTTCCGAGCGGCGTGTGGGCCGCCGCGGCCCTCTGACGCAATCCGGTGTGCGCCGCGCGATCCCCAGGCGAGCCTGGCAGAACCCGTCGTTTTCCGTCGACTCCGACGGCCATGCAGTTTTGACTGCCTCGCTCCGCTCTCCGGGCGCCACGCGGCTCAGGGTGCACTTTCACGATTTCAACGCAGGTTCAGGAGAGGTTTGGGTCTTCGCGCCGGGCGCGCAGAATGCGCACAGACCATACACGGGAGCGGGAGTATTCGGAGATGGCGATTTTTGGTCCGCCGGAGTAGACGCGGACACGGTTGTGGTAGCGTACCGGGGGCCGGCGGGAAGCACTCCGGCCGCGTTTCCATTCACCATCGACTCCATTTCGCACGATTGGACGGTATCGGCGGGAGTCACCGATCCCGCCGCTCCGTGCAATCTCGACATCACCTGTTACCCCGCATATAAGAATGCCGCCGCAGCCGCGGTGCAATATGATTTCGTGGCCGACGATGGAAACCTGTACGCGTGCAGCGGCGCGATGATCAATACGCGCCACAGCAGTCAGAAGCCCTACCTGTTGACAGCGCACCATTGCATCGGGAGTAACTCGGAGGCGCGCACCATCGAAGCGCGCTTCCTCGACCAGACCGCAACCTGCAACGGCACGCCGCCCACCCGTTCGTCGTTGCCAACCGTCTTGGGCGGGAGCTATCTCGCAGGCGGCGATATCACTGCTGGCGATTACTCGCTGGTGCTCTTGAACGGCGTTCCGGCGGGCGTCGCGTTCCTCGGCTGGAGTCAGACTCTCGATCAAGGTGCGCCGGTCACCGGCATTCATCACCCCGCGGCAAGCTATACGCGAATCGCCTTTGGCAACCGCGGTCAGGATGTCGATTCCCTTATCGGATCCGATACCGCACCGGCGTCTCTGTACTACAGCGTAAGCTGGTCGAGCGGAGTGACCGAGCCCGGCTCCTCGGGTTCGCCGCTGCTGAACGCGCAGGGCCAGATTGTCGGCACCCTGACGGGAGGTTCCATCGTTCCCGCCGGTAAGACCATCTGCGATATCCAACCGGCCGCACTCTACGGCCGCTTCTCCGCGGCGTACCCCGCATTGAGTAAGTATCTCGAGGACTCTGCGCCAGCCCCCGCGGCGCAGTCGGCCGTTTCTCTGACAGTCACGCCCAGTCCCGTGTACCAGCAGAGCGCCGACGCGAGCGGGTATCAATGGTTCTACACGTTGAAACTGAGCGAAACGGCCGGCGTGGGTACAACGATCACAGATCTCAAAATCGATTCCGTGGACTATGCCAGCTCCCTGCAGGACCTGCTGGGCGCCACCAGCCTTCCCGGCTTCGGCACTGTAACGGCCCCGCTTCGGGCCAAAGACGTCGCGGTGCCGGTAACGCGCTCTTTTGAAGTAGACGGTGTCGATGTCGCCACGGGCCGCGCCTGGACGGTCAGCGCTCAGGCGCCCTTCGCCGGACCGGCTAACGGAAGCAGCGCGCCTCCTAAGCCCGCCATCACTCCGGGAGGAATCGGCAACGCAGCTTCCTACCAGCCCGGCATCGCCCCAGGCTCGCTCGTCGCGATCTTCGGCCAAAATCTCGCTTCTGCCGCGGTGATGGCGTCGGCGGTCCCCCTCCCCACAACCCTGGGCGGTGTAACCGTCAGCATCAATGGCTTCCGCGCCCCACTCTTTTTCGTTTCACCGAATCAGGTGAACGCACAGGTTCCCTTCGAAGTGGTTCCTGGACCGGCGCAGGTCACCATCAGCGTAAACGGCCAGACCGATAGTCAATCGATTCAAGTGCAGCCGGTGGCCCCCGGGATCTTCAATGATGG
>CAYMHP010000303.1:0-7392 GCA_964390225.1 uncultured Solibacteraceae bacterium
GGCTGTCTTTAATCCGTATTGGCCGGCGCGAATGGCTGCGGAGTAGCCGCCGGGACCACTCCCAATCACAATCAAATCGTAGGGCACTTTTTCCATTCTACCCATGTCACCGCGTTCTCACCCGGTGCGTCTAACATGAAGATATGAAATGGCTGGTGATTCTCCTGCTGCTGGCGCCGGGAGCGGCTTTCCCGCAGCCCCGGGGAGCCCGCGCCAAGCCCGCCGCACCGCCCAAGGGGCCTGCGCAGCAACAGTCCGCCGACGCCCCCGCGGCCACCCGCTGGCCGATCGAGAGCCTGGCCGTTGAGGGTAACCACAACTACACGTCCCAGCAGGTATTAGCGGTGGCGGGCCTGAAGGTGGGGCAGCTTGCCGGCAAGAAAGAGTTTGACGAGGCCAGCAAACGCCTGGAGGCAAGCGGGGCCTTCGAAATGGTCGGCTACAGGTTCGAGCCGGGCCCTAACAAGCAGGGGTACGTCGCCACCTTCCAGGTGACCGAAGTCGAGCCGGCCTACCCAGTGCGGTTCGAAGAGCTTCCCGTTCCCGCAGCGGACGTCGAGAAAATGCTGCATGCGAAAGACCCTCTCTTTTCCACGGCCAAGCTCCCCTCCATCAAGCCGGTGCTCGATCGATACGTCGCCTGGCTTCAGGAGTATCTCGCCTCCAAAGGTTCGCAGGAAAAGATCGCCGCGCGCCTCGTGCCGGTCGGCACGGATCAGTTTGCAATCGTCTTTCGCCCCGCGCGCAATCTGCCCGCCGTCGCGCAGGTCACCTTCGACGGAAATAAGGCGGTACCGACAACGCTCCTACAGGATGCCATCTCCGGCGTGGCGATCGGCACGGGTTACACCGAAGATCGGTTCCGGGAACTCCTGAACACCTCCGTGCGGCCGGCCTACGAAGCCCGCGGATATCTGCGGGTTAAATTCGCGCAGGTTCGGGCCGAACCCGCCAAGGACGTCCAAGGTCTGCACGTGTTCGTTACGGTGGACGAAGGCGAGCCGTACAAACTCGGCAAGGTCGCAATTGCCGGCCCCACGCCGCTGAGGCCGGAAGAGCTGCTCAAAGCCGGGGCTTTCAAACCGGACGAGGTCGCCAACTTCGACCAGGTGAACGAAGGACAGGAGCGCGTGCGGCAGGCTCTGCGGCGCAGCGGATTCATGAATGCCCAGGTTTCCACGGAGCGCGTGATCGACGACGGCAAGAAGACTGTGGATCTGGCCATCCACGTGGACGCGGGCCCGCGATACAGCATGGGCAAATTGACGATCGTCGGTTTGGATCTCAACGGCGAGTACGAAATCAAGCGCATTTGGGCATTGAAGGAGGGCCGGCCGTTTAATCCCGACTACCCGAAGGCGTTCCTGGACCGGTCTCGCGATCTGTTCGACAACCTCGGCGAGACGAAATCGGAAGTAAAGATCAACGAGCAGGACCACACCGCCGACGTGACGCTCACGTTTGCCGGAAGCGCTCCGAAGAAACCAAAACAGCAGGTGCCCTAGGGGTTTGCTGATTGCATTTTTCAATAAGCTCCTAGGGCTCCCGGGAGGGCGTTGAGATGCGCTAAGGCATGCCGGTAACGATCGAGCGCAATAGCCCGCGCTGTTTGTCGCCGAGCGCCCGCCAGTCAAAGTTGCGCACCGCGTGGCTGTAGGCTGCGTCCGCGATCGAGGCGCGGCGTTCCCCGTCGCCGATTAACGTGGCGACACCCGCGGCAAAGGCCTCGGGGGTATCTCCGATCCAGACACTGTGGCCATGTAATAGCCCCAATCCCGCGCAGCCCGACGAAGTCGAAACCACCGCCCGCCGCATGGCCATTGCCTCCAGCACCTTCACATTGGTTCCCGCGGATACAGTGGTGGGCACGATCACCAGGTTGGCTTCCCGATAAAGGGGGCGCACGTCGGCCACGAAGCCGAGCAGCCGGATGCGCTCATCCAGCCGCGGTTCGGGAACTTCGGTGAACGCCCGCCAGTACGTCAGGTGATCGGGGCCGCAAACCACGGTGAGCGTCATCTCCGGGAATTTGTCGCGCAGCAACGGCCACACGCGCTCGGTGAAGAACCGGTAGGCGGCGATATTCGGAAAGTGGCGGAACGATCCGATGAACAGCAGCCGTTGCCCAGGTTCCTCCGCGGAGGCCTGGAAGCGCTCCAGATCCACGCCGTTCTCGATCACAGCGGTGCGTGTTCGCGGGCCCAAGAGCTCGGAATCCTTCTTCGACATGACAACGACGCGAGAGTAACGGCCCGTTACGCGGCGCTCGAAGCGGGCCCAGCGGAAGTAATCCCACCACGCCGCGAGGGTGCGTTCGCGCCGCCCGATCTGCGCGAACAGATCGAACGTGACATCATGCTCCACCAGAATGTCGCCGCCATAGCCGGCGAGTTGTGTATACTCCACCTGCAGCACTTCGAAACCGAAGGCCCGCCGCTCCTCTTCGATCACCTTCCGCATGGCAGGGGACTCGAACTCGTGAACTTCGGGAGGCAGCAGCGTGGACCAGCGTGGCTCGCGATAGCGGGGCTTTTCGACGAGCACCACTCGCGCGCAAAACTCCAGGACCGGGCCCGCTTCCGGTGCCTCTGGTCCATCCGTAAAAGCGAATAACTCTACGTCGAACTCGCGGGCCGTTTCCCGAAGCAGGTTGTAGATGCGCACCGCGCCCCCGTGCGAGAGCGGGTAAGGAAAATACGGCGACAGAACCGCCACACGCCGGCGCTCCGGGGCACATGGGCGCCCTTCGATAATGCGATGACCGCTTGGAATTACAGACTGCTCCCGCTTCGGCCACGGCCACCACCCCGGACGCAGATAGATGCGGTCGAGCGGCACGCCGCGCCAGAACAGCAGCGAAGCCACGTCTAATCGAAGATGATGGCGCTCCAGCCGCGAGTTGTAAGCCAGAATCTTGCGCGGCGCAAGCCGGTAGGCGGCTCGCCGCAGCGCGTTCGGCTCCCGGCCAAGCATTACCGGAGCGAGACCAATGCGGTAGCGCTTCAACTGTGCGCGCATTTGCGGCCAGTTCTCGGTTGTCACGACGAAGTGCTTGCGGTCGGGCACGAGTTGCCGGACTTCCTCCGCCATCCGCCGGCACAGCTCCGCTTCGCCGCTGCAAAAAGTGACGACGACCGCTTCCGGGTCTTTACCCAACAGCCCGAATATCCAGCGCTTCAGGCTCTGTTTCACTTCACCGAACCCGTGCCCCACAACACCGCGCAGGCCGCAAGGGGGGTAAGAGCCGCGGCGAATGTCAGCGGCGCATAGCCCCAAACGTCGATGACCTTACCAAATGCCGGCGAGAGGAGGGCCTGCGAGGCTCCGTAACTGGCCACCAGGATCGAGACGGCAAATGCGGCGCGCGCGCCGCCGAACGCATCAAGCGGCAGAGTGTACATATTCACGCTGAATGCGGAGACTGCGAGAATGCTGAGCGAGATGCCCGCCGCGGCCCACGCCGCATTCGGCGCCAGCGGGATGGCCGCGGTCGCAATCGCAAGCACCGAGGCTGCAAGACAAATGCGGAAGCGCGCGCTGACCGCGGTCACGCCGCGGTCCACCATCCGCATCGAAAGCCAGCCCCCCGCAAGGCCTCCCAGCATAGCGAAGAGCGGCGGAATCCAGGCATACCAAGCGGCCTGGACGAGCGTAAGGCGATGCACCTCCACAAGGTACAGCGTGGTCCAGTTCGTCCAGAGTGAATACCCGACCATGCTGAGGGCGTTCGCGATGACGAATGCCCAGAGGCGGGAATCGCGCAGCATCTCCGTGCTGCCTCCGAGCTTCGGTGCGGGCACGCCACTCGCACGGCGTGCGGTCCAATTCCATACCGGGATCCAGATCAACCCGAGCACGCCGGTAATGACGAAGGCCTGCCGCCAGCCGGCACGCACCGCGAGATACGTAGCCAACGGGGGCGCGGCAATCAGCCCCAGGCTTACGCCTACCTGGTTCACTGCATTGCCCAACGCTCGTTCGGCGGGCCGCAGGTATTGGTGAATGGCCTTTCCGGCAGCGGGAATTCCGCCCGCTTCGCCGATTCCCAGAACCGAGCGGCAGGAGACCAGGCCTGCCAGCCCGCGTGTGAACCCGGTCGCGATCCCTGCGAGCGACCACAGACCCACGGCGAGACTGATTGCCCGGTTCAGACCGATGCGGTCGATGAACACTCCGGCAAATGGAGCGCTGGCCGCATAGGTGATCGAGAAGGCCGAGAGGATCAGGCCGTATTCCGCGTTGCTGAGATGAAATTCCGTCCGCAGAAGCGGCGCCAATGTGGCCAGCGTCTGGCGGTCGAGATAGTTGATGGCGGAGGAAAGGACAAAAACGCCGAGGGCCACCCAGCGGAAGCGCGCCGCGTCAGCAGAGCCGGTCACTGGAACTCGATGGTGGCTACCTCGCCGGCGGTAGCCAGCCGGGCGTTGGTCTTCGGAAAGTATTCAATGGTGACGGTGCGCGGCTTTTGCGCGCCGCACCCCAGGGCCTGGTCGCCGCCGCCCAGAATGACGATCTTGCCGGGATCGGTCACCAAAAGCTTCGTGACTTTGTGGTTATCGCCATCGATCACCAGCCGCGCCTGCGATCCGATGCAGTCTACCTGCTGGAGCGACCCGTGCAGTTTGCCCGAGGGTTTAGGTCCGTCCCACCAAGGCACCGGTTTATCGCCGGACTTCGCATCGCCGCTGCTGTACTTCTTTTCGAGCGCGTGTACTTCGGCGCGGGCCTCGGCCTTGAGCCTCTCGATTTCGCGGGCCTCTTCTTCGGCCTTGCGGCGCCGTTCCGCTTCTTCGTAGTCGAGGCGCTGCTGTTCGATGTTCAGCCGCGCCTGCTGCATACGCTCGCGCTGTGCCGGATCGGTAGCCGCCTGCGCGCCCTGGTCCCATGCCTTCGCGGCCTCGGCGTAATTGTGCTCGGCGAGCGCGGTCTCCGCAAGCGACTGCCAGTAAGCCGCGTTACGCGGGTTGCGCTCGGCGGCGGCCTTCCAGTGTGCGAAGCGCTTGGCCGGATCGGTATCGCGCATCGCCATCAGCGCGAACGGCTCATCGAGCTTCGGGTTCATGCCGGCAGCCCGCAGCAGCGCCTGCGTGGCCTTATCGGTATCGGGCTCCAGCCTGGCGTATTCGATGTAACAGCGGGCGCTGTTGCTCCCCGCGGACATCGCCGCGGTGAAGTGCTGCCGCGCTTCATCCTGGTGTCCATCGCGAAGCGCGAGCAGGCCGAGTCCCTCTTCCGCCTCGGCGACCTTTGTGTGATCGCGCAGCAACGTTTGATATTCAGCGGCCGACTGGCTGCCCGCGAGCAGGTCCGCGCGCGCCAACCGCGCGTCGGCGTCGGAGACCGGGCGCTCCGGAAAATCGCGCTCGCTCATGGCACGGCTGGAAAGCATTGTGGTCTGGAAGTTGCCGGTCGCGAGGTGCTGCTTAGCCTGGGCCTCGATCTCGGCTGCTGGCTTGCCGAACGCGTTGCGGTACGCCGGGTCGCCATCGATACCTTTCCTCAGGTTATAGAGAAGCACGCGCAGTTTGCCGAAGTACTCGGGCTCGACCACCAGCAGGTGAATTCGCGCCCAGTCGAGATCCGGATGCGGCGGAGGCGTGCCCGCCGTGATACGAATCCCGTTCACCTGAATGGTGGAAAAGAACTCGACGAGGCCATTCTCAAAGCCGGCCGGCATGCGCCCGGAGTTCGCCTGCAGAAAAAGGCGCGTCAATTCGGTGAAGATGGGCGGGCCAGGGGCCGCCTTCTCATCCAGAACGATCGCCCGGCAATCGCGCCCTTCCATAATCGGCGCTGTCCCGGCCCATCCTTTCGGATTCTTGAGCACGAAAATGCGCACGGGAACCGGGGACTGGAGATCATCCGCCGCGAGGATGCTGCCCAGCGCGTGGCGGAACTCTTCGAACCGCACCAGGGTTTCGCGTGCCGCGCGCCCGCCGCCATCTGTCCACACTTCGAAGGGGCCCGAGGTGTACTTCACCCAATGCTCTTCCGCCGCGAGGATCCCCGGCAGGAGCGCAAGCACGAACAGCCGCCGCATGGCATTCATTATCCCGCGCGAGCGCGAACGCGTGCCAGCGGCCCTCGTTCACAGGAAAGCCCTCCAGCGCGTATCTGATAAAATAAAAGCTCACCGTGGCGCTATCGTCTAACGGTTAGGACGGAGCCCTCTCAAGGCTCAAATACGGGTTCGATTCCCGTTAGCGCTACCACAACCATTTAGAATCAGCACCTTTGCACACCCTGTGCCAAGGCTGGAATCCAGATGCTTTTTTGCCGAAGATCGGGCACTGGTGCTCTGGTGTCACCGGTCATCAGAAAACGCGGGCGCTTGCCGTCACAAGCTTTGCCGACGGATTTGTGGAACAAGCCGATTTGGCCGAATATTGGTCCGACTCCACCCGTCTGCTCATGATCCATGTCAGGTATCAGGCGGGCTGTCGCACGGCCGCCCCTTGACTATTGTCGATAATGTACCACCAGAATCCATCCGCGCCGCGGCGCACAATATCGCTTGCCGAGCCCCCAAGGTGAACATCCTCGCCGTTGGGACCTTTGCCATCAATTGACCAGTCCACCACGATCTGAGCGGTATCGTCGCCGACGAACACATGGCGCACATTGGCCTTCAGGGGCAGGCCGAGGCTCATATCGCGCTGGAATTGCGCAGCGATCTCGGTGCGATCCGTGATGGTTCTGCCGTCGTTCGCGATGAACACGGCTTCCGGGGCGTACAAGGCCATCATCGCCTCGATCTTTCCGGAGTTGAATCGCTCAATGAGCGATGGGATAACTCCTTCGGGCTCTGTCGGGAGTGGGAATGACTTTGACATCAGGGATCTCCTTTTCCGGGTATTGAACCGCGATGCTGATGGAACTACGGTTGGCCTGGGCGCCAGTGGCCATTGATCGCAGCGCTGGACGAAATTTTCCAATAGCTTGCACGTTGTAGTTACGAGAGCGGCGCGGAATAGCGCCGCGACAGTGCTCACGGACGAACACGGATGATCGTTTTGCCCTTGACCCGCTCGGTCAGGTTGAAGGCGACTACGGCTTCATCGAGGGTCGATACTTTGCCGATATTCGTCCGCACTCGTCCCTCACGTGCCCGCCGGACAATCTCACTCAATTGGGCACGATCGGACTCGACAACGAAGTCAACCGTCAGGCCGTGAGCGGGGCGCGCCTCGGTCGGGCCGGTGATGGTCACCAGCGTTCCTCCGGCTCGAATCAGGCCTGCGGAGCGCTTCGCGATGTCGCCGCCGAGGACATCGAAAACCAGATCGACTGCGCCAACATCTTCCAAGCGGTCGTTTTCCAGGTCGACGAACTCCTGCGCGCCGAAGTCGAGAGCCGTCTGACGGCCGGCAGCGCGCCCGGTGCCGATGACGT
>CAYMHP010000304.1:0-7364 GCA_964390225.1 uncultured Solibacteraceae bacterium
GTTTCTCAGTGAACGTGAAAGTCACCAGCTCGGACACCACCGTCGGCTCGATTACGGTTTCGCCTGTAAGCTTTGCCAACGGAGCCAGCTCTGCCACCACGCAGTTCCAGCCCGGAAATAACACCGGCAATCCAACCACAATCACAGCCAGCGGGACCGGGTTCGGCTCTGTGGCGGGCAGTTCGATTCAAGCCAGTCTCAAATCCCCTGGAATGGCGGTTGACAGCGTAACCATCGGCAACAACCTGCAGCAGCAGGCGACCGTGCTCCTGGCCCAGGCAGCGACTACGCCCGTCCAGGTCAGGCTGACCAGCAATTCGGGTCAGTTGCTGCTCTCAACCACACAAACGGGAGTTGGACAGCCGTCTATCATTGTTACCGTACCGGCGAACTCCACGAGTGCGAAGTTCTATCTGCAGGCCTTCAGTCCGACAGGTAGCGCGACTTACACCGCAACTGCGACGGGTTTCAGTCCGGCGAACGGCACCGTCACTTTCGCCGCGTCGGGCGTGGTGATTCAGGGCCCGTTCGGGGTCAATTTCTTCTTCCCGACCCCAGTGACCGCGGGCAGCAATCTCGCGCTCACAGTCAATACAGCCGTGCTGGATCAGAGCAATGGGTTCCTCCAGACTCAACAGCTCGCAGGAGGACTGTCGTTGCAAGTGCCACTCAATAACAGCAACCCTGGGGCAGGGACCGTTCCCGCGTCGGTGACGATAGCCGGCGGATCGGACACCGCGCCAGCGAATTTCAGTGCCACGACCGCCGGACAAAGTGTCAGCGTCTCCGTCACCGAGCCGGCTGGGTATTCCACGCCGAGCCCGATTGGCGACACCATCGTGCAGATATCGACCAAGTAGGGTAGCAGCATGAGTTGCCATCGGCCATTAACACAAGCCAGAATCCCTTCCGGCCGCCCGTTCCGACGGGCGGTCGGGGGGGTTCTGGGGTTCTGCCTGACTGCCGGAGCTGCGGACCTCCTGGTACCCAACCCCACCGTCGGAAAGAATCTAGAGACCGAAGCGGTTATCCGGCTCACTGAACCTGCCGGAGGGGAGGGCCTGCAAGTCACAGTTACCAGCAGCGATCCGAATCGGCTGCGGTTCTCCCTCGCGCCCGACCGCGCCGGAAGCGGTTCCATTCTGATTCCGGTGAGAACGGGATCGAAGGAAACTCGAGAGTTCTGGGTACAGGCGTTGACGGATCGCGGCGATGTCGGGTACTCAGTCACGGCGCCAGGCGTCGGCACAAAGCAAGGGAAGGTTACCATGGCTGCTTCTGGGTTCGTTATCGCGGGCCCAGGCAACTCTGCAAGCGTTCAGACGACTCCGCGGTCCAGGGCATCAACGCTTACGGTTTTTTCGGTCGCCCTCGACTCTTCATGGGACCTGATCGAACCGCAACCCGTCGCTGGCGGCATCCCTGTACAGGTTAGTATTACCAGTTCAAACCCGCTGGTCGGCAGCGTTGCATCGCCACAAATCACGTTCAATGGCGGCACAGGGGCTGCCTCGACGGACTTCCAGCCGAGGAGCGAAGGGGATGTTGACGTAATGGTGGCGGTGCCAAAGGGCTACAACTCGCCGGCCCGACGACGGTCGGTCGCCATCGCGGTGCATTCTCCGAAAATGGCATTGCTGGATCAAGTCCGACTCGGGAAGAACCTTGAGGTAAAAGGCTCCGTGGTTCTGGGGGAGGCTGCTCCAGAGGGCGGCTTGCGAGTGACGCTGACGAGCCAGAATCCGCGCCAATTACTCCTGTCGCCGAGCGCAACCGAGGTCGGGGCGGAATCCATCACCCTAGCGATCCCGGCTGGTGGCCTTAACGCCCCCTATTATCTGCAGGCTCTTGATGGTTCCGGAGAAGTGACTTACATGGCAACTGCACCCGGCTATACCCCCCGAACCGCGACTGTGGCGCTGACGCCGTCGGGAGTCATGGTAACGCCTCAGGCATATGGTCCGCCCGACGAGGCTGAAGTGCTTCGGGCGAACGGGTCGGGAGACCCGCGCGGATTCGCCATGAGGGTATCCACCCAACGCCAAATGGCGTTGGCGGTCTGGACCGTGCAACTGGATCCGAAGACAAAACGAGGTGCCGACATTACCACTCAGCCGCTACGGGCCGGTATGTCCATTACGGTCGATTTGAGCAGCAGCAATCCCAACGTCGGTACGGTGGGCGCCACCGCTACCCTGAGCGGTGGATCCGAGTATGCAGTTGTCGACTTCACCGCGCGCACCCCGGGATCCACCATTATTACAGCGAGCACTCCGCCGGGATTCATCACGCCAGAAAATTCGAACCGGCTACCGGCTATCGTTTCCGAGTAGCTGTCCCTCCAAACCATCCGGAAAGCGTTTTCCACCGTCACCCCGGCGATTTGACTTAGCCCGTTCGGCGGATGTAAGATATTTCACGCCTGCCTCGGGTGCCAGGATCGTTTAACCTTCGCAGGTGCATCCAGCAAGGATCAGCCTTCATGGTGCCCCGCAGGCTAGGGTCTTTCCCCTTAACTCGCGGGGGCACTCCAGCCCCTCCAAGCGCGAAATCAGTTTCCCCCTGGAAACGATATTTCGGAATTCCAATCTTTCAATTTCGTTAAATTCGGTACCCAACGGATTCTTTCTTCGTACGCTCTCATTGTTCCGGATCTGGTCGGCGGGCAATGAGGAGCGCCCCTCCGTGCTCCCGGCGGAGTGCTGCGAACCCGAACTGGTGCAACGTTAATTGTCCGATTGCCAGTTCTGCATCGAGCGATTGTGCAACGCCCGGAACATTTCTGTGCACGCTGGGACCGGGCAGAGATGAGTTGCTTGACACAAGTAATTCCCTTAAAATTCCGAGTGTTTGAGGACCTGCGGAATACCTTTAAATAGCAATATGGCTCTGATACGATCGCTTTGGGTGACGCACGAGACTGAGAGGGAAAGCCTCCTCCGAGCTTCTCTGTCATATCTCGGGAGTTACCCGCAACGGCTCAGATTCTTCTGAAAGATCAGATCGGGGTTCCCCTAAGTGGCATTTGTTCAGTGACTCTACACCAGTATTCACCTGTTACTCGCGATGACGGCGAAAGGAACTGTTGTAGCTGGTGGAAGTAATAGGACTCCTAAATCAGTTAGGTCTTTCGCGATATTTACTGTGAAATTACATGGAGTTTCGCGGAACAGTTCTCGACAAGAGTCGCGCGTCCAACTAGAATGTAGGAGAAATTTGCAAAGATTTCAGTGGCCATGCGGCTGTCGGAGGCACGTGTGATCCTCGCCCCGGTTGAGCAGAATGTTCAGGTTGCTGTTGCGCTAGAAAGTAGCTCAGTTAACGAACGCAGAAATCGGTTGAGATTCCCGATTTCCGCGCCACTTATCTACTCGCTTCGAAATACCGGTGGAACCGGTGTCACGAAGAATATCAGCAGTGGAGGTGTTTTGATCGATATCGACCGTGTTTTGCCGGTCGGAAGAAGAATCAAGCTGCTGATAGATTGGACGGCCACCTTGGAAGACGGCTGTTTGATGCGGTTGCAGGTGTTGGGTAGAGTGATCCGCAGCGACTCGCAAGGGACCGCGGTCGCGATTATTAAGCACGAATTTCGTACACGTGCGAAGAATGCGGTCGCGGAGCCCAATCTGGCTAACAGCCGCATTTCGGCCAAGCGAGAGGAAATATCTCGCACCCCTGAAACGACCCGTATTCCTGCCGCCTGAAGCAGGACCCCAACTCCGGCGCCCGTATAATCCGCCGCGACGCCAACGAGCGCGCTGCCGCTCCAAAAAACTATTCCGCCGAAATACGTGTCTTGTCTTCTGCAAATCGACCCAAGCGCCGGCGTCCCTTGAAACAAACCGCCGCTCCTCCCATCAAAAGAGCTAGCGACACCAGTGAGAAGCTGCGGGGTTCGGGGGCACGGGCCGTCGCACTGGTTGTCGAGCCGGAAGCAATCGTCGCGATCAGGTTTCCGCTGGCATCGAGTTGATTAATAAAGAAGGGCTGCGGTCCTGGAACTCCAGCGCCTAGGAACGCGAAATCCACACTGAAAGGAGTCAACGAGGGCATATTGACGAGCGCCAGCGCGCTGTAGTCACCGGAAGTCCCCGGCGGGTTGTTCGGCTGGAGGAGTAAGAGATCGAAGCCGGGAGGGGCGACCCCGTTTGACAGCGCTCCATACAACGCCGGATCGAAGCGTAGGTCGAGTTCCTGATTGGCCTGGAACTGGAAACCGCTCACCATGTAGTTGTAACGATAAACGCCGCTTCCAAGCGGAGTGACCTGAAATTCTATTGCACTCGCGTGCAGAGAAGAACTGAAAAGTAACGCCGCCGCTATGACTCCCCACCCGACCCGTTGGACGTTGCGGTTTTTCCACATCATGTCACTCCAACCCTTCTCAAACAGCATAGGGCTTCGCTCTGTTGCTGTGACACTGAGCCATGACTCGAAAATGTGCTCCCGGCACCCTGCGGGGCTCTCCACGGGTGTCCTCGTTCACAGCACTCGGTTTTGCACGTCCCAACACGTGCTGGTGAACGAATTCCGGCGCTTCTGGAGTACGGTTCGCGCCTTTACGGCCGCCCCGAAAGATGTCGGAGCGGCCGCCGCCGGTGGAAACCCCAGTTCTTACTGCCAGGACAGATGAGCGGTGGGGTTTCCGGTGTGTTCGTAGTATTCAACGGTGATCAGATGGGTGCCTTGAGTGAGAGTGGACTGCGCGCGGTACATGTACGCCGGCTGGTCCCGCCACCGGTCCAGGATGAGATTCCCGTCAATATATAAGCGCATGCCGTCCGAGGTCGTGACTGTGAACGTATAGGTCCCCGCCGCGAACGTAAAATTCCCCTGCCAGCGCACCGAGAAGTTATTCGGCGTCACGGACGGATCGGGGGAACTGTACAGCCAGTCAAAATTGATCTGTGGATCGGTCCGGCTCAGAACCGGCGCCCCGGTGAGCGTCAGGTTGTTGTAATAACAGCCGGTAAACGCGTTGGTAGCCGCGCCCGGGCAACTGCTTGTTACGGGGGCCGAGGGGGTAGTCACCTGTGCGCTGTTGCTGGCGGCGGAAGCGTTTCCGTTGGCGTCGAACGCCTTCACCGCGTAGGTGTAGCTGGTGCCCGCGCTCACGCCAGTATCGGCGTAGGACAACGAAGCGCCCGAGACCGAAGTCAACAGCGAACCGTTGCGGAGGATCTGATACCCGGCGACCCCCACGTTGTCGGTGCTGGCGTTCCACGCCAAATCCACTTCCGTCGGGCTCTTGGCGGCGGCCGAAACCAGTACGGGAGCCGTGGGCGGCTGGGTATCGGCCACCGCTGTCACTGTGACAGTCACCTGGGAGGTCGTCGTACCGGCGCTGTTGCTCGCAGTCAACGTGTAGGTGGTCGTCTGCACCGGCGTGACCGATCGCGAGGTGACGCTGGTGACGTCGCCCACTCCGTTATCGATGCTGATGGTGCTCGCTCCCGTAGTGCTCCACGCCAGAGTGCTGGAGGCCCCCGCATTCACTGTCGATGGAGTCGCCGTGAACGAGGAAATCACCGGCGCCTGCCCCTGCGGCGTGTTGTTCTGCCACGACAGTTGTACGGTCGCGTTCCCAGTATGGTCGTAATACTCTACTGTCACCAGGTGCGTCCCCGATGTGAGCGTCGACTGCGCCCGATACATATACACGGGCTGGTCGCGCCACGCGTTGAGCACCAGAACCCCATCCAGATAGAGCCGCAGGCCATCGGACGTCAGCGCCGTGAAGGTATAGGTCCCCGCCGGAAAGCTGAAGTTACCCTGCCAGCGCACTGAGAAGTTGTTGGGAGTCACGGAGGCGGCCGGAGGATTGTACCACCAGTCGAAATTGATCTGCGGATCCGTTCGGATCAAAGCGGGCGCGCCGCTGAGCGTCACATTGTTGTAATAGCATCCGGTGAACGCATTGGTCGCCGGCGCCGGACACGTACCGGTCGACGGCAGCGCCGGCGTGCTGGCCGAGACGGTGTTGCTCGGTGACGAAGCGTTCCCGGCAGCATCATAGGCCTCCACGAAGTACGTGTAAGTCGAACTGGCGGCCACGCCGGTGTCGGCATATGATAGTCCGCTGCCTGCCACGCTCGCCAGAACGGTTCCATTGCGGAAAATGCGATAACCCGCGACCGCTACGTTATCTGTGCTGGCGTTCCACGCCAAGTCCACCTCGGTGGCGCTCTTGACCGCGGCGGTGAGCAACCCGGGGGCGGTGGGCGCCTGCGTGTCGGACGGCGCAGTTACCGTCACAGTGGCGCGCGCCGTGACGCTTCCGGCGCTGTTGGTGGCGGTGAGCGTATACGTGGTCGTCTGCGCCGGAGATACGAGTTTCGAGGTAAGGCTCGAGACATCGCCGATCCCGTTATCCAGGCTTACGGTGCTCGCTCCGGAAACGCTCCAGGACAAAGTGGCGGTTTGTCCGGCGGTGATCGAAGCAGGAGTGGCGCTGAACGCCGTAATGGTTGGTGCGCTGGGTGTGGGGGTCGGCGTGGGTGTGGGAGTGGGAGTAATGGTCGAATCGACGACCCCGCCGAAGTCCGTGGTCCAGTACCAGCCGTAAGTCGCGGCGCTGCCAAATGCCCGCCCGATGCCGATCACCTTGAAATTGGGGTTGAGCATGTTCTGCCGGTGGGCGTAAGTGCAGTTCCCGGAACTATCGGGATCGCAGGCGGTTTGCCACTGCGTAAACGTATTCTGCGCGTCACTGTAGCCGGCGGCGATGTTTTCTCCCCAGGGGTAATAGTTGTAGCCAAACGCGGCCATTCGCGCGCCGGGATCCCGGCCCAGACTATCGGTATGGTTGAAGTAGTTCTTAGTCGCCATATCGGTGCTCATCCACTGCGAGGCATTCTCCAGCGCAGCCGAGACCTGCAGAGCCCCGGCGCCATTTTGCGCCCGATAGTTGTTGATGAGTGTCAGAAAAGCGGCCTCTTCACTGTCCAAAGCAGGTCCAGTGCTGGGGACAGGCGCCGGACTGGGTGCTGATGTTCCCGAGACCTGTCCGGGCTCGTAGGTCCAGTAGGGGATGGCATTCGAATAGACACACGAAACACCTGCGACATTCGCGTCCTTGGCCAGCATGGCCGCAAGGTGCAGAGTGTCCTGCCATGCTGAGTAAACAATATAGGCAGGGTCGGAAGTGATATAGGCCAGGTTTTCGCCGATCAAGTTGTAGCCCAAGCTTGCGGCCGTTGTGTCATAACCCTGATGAGGGTTGAACCCTGGCGACCCGGGCGTATTGGTGGCCATGTACGTCGCGAATTGGATTGCCCTGAGTTCGGCGTCTTTCATTCCGAGCGCATTCATCGCCAGCGGTGTCGCGCCATTTTGAGATCGGAATGTATTCACTTGATCCA
>CAYMHP010000305.1:0-7338 GCA_964390225.1 uncultured Solibacteraceae bacterium
GTTGAGGCGCACGGGAGCGGGGGCGTTCTGAAATTCGATCTCTCCCGAGACGCGGATGCTGGCAGCGCCCACGGTGCGCTCGGTGGCGTCGATGGTGGAGTAGACGGCCATCTGCACCAGCAGCGGGGAGAGCAGCGGATCGTTGACCATCTGCATCCGGTAGGAATCGATTTGCTGGCCGCCGCGCGAAACGCCAATAGAGACGGGCACCATCGCGGCCCGCTTGCCGAGTTCTCCAGCGATGGCGGTATCGCGGTCCTGGTAGATGGTTCCCATCCACTCCTTGGCGCTCGAGAGCTTGAACGAGGTGTTCAAGTTGGGCAGCAGCGTGATGACTTCCGACCGGGCGAACGGAAGAGCCGTGGAGCCGACATCCAGAAAACGATGGCCGAAGGCATACACCCGGTTTCCGTCGATGTGGGTGACTGTGCCATCGGCGCCGACGCTGAGATCACCGGCCATGAGTTGCACGCTGATCATGGCGCCGGGTTTGAGGTCGGCCGGATTTCCCATGCGGGGCGCGATGTCGGCGCCGGCGGTTACGCCTTGGCGGGGTTCCAGGCCAAGCGCTCGCAACTGCGGCGCGAAGGCCTCGAGCGTGCCGCGGCTGAAGCCGCCGAACGATACGGGAGTAGCGATGTCGATCATGCGCCCTTCGCCCGAGAATGCCGCCTGTGGTTTGGAAAAGGCGAGCGTCAGATCGCGATCGCCGAATGCGACCGAGGCGCGGCGCACGGGCGCCGGACCGGCCGCCCCAGCGGCATGGAGCATATCTTCAATAGGGCGGATTCCGGCGATAGGATCCTTCGCAAAGGGAAACGCCATCGCGACCGCGCCCACGAGTTTGCCGCCGATGTATACGGGGCTGCCGCTCATGCCTTGCATGACGCCGGTGTGTTCGAGTGGGCCGCCCGAGAGACGCGCGATGATGAGCGACTCTTTGGGGCCAATGTTATCGAGGACGCCGAGGATTTCCACCTGAAAGTCGTCGATCTTACCGCCCGAAAACACCGTCTTTCCGGTGCCGCGCATGCCGGGCTTGATCTCTTTCAACGGGAAGAGACCGGTCTGGGCCGATAGGGAGAGGGCAAATACCAGAAGCGCCGGAACTACAGGTCGGGGCACATTTCATTGTACATTCGGGCGCGCCGCAACGCCGCCGGTTACAGCCTCCTTGCGGCGACCGCAAAATGCAGCGCCAAGACCGGCGGCACTCGTAAGTTTGACATGGCAGAACGGGAAGAAATACAATCGGTCACGTCTGTTTCAGGAGATCCGCATGAGGTCGAGGCCCGCTATTTTGCTTGCCTGCGCCGGCTTGCTGCTGGCTGCTCTGCCCATGGCCGCTCATCACTCCTTCGCGGCCGAGTACGACGCCAACAAGCCGGTGAAGGTGACGGGCACGGTAACGAAGTTCGAAATGATCAGCCCCCACTCGTGGGTCTACGTCGACGTCAAAGACGCCGATGGCAAGACGGTGAACTGGGCATTCGAAACTGCGTCGCCGGTGGCTCTCTTCCGCAGGGGCTTCAAGAAAGACATGCTTAGACCAGGCACAGTCGTCACGATCGATGGTTACCTGGCAAAGGACGGCTCGCACACCGCGAATGCGCACAAGGTGGTGTTCCCGGACGGCAGCGAGATCACGCTGGGGAGCACGGAGAACCCGGGTTAGGGGTCGGCAGTGAGGGGGCGAGGGCTCGATTTGCTCGTTGCGGCGGCCGCTGCCGTCAGCTTTTTCTGTATTTCATCGCATGCCCAGGTGTACAAAGCGCCGCGTACAAGCGATGGCAAACCGGACCTTCAGGGCATTTGGGAAACTCGCAACGCGGCGAACTTTGACGTGAGCGAGACCGCCGAAGGCCACGAGATTCCGTATCTGCCGGCAGCTTTGGAACGGGAGCAGAAGGCTGACCGGGTGGACCCGATCGCGCATTGCGCCATGCCCGGCGTGCCGCGCATCACCTACATGCCGTTTCCGTTCCAGATCCTGCAGCGGCCCGGTTACGTCGTGATCATGTACGAATACCTGCACGACCAGCGGATTATTCAGACCACTCCGCGGGAACATCTGGAAGGCATCGATTTCTGGTTAGGCGATTCGGTCGGACATTGGGAGGGGGAGACGCTGGTCGTGGACGTGACGAATCTCAATGACCGCACGTGGCTCGATTCGGCACGGCATACGCACAGCGATGCGCTACACGTTGTCGAGCGCTACACGCGAACCGGCCCCGATACGATTACATACGAAGCGACGATCGAGGACCCAAAGACCTATTCGCGCCCATGGAAGATCAGCATGCCCCTGCATCGCAACACCCAACCGGGCTTCGAACTGAGAGACCAGGAGTGCACCGAGGGCGATAACGGGCGCGCCATTCATCCGCCGTACCGGCCATCGCCGCACGGAGACGTTTTCGAATTCGTGCGTGAGTATCCCGCGGGAAAGGACGGCTCGAAATGAAGGTGCGCGCAGGATTGTTTGTTTTGCCGGCGCTAACAGGGCTACTCTACGCGCAAAGCGGGGCATACGTTCCGCCGCGCACGTCCGACGGTCTGCCGGATCTCGAAGGCCTCTGGCAGCCACGCGCCAATGCGGCGATGTACTCGGTTCTGCCGCACCCGGGCGGAGCGTTTCTGGGCGCGGGATCGAATACCGGCATCGTCGAAGGCGGCATACTTCCCTATCAACCCTGGGCCGCCGCGAAAGTAAGAGAACTGACGCAGCACATGGAACTCGACCCGACCGGGCACTGCCACTACGAGGGCATCCCGCACGCCATGTATTTTCCCTTCCAACTATTTGAGACGCCGAAGTACGTCGCGATTCTCCACGAGAACATGCACGCGCGGCGGATCATCTATATGGATGGAAGCCCGCATCCCAAGGATTACCTGGCGTGGATGGGAGACTCGCGAGGACACTGGGAGGGCAACGCGCTGGTAGTCGACGTCGCCAACAATAACGATAAGAGTGTTTTCGACATGGCGGGACACTTTCACAGCGATGCCCTGCACATCGTGGAACGCTTCACGCCCGTAGATCGCGACACCATCGACTACGAAGAGACACTCGACGATCCGAAGGTCTTCACGCGGCCCTTCAAGATCAAATTTCAGCTGAAGCGCGCGAAGCCGGATTATCAAATCCTGGAATCCGGCTGCTTTGAAGGAGAGCGGGACCAGGCGCATTTGGTGGAAGGCATCGCCACGGTGCCGAAGGAACACTACAAGCAGTAAGTGGGGCAGGCGTAAAGCTGCGACCGCGGCATGAGTGGCGCCGCTGAACTTGGTTTTCAGTCCCGGCGGTGAGAAGCCCGGGGTCGTGTCGCGGACGCAATCCCCGCCCTTACGGGTGCGGCTCAAAAGGCCAGGGCTGTGCTTACTTATCCGTGACGTACGGAGACTTCATTCCGTAAGGCAGGCTCGTCATCAGCGCTTCGACCTTCCGGATCTTCCCGTTTTGCAGCTTGAACAACTCGGCGACATCCACGCTGAACGGCCTGACGGCGGCGGCGGGCATTTTGTAGATGCCGTGGCCCGGCGATTCCGCCGAAAGGACGTTGCCGGGATGGTTGAACATGAAGAAGCCGAACACCAGTTGCCGCTCCTCATCGATGACCAGAAAGCGGCGCGGATAGATCTTCCGAATGTAGTTGAAGATCTTCGTATTGAGCTGGTCCCGGCAGCCTAGCGCCATCGGGTTCCAGTCGGCATTCGGGTTCATGCGTAACTCGGGATTGTTGGTGGTCTGGGTCCCGTTCTCTACTCGATTGCACTTCTCGTCGAACGGGGCCGCGTCGCCGTTGCCCTGTTCGATCGCTTCGAAATATTTGTTTGCCGAAGCAATCATTTCCGCGCGCGGCAGACGGGCCGCGGCGGGCGCCGTCTCCAGAAAAACGGGATCGGGGCGGCTCAGCTTCTCGAGATTCTGGGCAGTGTTTAGGTTGCGCACCACCACGGTCTCCACTTCCGCGATCTTCCGGTTATCGACTTTCAAGCGCAGCGCCAACGCCGCGGGCGTGCCGTTTTCCCGGATGGTTCCGAGAAAGGCCACTTGGCCGGCTTCGGGATCGGCAATATAGAGCTTGTAGGTGCCGAGCCCGCTGGCTGTCTGCCAAAGCGCTTCGCCGAGCTTTAAGGCGACGTCATCTTCGGTGAACTTCACGTCCGGCGTGACTTGCAGGCGCGAAGGGTCGTGCGCCACCATCGCCGCGAGATACTGGTTCACGAAGCCTTCCAGGCACTCCCGTTGGCATGGGCCGGTTTCGGGCCTCGGTTGCGCGTGGAGGGCGCCCCCGAGCAGCAGAGCGGAAACCGCGATCGCTGGCGCTTTCCGGGGCATCGCCGCCTACTTTCCCTTTTGTAACTCCATCGCTTTCTTGATGTGCTCGTTATCGGGATTGTTCTCGATGCACTCGTACTCCTCGACGCGGACGTCCACGGGACGCCGAAGCACCGCGCCGGTCACCCACGGCTTGGTTAAGGCACCGGGGTCTTCAGCCGTGGCTTCGTAGGAAAGGGTTCCGTCGTCATTGAGATGATAACGTTCGACGACGTGCAGTTTATCGGTGTGGATGCTGCCCAAGCCGCTGAGCCAGGTCTTGTCGTTGAACCCAGTCACGTCCACGACGAAGGTGTCGCCCTCCCAACGGCCCACCGAGTCTCCCATCCAGGTGGGAACCAGATCGTCGGGGTGCTCCAGCTTCTGGTTAATCGGAATGCGGCGCCAGGCGCGAAAGGCCTCATAGAGGATAACGACTTCTTTCAGTGTCTGGACAATTTCCAGCGGCATCGGCATCGAGACGATGCGTGGAACTCCAGGCAGGAGGCACTTTGACGTGGGGTCGTCGAGAACAGTGAAGGTCTTCTGCTTGGCGGCGGCCCAATCCTGGTAGGGGATGGGCTGGCGAGCGGGCGCGCGATACTTCGTCGGAGGAAGCGGATGCAGAGGCGGCGCGCCGGCTTCTCCCGTGATGCTCACACCTCCCGCCTGCCATGTGCCGCTCATATCCGGCTTGCCGTCGGCAGTGCGCGGGATCGGTACCACCGGCACCGTTTTGGAATCGGCCGCCTGCGCCCGCGCGTCGACTGCGAGCAGGGATCCGGCGAGCGCCGCGGCGATCGCTACGAAACAACCAGCGAAATGGAATCTCACGGAATCGCCTCCTTGCTTGCAACTACTGGCCGGCGGGGCCTGCGAACTTCTTGGAGCCATCCGCGAACGTGATCTCCCTTCCGGCGCCGGTGTTGGTGGCATCCTTCGCCTTGTAGGCAGTAATCGTGATCTCGTCGCCGATGTTCAACAGAGATTTGGTGAATCCGGTCCGCTTCAGGGTGTTGGGAGGATACCCTTCGAGCGCCCAGTTCGTGACCTGGCCATTGGCGTCCTTCACATCGATGTAGATATAGATATGCGGATTGGTCCAATCGACCTTGGTGATGACGCCCTTGAGCGTAATCTCTTGCTTCGAATCGTACTCGGCGGCGAAGGAGTGATGCGCCGAGATGGGCATAGCGGTCAGAAGCAGGGCGAGCGACGCCAGCAACAGGAACTTGTTCTTCATGGTGTTAACTCCAGCGAGGAAAGCTTGCGCACACGGACGTGCTTGCGGTATCGTATCGCGCCCGAATCCGGCAAGTCAACGATGGGCAGGCTCGACCCTAATGCCGCTGAATCGGGATTCTGGGGAAGTTGTAAGGCAGGCTGACAACCTGCAGCGGGTTGATAACCCTTCTTGTACATCCTTGGACACGGGCTCTGCGGGCGCGGGTTAGCAACCGGCGCGCGGGATGCCATCCCGCCCCAGTTAGGCTCCTCTGCGCCTTCGGCTTTTCGGCTTTTTTTCGGCGAGGGCCACGTCGGTCTGTACGGGCTTGCGGGCGAGTTCGAGGCTTCTTCGCAGGGCGTCCATGATGTCGATGACGGGCGCCGGTTTTCGCGCCTCGCCAGGAGTCACTTCGGCCGAAGCTGTGCTGGCGCGGCTCTCGATCAACCCGCGCAACCGCTCCTCGAAGGTGTCCTTCAGCTTGGAAGCGTCGAATGGCGCCGCTAGCGCTTGGATGAAGAGCCGCGCCATTTCGGTCTCCTTCGTTCCCGCCAATTGGGGATCGGAGCGGTATTCCTGCTCGGCATGCACCTCCCCCGCGTAGAACAGGGTGTGCAGAATAAGTCCGTGCTTTCCGGGGCGGATGACAACCGCATGCTCGCGGCCGTGCATGGCCAGCGAGCCTACAGCGGCGTAGGCCGCTTCCGAAAGCGCTCGAAACAGGATGGCATAGGCCTTCTCGCCGCCGGTATCGGGCACCACGTAATACGAGGTCTCGAAATAGAGCGGGTCGATTTCGTTTAGCCGGACGAACTCGGCTATGCCGATCTCGGTCGAAGTGCGAGGCCGCAGGGCCGCGATTTCACTGGGTTCGAACGTCACGTAGCGCCCCTTCTCGATCTCGTGGCCTTTCAGGATCTGCGGTCTTTCGATTGGCGAATTTGGCGCACTTCCGATCGGAATCGTGTGGACCCGAGCCACGGGCTCGGGCTCGGGAGCGTCTTCGGGTTCCGCATCGCGTGCCCGTTCGGGTGCAACCTCCCGGTTCTGGGCCCTGGCAGGAACTTCGCGAACGCCACGCCCGGCAGGTGGCGGGACGAATTCTTCGATTTCCCCCTCCGCTTCCGAGGTGGCGGGAGCGGGCCGGTAGACATGGTGGAAACGGATTCGTTCCCGCCGGGCGGCTTTATACAGGCGCACCGGAACCGAGACCAATCCGAACGTAAGCCGGCCGCGCCAGACACTTGCTGCCATCGAAGAATGGAGGGCAACCGGGATGCCGAGGTGCGGTTCCCCACACTACCGAGGCTCGGGGCGGAGATGCACCTCCGCATAGCTTTTAAACACGGCGGCGGGGTCTTTGCCGTCGGCGTCGATGAACTTTCGCGCTAAGACCTCGGCGAGGTCGTTCAGGGCCGCGCGCAGCGCAGCGGCGGCGACGCGCACCCCGCCTGGGCAACCCGCGCGGGATGACCCTTCAGCCAGCCGGACCAAATGCGGGATAGCCTGGGGCAACGCGGCCTTCTCATCCTCCGCGTAGAAATAATAGATGATCGGGAAATGAACCAGGTCGACGCGAGCGCGAATCAGATCGAGCGCGAGATCGCCGAGCAAGCTCTCCGCCTCCTCGGAGACGAGATCCACGCCGGTGGTTCTCTCCGCTTCCGCAAGGATAAACGTGCGTCTCGCCAGCGCACGCAGCCGGCCGAGGGCAGGGTAGAGCAGGACGATCCAAGTCACGCTCGCGGTCAGCAGGGCCAGGCCGAAAAACGCTTCGAGCGTGGTG
>CAYMHP010000306.1:0-5737 GCA_964390225.1 uncultured Solibacteraceae bacterium
CCTCGGATCAGCGCCAGTTATTCAACCTCTCCGTGATTTATCAAACCCCGAGGTTCTCCGGGCGCGTGCTGCGCCTGGTGGCCAGCGACTGGCAACTCGCTCCGATCCTGCGGATCAAATCGGCGCAGTTGTATAGTGTCTTCGTCGGCACCGATGCCGCGCTGAGCGGACAGCAGAACCAGCGTCCCAACCAGGTGCTCGGCGTCGATCCCTATGTGAGCGATCACAACGCATGCCCGAATGCCCCGTGCGTCGCGTGGACGAACCGGGCGGCCTTTTCCGTCCCGGCCCCGGGGACGATCGGGACGCTAGGCCTCGGCAACTTGAAAGGACCGGATGTTTTCCAGTTCGACATGGCCCTCTCGCGTACCTTCCGCGTTCGCGAAAAGGAAACGATACAGCTGCGCGGCGAGGCCTTCAACCTACCCAACCACCTGAATCCGGCCACGCCCAATACCGGCCTGAACGGCGGTACGTTCGGCACGATCACACAAGACATCAGCGGCACCAGCGGGTTGGCCAGCGGAGATTACCGCATTATCCAACTTGCGCTGAAGTTCGTCTTTTAAATCGGAGGGGCTCCCCCAGGGGGCCCTCTCTGTTACAACCATCCGGTATACTGTTCGCGATATGCGCGCGGCGATTGCCGGAATCAGCCTGCTTGGAGCTCTCCTGTTGCAGGCTCCCGGTGTGTGCGCGCAGCCTTCGCCCGATGTCTTCGCCACCATGCAGGAAATCACCAAAGCGCTGGGAGTCGGCTGCAATTACTGTCACAGCGCGCCACGTGGGAGCGGAGAGCCAGAGCCCAAGAAAGAAATTGCGCGGGCGATGATGGCGATGACCCGCGATCTCAACGCGAAGGTCGAAGCCGCGACCGGCAAATCAGGCGCATCCCTCACACGCGTGCAATGCATCACCTGTCATCGCGGCGTGGCCATTCCCGGACAGCTCAGCGACCTACTTTGGCAGACATATCGGGAAGGCGGCGTCTCCGCGGTCGTCGCGCAATATCGCGACCTGCGGCAGCGGTACTTCGGCCGGCAGGCTTACGACTTCGGCGAAGAGACGCTGCTGGGTCTGCAGCAACGCATTGTCGAGGGCAAGCCGGATGATGGCATCGCGCTGGTCCGGCTCAATCTGGAATTCAACCCGCGTTCGGCCCGCAGTTATCTCGCCCTCGCGCATGCCTACACGCGCAAGGTGGACGATGCCGAGGCGATCGCGAGTCTAGAAAAGGCGCTCGAGTTGGAACCCGACAACAACGTCGCGCGCGGCCAGCTCGAGCAGTTGAAGAGCTACCACCGCCGCAAGTAATTCATCGGCGCGCCCGCGCTCCTCCGAGTGCCCGTACTCCGCAGTCTTTCTTCGACCGCCACCGGCCAATCCGCGGCATGTTGGAATATGTTTCAAGCTCCTGCGCCGGCACTCTGCGGGCGCGGCGCGGCAATGCCGAGTCTTCGCATTTTGGAAATCAGGGTCGTGCGCGGCACGCCGAGAAGAGCCGCCGCCCCATGGCGCCCGCCAACCACTCCCCTGGATTCGTCAAGCGTGCGAACGATGATCTGGCGCTCTGCTTCCTGCAGCGTGCCCTTGACCCCGGCGGAATCGCGGAGACGCTCGAGTTCGGCGGGTTGAAAGTACAATACGTCGCCGCGCGACAAAACGACGGCCCGCTCGATCAGGTTCTGCGGCGCCGGCAAATCCGAATCGGGTTGAGGTCCGAGCGTTATAATCTCCCCCATGCGGTACCTCGCTTGCTTGGTGCTCGTTATCTCTTCGCTGCCGGCTCAGGATCGCGGCGATCGTCCCGATCTTGGCGTAATCGGCCGGATCAAAACCGAGGCCTTCGACAACTCGCGGGTGATGGAGACGCTCGAGTATCTCACGGATGTCTACGGTCCGCGCCTAACCGCGTCCCCCGAATTCCGCCAGGCCGCCGACTGGGCCGTCAAGCGACTCGAGGGCTACGGCGTGGAGAACGTTCGTCTCGAAAAATGGGGACCGTTCGGCCGGAGCTGGACTGCCCGGCAGTACTCCGTCGAAATGCTGGAACCGCGCTATGCCGCGCTCGACGCAGCCGCCCTCGCCTGGTCCGAGAAGACGCCCCGCCCCGTAACGGCGGAAGTCGTCTTTGCGCCATTCGGGAACGGCCGCCCTGTCAACGACCCGCGGAAGCTGGGAGAGGATCTCGACAAATACATGGCGGAGTGGAAAGGCAAGCTGCGCGGCAAGATCGTTCTGCTTGCGAGACGCGCGGACGTCCAGCCGGAAACGCAACCCTTGTTCGTCCGCTATACGGATAAGGACCTCAGCGATCTCGCCGCCGCTCCCGCCCCGACTGCGAAACTGCAGGACCTGCGGGAACTCAAATTCCCCGACGATCCAGCGGAGGAGCGCCGGTTTCTCGCGAGCCTGCCCAGTTCCGTTCGCGAGATGTTCGCCGACCAGCGCCGTCAGATCCTGATCAAGCGGACCAGGTTCTTCCGGGACGAAGGCGTCGCCGGCGTGCTGAATACGACGGATACGTCCCGCGACGGCTTGGTTTTCGCACAGGCTGCCGGCGACTACCAAGCCAGGAATCCGCTCTCACCGCCGATGTTCGTAGTCAGCCGGGAGCAGTACAACCGCATCACGCGCATCCTCGACAAAAAGGTTCCCGTGAAGGTCCGCATCAACTTGCAGGCAGACTACTCAACTGGCGATGCCGATACCTACAACGTGACGGGCGAGATTCCGGGAGGCGCTAAGAGAGACGAGCTGATCATGGTCGGCGCGCACCTCGATTCCTGGCATTCGGGCACGGGCGCGACCGATAATGGCGCTGGCAGCGCCGTCATGATCGAAGTCATGCGCCTCCTTAAAACGCTCAACCTGAAGCTCGACCGCACCGTGCGCATCGCGCTGTGGAGCGGGGAGGAGCAGGGCCTGCTCGGCTCGAAGGCATACGTGAAGGAACACTTCGGCGATCCCGAGACGATGAAGCTCACGGCGGAGCACGCCAAGCTGTCAGGCTACTTCAATCTGGATAACGGCAGCGGCAAAATCCGCGGCGTTTACCTGCAGGGCAACGACGCCATGCGGCCGATCTTCGAACAGTGGCTGTCGCCGTTCCGCGATCAGGGCGTAACCACGGTGAGCATCCGCAATACCGGCGGCACCGACCACCTGTCCTTTGACGATGTGGGGCTGCCCGGATTCCAGTTCATACAGGACCCGCTGGCCTATGAGACGGTTACTCACCATTCCGACATGGATACGCTCGACCACGCCCAGGCAGCCGACCTGATGCAAGCAGCGGCCGTGATCGCGTCGGTGGTGTATGAGGCGGCCAACCGGCCGGAGATGCTTCCCCGGAAAGCATTACCCAAGCCGCAGCCGAAAATGCAACCCAACGGCTCCGCGGGCCAGGCCTCGGCTCACTAGCGGGCGACACAACGAGATTTGGCTACGCATCGAAAATGAATGGGAGAATGCAATGAAAAGAGCACTCGTAATTACTTTCGCCGCAGCGGGCATGATGTTTGGCGCCACCTTCAGCGGAACCATCACCGATAGCGCCTGCGCCAACGCCGACCACAAGGCGATGGGAATGGGCAACGACGCCGAATGCACCAAGGCCTGCGTGAAAGTGCACGGCGCTCAATACGTACTCTGGGACGGCAAGCAGACTTACAACTTGAGCGATCAGACCATGCCCGAACAGTTTGCGGCCAAGAAGGTAACCGTCACCGGCACGCTCGACGCCAAGACGAAGACCATCAAAGTGGATTCCATCAAGCCGGCCCAATAAGCGGGCCAAAGGTGGATAGTTCAACGGCGCCAGTGATGGCGCGGTTGCCGCTGTGGAGAAGGCATGCGCAGAACCGCGGTATGACCGCGGGCGCTACCGCGCGGTTACGGTAAAATCGACCTCCATGAAACGACTGTTTGGGGCGCTGCTGCTCGTCGTGTTGCCAGTTGCCGCGGAACCGTGCGCCAGTGGCGGAAAGTTTGATACGGGCGCGGCGCCGGCCTGGAATGGGTGGGGCGGGGATCTGGCGAATACACGTTTTCAAGCAGCCGCACAGATACCCGCCGACCAGGTGACCCAGCTCAAGCTGAAATGGGCGTTTGCGTTTCCCGCCGCAAAGGCGGTTTCGGGCCAGCCCGCGACTGTGGCGGGGCGGGTCTTCGCTGCCGCGGATACCGGCGATATCTACGCGCTGGATGCAGCGTCGGGGTGTACCTATTGGCGTTTTAAGGCCGAGGCCGGGGTGCGGAGTTCGGTAACCGTGGATGCCGTGAGCGCGCGGTACGCCGCGTTCTTCGGTGATGCGAAGGCGAATGCATATGCGGTGGATGCCAGCTCCGGCGAACTGTTGTGGAAAGTGCATCTGGACGAGCACCCGCTCGCGCGGATCACCGGGGGACTCAAGGTATTCGATGGGCGCGTGTACGTCCCGGTGGCCTCGGGCGAAGAAGGCGCGGGCGTGAATCCGAACTATGCCTGTTGCAGTTTCCGCGGCAGCGTCGCGGCGCTCGATGCGGCGACCGGACGCATCATCTGGAAGACTTACACCATTGCCGAGGCGCCGAAACAGATTGGAAAGAATAGCAACGGCGTGGCGCGCTGGGGCCCGGCCGGCGGCGGCGTTTGGAACTCGCCGACAATCGACGCGAAGCGCCGCGCCCTTTACGTAGGGACCGGAGACGCCTATACCGAACCCGCTCCCAAGACTACCGACGCCATCATGGCCCTGGACCTCGATTCCGGCAAGATCCTCTGGGTGGCGCAGGATACCGAGAACGACGCATGGCTGGTGGGCTGCAACGGGAAGTCCCCGGCAGAGAACTGCCCGAAGGCCCTGGGCCCGGATCACGATTTCGGCGCGCCGCCGATTCTGAAGACGCTGCCGAACGGGCGGGCGATCCTGGTGGCGGGGCAGAAGAGTGGGAACGTGTGGGCGCACGACCCGGATAGGAAGGGTGCGGTTGTCTGGAAAACGGCGCTGGTCAACAACACCACCGAATTCGGGGGCAAGATCGTGTGGGGCGGCGCCGCGGACGATCAGAACGCATATTTCGGTCTCGGACCCGGCGGCATCGCAGCCGTGCAACTGCGGGATGGCGAGCGGAAATGGTTCACGAACCTGGAGCCGGCGCCTGCGATGGCGGCGCACCCCGGGCAGGAGGGTCCGCTTACGGCGATCCGCGGCATCGTTTTCTCGGGCGGCTGGGACGGGGTACTCCGCGCTCTGTCCGCCAGTAACGGACGCGTCCTGTGGGAGTACAACACCATCCAGGAATACAAGACGGTTAACGGGGTCACCGGCAAGGGCGGTTCGATGGGTGCGGCCGGACCGATCGTTGCCGGGCGCATGCTGTTCGTCCCGTCCGGCTATATCGGCGTGCGCAATGGGATTCCCGGTAACGTTCTGCTGGCGTTCTCAGGCCGGGCCGAATAACGCGCCCAGTACGCATGGTATGCTGAGTCCGGATGTTCGCCCGGCACCGCAAAGCTCGTGTTTTGTTCGGACTGTCGGACGTCATCCTGACCGCCCTGGCGTTTGAAGCAGCGTATCAGACTCGCCTCCTGCTGCATCTGGAGCACCAGTTTTACCTGACGGTCCAACAAAAAGTGCTGGTGCTCGGGTTCTCGCTGGGGGCCTGGGTGACCATCGGGCTCTGGCTCGAAATCTACGAACAGCTGGATGCCGGACACGTACGGGTGATCCTGCGCGACACGGCGAAGCAGTGC
>CAYMHP010000306.1:5747-7317 GCA_964390225.1 uncultured Solibacteraceae bacterium
GGTCGTCTTCGAGTACGTGTTGCGGCTGGACCTGAGCCGGTTTTTCCTCATAGTGTTCGCCTCGTATGCATGGGTGATGTTGTTCCTGTTCCGTCTGACAGCGGGGCGAGTAGTCGGCGTGATCCGGCGCGAATTCGCCGGACCCCATTATGTGATGGTCGTCGGAACCGGAGAGCGGGCGCAGCGATTGGGTGAGGCGCTGGAAGACTCAGCCGATTACGGCATCCGCCTGCGGGGGTTCTTGAGCGAGCATCCCGTGTCGGCCGGCTGCGAGATGGCACTCGGCTGCACTTACCAGGTGCGCCCGGTCACCGAATTGCCCTCGATTCTGCGGCGGCACGTGATCGACGAGATTATCTTCGCGGTGCCGAGCGAGAGCCTGTCGAACCTGGAAGAGTACTTCCTGTTGTGCGATGAAGAGGGCGTGCGGACACGTGTGGCGGTGGATTTCTTTCCGCACGTCAACAGTACGGTGTCGCTGGATCGCTTCGGTGCGACACCCCTTCTGACGTTTTCCGCGGCGCCGTACGACGAAATCCGGCTGCTCCTGAAGCGGACCATCGATATCGTGCTCGCGGCCGCGGGGCTCATCGTGCTCGCGCCGTTTATGGCGCTGATCGCCTTGGTGATCCGGCTGACTTCGCCGGGACCCGCTATCTTCCGCCAGGTACGCTGCGGCTTGAATGGACGCCGCTTCCTGTTCTACAAATTCCGGTCGATGTGCCACAACGCGGAAGATCTGAAGGCGGCGGTAGCGCACTTGAGCACGCGCGAAACGGCCTTCAAGATCCCCGACGATCCGCGGCTGACCTGGTTCGGCCGCTACCTGCGGAAGTTCTCGATCGACGAATGGCCCCAGTTGTGGAATGTCCTGCGCGGCGATATGTCGCTGGTCGGACCGCGGCCGGCGGTGCCGAGCGAAGTAGATCAGTACAAGCGTTGGCAGCGGCGGCGGCTGCGCATGCGGCCGGGCCTGACTTGCCTCTGGGCGGTCTGCGGACGCGACAACGTGGATTTCGAGACGTGGATGAAGATGGACATGCAGTACATTGATAATTGGTCGCTGGCCCTCGATTGGAAGATTCTGCTGCGCACGATCCCCCGCGTGCTGCTGGGCCGCGGAGCCAATTGACAGACATTTCCCATGCACCTGATTCCCACGCAGGATGAAGTCGTCGGTGTGCTGCGCCAGACGGGCGCACTCCGCGACGGCCACTTCGAGTATCCGAGCGGCATGCATTCGAACGAATACCTGCAGGTTCCCTTGGCCTTGCGGTATTACCAATATCAGCGGATGCTGAGCGTTGGCCTGAGCCGTCTGCTGCGCGCCAACTCGGAGATGCGCGCGCTCGTGCCGCAGTTGTCGATCGTTGCTCCCGCGCCGAACGGGTTGCCGGTGGCCTATGGCGTCTGCGAGGCGCTGCGCGCGCACCAGGTTTACTGGGCCGAACGCGACCACGATACCGAGCCGCTCCGCTTTCAGCAACACTTGGAACAGCACCCCGGCGAGCAGGTGTTGCTGATCGACGATATTCTGCGGACCGGCGCCAAACTCTCGGAGCTAAAGCGG
>CAYMHP010000307.1:0-7311 GCA_964390225.1 uncultured Solibacteraceae bacterium
TCCCGACCTACTGGTTCGAAGCCAGCCGCTCTATCCACCTGAGCTACGGGCGCGCTTGTCGCCACTGAGGGACAACTTAGCGGCAGCACTTTCGAAAGCTGCGCGCTCCGATGATTGTAGCAAGGACCCGGCGCGTACTGATACCGTCTACGCCTCTGCCACTACCGGGTTCACCAGCTCGCCGATGCCTTGGATGCGGATACGGCACTCATCGCCGGGCTTGAGCCAGCGCGGCGGCCGCCGCGCGAAACCGACTCCGGCCGGCGTACCGGTTGCGATCACGTCCCCCGGTTCCAGCGTAAACACACTCGATAGATATGCGATCAGCCGCGGAATCCCGAAGATCATGTTCCGCGTGTTGGAACTCTGCATGACTTCGCCGCTGAGCGTCATTTCGAGATCGAGTTGGTGCGGGTCCTCAATTTCGTCGGCCGTCACGATCGCCGGCCCGATCGGGGCGAAGGTGTCGAAGGTCTTCCCGATCATCCATTGCGAAGTGGCCGACTGGAAATCCCGGGCGCTCACGTCGTTAGTAATGGTGTATCCGAAAACGTGCTCCTGCCAGCGCGATTCGCGTATGTACCGTCCGCCCTTTCCGATCACCACCGCCAATTCCGCTTCGTAATCCGGCTTGCTCGAGGCCTTCGGCAGAACGATCGGCTGTCCATGGCCGATCACCGACGTGGCAAATTTCGAGAAGATCGTCGGCACCTCGGGAATCGGATTCTTGCCTTCCTCCGCGTGATCGCGGTAGTTCAACCCGATGCAAATCAGCTTGGTCGGGCGCGGGATCGGAGAAACCAATACGGCGTGGCGAGCTTCTATGCGCGCGCCCCCCGGCGCGCTATCCACCCAGCGAAAGACGCGATCCATCACGTCCGCGCCACCGGCGATTACCGGCAAGATGGTCGGAAACCCGGCCCCCCGAAGGGTGATGATTTCGCCGTCGACCAGCACGCCGGCCTCGGAGTAGCCCTCCTCTTTTTGGAATGTAATAAATCGCAAGTCAGGATCTCCGGTTCGAAAAGTAGTTGTATTTTAGCATCGCCCCTCGCGCGCAACTGTAGATCTGACTACGGTTGCGGCCGCGCCGTGGCCGGCTTTCCGCTTTACCACACAGTCCCGGCGAGACAGTATGCTGGAGTGGTGCGCGGGCTCGTCACCTTCCTTCTTTTGGCCAATCTGCCCCTGGTGGCGGGTACAGCGGCGGATATCGCAAGATCGATCCGCGAGAACTCGCTCGATCGGGACGAGTGCTACCGCGTCCGCGACCTCACGCTCGTCAAGGAAGATATCCGCGTCTACCTCACGGATGGCTATCTCATCTTCAGCAAGCCCGTCGCGGGCCGGCGGATCGCCGCCGTGTTTACCGCGGACGTGGAAAATGGGGATGGCGAAGTGCTTCTGTTCCCGCCCACGCTGGCCGAGCGGCGCTCATTGGCCAGCTATGTCGGCTCCCCCAATCTCGACGAGCACTTTCAGGCCGCCATTTTCTTCTTTACCGGCGACACCTATCAGAAACTCATTGAGCAGCTTCCCGCCAATCCTACCAATCGCAAAGTGCCTGAGATGGGCGCCATTCTCGAGGAGCGCTACAACCCTGTGCTGCATGACCTCGGCGCGAGCTTCGATACGCGGCTCACGCTCGACTTGATGGGCGGCGCGGGCCGCAAAGCCGATCTCTTCACCGCGCTTTTCCGTAGCGCGAAGCTCGGCAGTTTCAATGTTCTTTTCGATCCGGATAATCCCGACCAGATAGCCGCCGGCCAATTCGCCGAACGGGATCGGCGAACCTACTTCGACGTGTGGACCCATTTTCCGGCGCGGTCCTCTCGAAGCAATCCGGCGCCGTTCCCCAGACCGTTAGAGCTGAGCGACTTTCATATCGAGGCGACGGTCGGACCCGACTTGAATTTGCAAGCGGTCTCGCGCGTGAACGTCAAGGTGGCCGGCGACGGTGCTGCCGTTTTGCCGTTCGAAATCGCCAGCCCGATGACGGTCACCAAGGCCAAGCTCGACGGCCGCCCGGCGGAAGTGCTCAAGCACGCGACCGCTACCGAATCCGGCGCCCCGGAAAACGATCTCATCCTGGTAGTACCGCCCGAACCATTGCGCGCCGGGGTGTCGTACGCGCTCGAGTTCGAATATTCAGGCAGAGTCATTCGCGAGACCGGAACTCGCGTTTATTACGTCACAGCGCGCGGCAACTGGTACCCAACCTCCGGGCCGCAGTTCGCCAGCTATGACCTGACGTTCCGGTATCCGCGCAACCTGGAGTTGGTCACCCCGGGCGACGTCATCGAAGACCGCACGGAAGGCGAGTGGCGCATCACCCGCCGGCGTCCGTCGTCGCCTATCCGCCTGGCCGGGTTCAACCTCGGCGATTACGTGCACGCACGCGTCGCGCGCGGTTCCTACGTCGTGGATGTCTGTGCGAACCGCTCGCTGGAAATGGCATTGCAGCCGCGGCCGCAATTGCCGGCCGTGACGTCGCCGCTCGGTGGACGCCGCCGCGGGGCGCCGACGGTGCCCCTGGAATTACCCCCGCCGCCTCCCCCGGACCCGCTCGACCGCCTCAAGGGCCTGGCATCCGATATCGCCTCCGCGCTCGATTTCATGGCCTCAAAGTTCGGTCCCCCGGCACTCGCGCATCTTACCGTCTCCCCCATTCCCGGAACGTTTGGGCAGGGCTTTCCCGGTCTCATTTATTTGTCGACTCGTTCGTATCTGGATCCCTCGGCTACACGCGGAGCATCGTCGGAGACGCAATTCTTCTTCGACGAACTACTGCAGGCCCACGAGACCGCCCACCAATGGTGGGGCGGGCTGGTCGTCGGCGCTTCCTATCATGACGATTGGCTGATGGAGGCGCTAGCCAACTACTCAGCGCTGCTTTACGTGGAAAAACATAAGGGCGAGCGCGAGATGCAGGCGACGCTCGACCACTACCGCGCGGATCTGCTGCAGAAGAGATCCAACGGCCAGACGATGGACTCAGTCGGACCGATCGTGCTCGGCACGCGCCTGGAAAGTTCCGTGGAGCCGCGCGCCTGGAACACCATTACCTACGGCAAGGGCTCCTGGATCATTCAAATGCTGCGGCAGCGCATGGGCGACGAGCGATTCTTCCCTATGCTTGCGGAGTTGCTGAAGCGCTATCGCGGGAAGGACATCACCACCGAACAATTCCGCGAGCTCGCCGCCGGCTTCCTCGCGCCCAAATCCGACGACCCGAAGCTGGAGACGTTCTTCGACCAGTGGGTCTACGGCACCGGGATCCCCACGCTCAAACTGAGCTATTCAATCAAAGGCAAAGCTCCGTCTCTGCGGCTGGTGGGCACGCTGACGCAATCCGACGTCGCTGCGGATTTCAGCTCCCTCGCGCCAGTGGAGATTCAAGTGGCTCGCGGCCGCAACATCGTACGCTGGGTGCGCTCCGCCAGCGAGCCAGTGACCTTCACGGTACCGCTGCAGCAGCCGCCATTGAAGGTAACGCTCGATCCCCACTACGCCGTCCTGCGCCGACAGTAGCGCCTGGCGGTCATTGCCGCCGGTGCAGTTCCAACGGCACATCAGCCTGTCCGGTCAGGGCGGGGGTCGCTGAGCTACCTCTCCGAAATATCCGACACCGGCCCATCCACGTCTTCGATCCGGATGATCAGCCGCTTGCGTTTCTCGAGCTGCGCTTCCGGCATGTCGAAATGCGCCGCGACCATGCGGTCTTCGGTCGCGTGCGGCAGAACCTTGTCTTTCCCTATCAGGGTGGGGTTGTACTTCTGTCCGAGCAGCGGAACGCCATCGAACAGACGCTTGGTATCGGCCTCGGAAACAACCGAGCCATCAGCCTGCGCTCCGGAGTTGTCCTCTAAAATGAGGCTGACGTTGCGCACCACGAACGGATAATCGGCGGGATTGAGAAAGCGAAAATCCACGACCACAATCGAGCTATTCGCGTCCAGCGGCGCGGTTCGGACCTTGAGAAACTGGCCGCGCAGCTCGATATGGGCGCCGCGCTGCATGTAAAGGATGCCGCCCACCAATGCCGCCACGAAGATTACGCCGGCGGCAAGCGTGATCCCGAACTGCTTTTGGATTACCACGGTTGTCCCAAGAAGATTGTAATAGATGGTATGGAGTGGACGAGCAAGCTCGGGCGGAAGCTCACGTTGCGCGAGGATGATATCACGCGCGTTGCGGTGGATGCGATCGTGAATGCTGCCAACTCGGCGCTGGCGGGCGGCGGCGGCGTGGACGGCGCCATCCACCGCGCCGGCGGCCCGCAGATCATGCGCGAGTTGGATGCGATTCGCGAGCAGGTTGGCCGCTGCCCCACGGGCAGCGCCGTCGCGACGGCTGCTGGGAAGCTTCCGGCGCGCTATGTGTTTCATGCGGTCGGGCCGGTGTACCGCGACGGCCACCATGGCGAGGCCGAACTATTGTCCTCCTGCTACCGCAAGTGTCTCGAGTTGGCGGAAGAGCGGGACGTCGAAACCATCAGCTTCCCCGCGATCAGCACCGGGGTTTACGGCTATCCGCTGCGTGATGCCGCGGAAATTGCGCTTGCGGAAGTCATCTCGCATTTAGAGCAACCGCACCGCAAGCTGCGCGAGGCCGTCTTCGTGCTGTTCGGCCGCCAAGCCTACGAGACCTACGCCTCTGCCCTACAGCACCTCCGCGGCCTTCAGCCCCGGCCGTGAAGCCCAGGGAGGCGCCGCGCCACACCCCTAGCTCTTCAACCGCAAAAAGAACCACACCATCCCGAACGCGAATAGCGCGCAGGCCGACACCTGTACCGGCCGCAGCGCGCGCGCGATCCGGCTGACCCTCGAAAAGACGAGCCACAACAGGAGCACGGCGATGGCTTCGGCCGCGGCGGCGCCTGCCAGCACATAGCCCGGCCCATATCCGGTCTCTCGCAGAAACAGATGGAAGTACATGCCGTGAAAAGCGCCGAGCACCGCGGCGACGAGCCAGCGCGACCCCGCTCCCGGCAGCAGCAGGACTTCCACCGCCAGGTACGCCACCGTGAGGGCCGCGGCCGCCTCCACGAAACGCGGCGGCGGCTGCCACGCGGTGTGCGCCAAAATGAATACCGAAGCCACCTGGCCGCCCAGAAACATCGCGGCCATCAGCAGCAGTTCCTTATTGGTGCGTCCGGCAAGCACCAACGCCGCCAGGAACAGGATCTGCACCAACCCTCCCCATGCGCGACCAAAACCACCGCCGAGTTGCGTTACGGCGATTTCCGCGGCAGTGGGCGGCCGGAAGCGCAGCGTCGCGTGCGAGAACGACAGGTCGAAGACGGCCTGATCCCGCTTGCCGCCCATCTCCGCCCGGAGCAGGTGAACGTGGTTGGGAACCGTGATCGAGTGAAGAGTGCAGACGGCGTCGATACGATCGGGGGCCTCTGGGAACTGGTACTCCGCGGTGCACAGATACGAGTCGCTCGAGGGCTCCGCGCGGCAGGTCTTGTTTAGCAGCTTGGCCTCGCCGCCTCCTCCCGAAAAGTGAAGGTGCTCGAAGATCGACCGGTCCGGATCCTTGATATGCGCTACTTCATAGAGCGGGATGCGCAGCTCGTAGTGGGCGCGCGAGCCGGCCACCGTCAGGTCGGCGGAACTCATGCTCAACACGTGCGCGAATGCGGGAAGCGCGATGAGGAGCAGCGCGGGCGCCCGCATCATAGCTTGAGCGCGGGTGTGCGCTCCGGCGCCAGGTGCCCCTTCAGTCGGGCCTTGCGGATCCGCACATAGATGATGCGCACCAGCGCCAGTACGGGCACGGAGAGAAACGTGCCTGCGATTCCCGCCAGTTCCGCGCCGGCAAACACGCCAAACAGCACCAATAACGGATGCACCTCCACGCCTTGACCCATGAGGTGAGGGGAAAGAATGTAGTCCTGGAAAACACGGTAAGCGAGCAGGAAGATCAGCACCGCCAAAACACTGCCCCCCGAAACGCCCGCCACCACCAGAATCACGATACCGGCGGTCAGAGGACCGAGCATCGGAATGAACTCCAGCATGGCGGCTACTGCCGCCAGGAGAACCGCGTAGGAAACCCCCATGATCGAGAAAGCGATGCTGTAGGCCACGAACGTGGCGGCGGACAGCAGAACCAGCGCGCGCATATAGTGCGCCAGCAGCAGATGGACGTCCGCCATCAAGTCGTCGATCAGCTCGCGGCGGGGGCCATCATCGACCATGTCGAGAATATGCTGGCGAATCAGCCGCCCCTCCTTGAGGAAGAAGAATGCCAGAATCGGGATGATCACGACGTAGATGAGGTCGCTCGCAACAGTAAGGGCCTTCAGTCCGGCTTTGGGAAGCTCCGCGAGAAGATCCGAGGTGCGCTCGGCGATTGCGCCGCGAGCCTTTCCGACGATTTGCGCCTTCAGGGAGTTGATCGTGGGCGAGGCACCGGGACTGGGCTGCTGCCACCTCGCCAGCATCCCCGGGAAGCTCTTCGCCAGCGTATTAGCCTGGTCCACGACCCGCGAACCGATTTGAATTCCAAGGACGACCGCGACGCCCACGAAAATTACGTAGGCGAGGGCCAGCGCCGGCGTGCGTGTGCGGCTGGTGGGGAGAAACCGGTCCAGCAGGTTCACGAGCGGCGAAAGAAGATACGCGAACAAAACAGCCAGGATGAAGATGAACAGCGTGGTGCGGACGAGGTAGACCAGCCAGAGCAGCAGCAGGACCAGGGCTGCGGTCCAGGTGTAACTTGCGGCGCGGCGATTGATCCCGAGCATCAGTTAGCGAGGCGGACGGGGACGTGCCTTCCCTGCCCCAATTCTAACCCGCCGCCGAGACCGGCGGCTCGGGAAGCCTCTCAATCCGCACACGTGCGATTCGGTTGCGCTCCATGGCGGTAACCGTATACCGACGGCCCTCATACACCACGGATTCTCCGACGTGTGGGATCTCACCAAGCCGGTAAAGCAGAAATCCCGCCAGCGTTTCAAAGCCGGCTTCGGCCGGAATCTCGACGCCGAATTCCGATTCGAGATCGCGGATGCGCGTAGTGCCGTCCAACTCCACTTCATGCATGTCCGCATCGCGCAGCCGGCTCTTCTCGTCGTGCTCATCTTCAATGCGGCCGACCACCTGCTCGAGCACATCCTCCACGGTCAGCATGCCGACGATCGTGCCAAACTCGTCCACAACCATGGCCATGTGCGAATGGCCGCGGCGGAACTCCTCCAGCATTTGATCGAGCGGCTTGGTTTCGGGAACCACCGTATGAGGGCGCATCAACCGGCGAATCCGGAACGCACGGCTCGCGCGGCCGCCTCGGATGACACGGATA
>CAYMHP010000308.1:0-7268 GCA_964390225.1 uncultured Solibacteraceae bacterium
TCGGCACCAGATAGTCGCGTGCGCCTTCCGGTGTGCTCTTCGTCAGAATCGGCGTCTCCACCTCCAGGAAGCCGCGCTCGTCCATGTAGTCACGAATGAGCTTGACCACACGATGCCGCAGCTCCACCCCGCGTCGCATCATGTCGCGCCGCAGGTCCAGGTAGCGATAGCGCAGCCGCAACGCCTCGTCTGCCGTCACGTGGTCGGCGATAGGAAACGGCGTCGTTTTCGCGGCGTTCAGCACCTCGACCCGCTGCGCTTCCACCTCGATCTCCCCTGTCGCCAGGTTCGGATTCTCCTTGCCCGGCAGCCGCCGCGAGACGGTCCCCTCGACGCGCAGCACGTATTCGAGCCTCGCCTCGCTCGCGATGTTGTGCGCGGCGGCGGATTCCGGCGTCCGTTCGGGGTCGAAGACAATCTGCGTCAGGCCATAGCGGTCGCGCAGGTCAATGAAGATCAGTTTCCCGTAGTCGCGGCGATGCGCGACCCACCCCGTCAGGACGACGCGCTGGCCGACGTTCGCGGCGTTGAGGTCTCCGCAGGTAGCGGTACGCAGTGCAGTGGCGCGGTTCGGAACGGCAGCGCCGCCCGTTGGCTCGCCTCCGTCGGCGGCTCCGGCGTTGGTGCGTGGTGGACGTGAAGACACGACGATCTGCTCTCCTTCGATCTATATCGTTCATCGGCGCTAGGCGCCGGCATGTCATGTCAGGTGTATCGAGCGATAGCCAAGACTCTCTGTAGTATATCGCTTTACCGCCCCGCATGGCAGCATGCCGAATTGACGGCTCCCATTTGCGTGCTGCAAAGCGGTGTATGGAACTGGTAAGCGGTATGACGTCAGCTCACTCTTCGCCTTGGCCGCAGCGGGATTAGCCCCGGCACTTCAGGCCGGGTTCTTAACATAGCGTCCACCGTTGCCGGCACGCTCTAGTGCCACTACCCAGTGACCGATGCGGTGCGCCGTACGCACCGCCAGCACCTACTTCAGCAGCCTGAAACCCGCGAGCATGGATGACAGCGCGGAATTGACACTATCTCCCGCGATTGCGTCGCTGCTCAGTTGGTATTCAAAGTCAGGCGCGGGCAAGTAGTAGTCGGTATGGACGTCGTTGACCTGACCGCCCGCGCCGTCCTGCGCCGGCTGCTGGATCGGCGCGCCCTGGTACGCGGCCATGCCGGCAATCGTCATATGTGTCAGAGTCTTGTCGCCGGTCAGCGCTTTGATGCTCTGCGCCACGTTCGCGTCGTGCGCGTCAAACACCGTAATAGTAAAGGTCGAGACGGCTGCTCCCTGCGCCGTAGAGGCGTGCAAGTGGGTGATGACGAGGGTGAGCGGCACGATAGTAGAAGATTGCTGCCCGACGGTTGCCTGCCATCCCGTCGGGTACGTCACGCTGAAGTGAAATCGCTGGCTGGTGTATGTCCCACCTGCCGCGGCGGGCACGGAGGGCGAGGCGCCGCTGCACGCCGCCAGCGCCAGCAGTAAGCCCAGCAGCGGCAGCCCGCCCAGCCGCCGAAGACGCGGCATCATGCCACCGAGTGCGCCGCCGCGTCCCGCCCTCCCTTGCCCCCGATCACCACGTGCCGCGGTCATGCTCCTCATCCTCCACCCTCATCGTTGCACAGCGCAGCGAGTATACATCTGCGACCCGCCATCGTCAACCGAACAGCCTGATGAGTGTGCGTTGCCACTAGTGGTCAGTACACTTGGGTTTTGCATTACTCGCGGGTAAGCTGTTCCAAGGCGCGTTGGATGTCATCGGCCTTGGGGAAGAACTCGCTCTCCTCCCATTCGTTGTAGGGCGCTGCGGGGCGGCCACCGCGGAGAGCAGGATGGGAGGATTATCCAGGTCCCAGAACAGGTGTTGCGTGATCCACGCGTACAGATGGCGCCCGAAGCTCGTAAGATCCACCTCTTCGGTCGCTACGATCACCCGATTCGTCCTGGCGACCGATTGTCGAATTGTCTCCTCATCGAAGGGCATCAGGGTACGCAGGTCGATCACCTCGACGAGCGCCCCCTCATGAGCGTCGGCAAAACGCGCTGCGGCTATTGCTGACTCAAGCAGTATCGTGCCCCAGCTTACAATCGTGGCCACAGGAGCGCCCTCGCCGATCCTCAGCGTTCGCGCCTTGCCGAGCGGCTCGGCGTAGTGGCCCTCTGGCACGTTCCAGAACTCCGCCAATGCGTCAATCAGTGCGCCATCGGGATACACATGCGGCCGGATTCGCACGGTAGAGCCGCCCCCGCTCCAGAAACACGACTGGCGACTGAGAGTGCGATGCCTCGATGAGCAGGCCCTTGGCATCGTAGGGCGTCGACGGGCAAACCGTGATCAGTCCCGGCACGCCGGTGAACCATTGCTCCCCGGCGTTGGAGTGGCCGAATGCTCCGCCACCGCCGGCTCCTGCGCGCGTCCGCAAAAGCATCGGGCAGGTCCAATCACCGTAGGACTGGTAGTACACGCGCGCAGCAAGGCGGATCGTCTGCGTCGCAGACTGGTGGTAATCGACGTACTGGATCTCGCCGCACCGAGGCCGGCCGTCGGCCATACTACATCCGGCCGCATCCCGGCGATGAGCTGCTCGTTGAGCGCGCTGCTGATGGCTGTGCCCGGATACTCTTTGATCAGCCGCTCGGTCGCGCCCATGACACCCCCGCCAGGGCTCCCGACGTCCTGGCCGAAGACGAAGAAGCCGGGGTCGCGCCTGACGATCTCAACCAATGCGTCGTTGATCGCTTCGATCATGCGACGCGGCTGCGATGGGCCAGACTCTGGTTCAGGTTGGCGTGTCGCGGGCGCGAAGACCCGTTCCAAGACGCGCTCACCGGGAACTACCGGCTCGCTTTCCACCTCCCGTTCCGCCTGCTCGAAGCACTCCTGCGCGGACGCGTGGATCTGCTCGATTTCGTCATTCCGCAGCATGCCGTGCTGCAGAAGGAGCTGCTCCATGCGCTCGACGGGGTCCTTGGTGCGCAGGGTCTCCTCGATCTCCTCTTTCGGGCGATAGCGTCTCATATCGACACTTGAGGTGTGGGACTCCAGGAGGCCCATGTGCAGGTGGAGGAGGGCCGGGCCTTCACCGTTGCGCACCCGTTCAGCGAGGGATCTGGTGGCCTCGTACGTCTCGATGGGGTCTACTCCATTCGCGTCCATGGCGATGGCGTCCATGGCACGCACCTGGGCGCAGAGATCACCCGCCCACTGCGTCCGCGCCTCGGTCGTGATAGCCCAGTGATTGTTCCAGACGACCATCAGCACAGGGAGCTTATTGACGGTGGCGGCGCGCAGGAGCACGTTGAAGTCGTTCGTGGCCACGCCACCATCACCTGTGAAGAAGGCCACGATTCTGCGCGTGCCGTCGCGCTTGCACGCCCAGCCCACGCCGGCGGCGAACGGTGCCAGACCGGCCACCTCGCTGAATGTGGGCAGGATGTGGTACTGGCGGCGGCTGTAGTGTGCCGGCATATTGCGCCCGCTGGACATCGGATCGGTGAGGCGCGCATAAGCCGCCCGTAACACCCCTTTGACGTCGCCTGTTCGCTCGAGCCAGCCCGCGAGGTCACGGTAATAGAGCGCGAGCCAATCGCCATCGTCGAGAGCGCCGACCACGGCCGCACTCGCCTCGTGCCCGGAGCTGCCGACGTAGAAAGGGAAGGCGCCGCGCGCTCTGCGCTGATGCAGCTTCTTGTTGATTGTTTGTGCGAGCACCATCGTCTCGTACAGTTTGCGATACTGCTCGCCCTGTGTCTGGGTCATCGCCTCCCACCTCCCATAGTGTCCCAGTGTTTCTGTGCTTTGCTCCTTTTGCAGACCCATAACTAGGTTGGGCATGTGTCGTCAAAGCTGAACGTGGAGTTGCGCGAGTTGAGCGACAAGTGGTAGGAGCAAGCCGAGATTTGCCAGTGCGAAGCGGAACGTCACACTGGTATTGAAGGGCCAGGTGGGCATCGCGACACGGGCGGTATACAGGCTGGTCATCGTCGCCAGTTGCTGGCTGAGCCTGGACGCTTCCACCGGGTCGTCCGTGGCGACGGCGCGCTCCTGCACGGTCAAAATCCGGTCGCTCAATGCGTCAGTCTCGCTCGCCAGCGCCAACTTTTGCCGCCGCATGTCCTTATGGAACGACCAGACCGGCGCAAGGAACGCCAGCACCTCGACGGCAAGTATGATCAGAAAGAAGATGAAGTATGGCGTTTGCAGGAGATAGTAGTCGGCACGCGCGTGGCCCACGTTGGCCGCGATGAGGTAGGCCCAGACCCCATAGTAGAGGGCTGGAATCGTGAGCACGAGCGCCTGGAAAAGGTAGAGCTCGCCGAGGGGCCCCCAGCCCGCCGCGCCATCCGGGTGCCCCGGCCGCACACGCAACACGACTCCCTGCGCACGCAAGTGCCCGGCCCACCTGCCGACGCTGATGGCGTACCCGCAATAATACCCCGCGACCAGACCCACCAGCAGCGTGCCGAAGACCGCAACCACTGTTTCACCGGCCGTGAGCGCCGCGGCGAATGCGTCGTTCGCGCGAACATACCCGAGCAACAGCACCACATCGGGCGGAAGGAAGAGCGCAATCGGAAACAGAATTACGACGATGCCAATGAACGATCCCCGTACTGCGGCTCTGGCGGCGCGAATACTGAAGGTGTCCAGCACGCTGTCGAGTTTCTCGCTTGCCGAGAGTTGGAAGACCTGTCGGTCCGCTAATTGCGCCAGGACGCGCTGGCTGCGCCAGGGAATAGACATCCCCATACCGCATCCAACGACAATGGCCGCAATCGCGGAAATATCAAACCAATCCGTAGACGTTCCTGCGAGCGTGCGAGGGAGGACCAATGGAGCCGCGAAAAGAGCCGCGATAACAAACACGCCGAGTGCGATGAATCCGACAACATGTGCTCCCAACCAACGTTCCACCCGGGCCATGAGCCGCCGCTCTTCATCAGCAACCGCCAGCGCCGCCGTCATAGATACACTCCTCTGCTGAGATGAAAACGAAAATGACACTAGCGGAGCGACAACCCGAAGCACTCTAGTTCGACGTGGTAGACCACCCGCCGATGCCCTGGCCTCTGCTCTGTGGTGTGCGGCTGCTCGGATGGATGCAGCCAGACCCAGGCACCGCCGATTGCGCCCAGATCGGTGCCATGGTGATGATGAAGTCGAACAGTGTGTCACTCGCGGAGTGCGAATACCGGTCAAACGCGCTCAACACCAATATCGAGCAAGAGATGAGCATGGCACGCCCGAGGACAAACCCACGATACCTGGGATATGCATGCCGCAACCTCTTCCGCGGAGAGTTGCAAACGGCCATTGATAGTAGTGGATTTCGAGCCATGGTGGTGCGGGACGGCCATTGCACCCCTCTGCTTGTGCTATAGCCGCGTCTAGTCGGGTGGAAGCACAATGTGGGACACGCTACGACGGTCACGTACTCCGCCCGCCATCCGCTCACCGATTACTTGATCGAAGTGTACCATCGGTATACAGCTCGCTCGTGGTAATTCTTCACAGATACGCTCTATTCTTCTCTCCTGAACCTTGGAGCCAGATCCCCACCATGCATGTTCTCATCACTCTGCGAGGCTGCCAGATACCGGACCTTCCAGAGATGCCACGAACAACCCGGCGGTTCCAATGACCGCCAAGGGCCGCATCCACGAGACAATCTGCTTCATGTTCCGCCGACCACCCTCACGCTCTCCCATCGTCTGGCGCGGCAAACTCGTGTCCGTATTTGTCCGTACCTGACCGGAAATGACCGTCCCATACAGGCGCCCATCGCCTCCGTGCATGTGCTACGCTACCCCCAACAGCACGTGCCACGGATCGCTGGCGCCAGCCAGCCGTTGCCGCCCGGTCGCTCGCCCCGCCGGCATCCACGTCAACTCGTGCCTAGCTGGTATCTGTTGTACCGACGGCGTCCGCGTCAGGCCATCCCACCTTCGGCTGGCTGGCGCAAGCCAGGTGAGCCGCCACGTGCCTCACTGCCTGCCACCGTGACATCGCCCTCACTGGCCGTCGCTGACCATTGTTGCCCTTTGTTGACCGGAGGAGTTCCGCCATGCCCATCTCCTTACTCCCCGCATCTCCGGCCGCCGCTTCCGCTCGCGCAACCGTGGACACCATCCCTGCATCGCACGCGACATTGCCACCCACGACTCCGCCAGCGTCGCTCGGCGCCGCACCCGCGCCCGCCCCATTACAATCCCTCGTTCCCTTCGTCTCCTTCGTCTCCTTCACAGGAAATTCTCGTCCCTCCTCCGTTTCCTCCGTTTCCTCTGTGGTGAAATCCTTCTTCGTTGCCTTCATGCCGAATCCTCTTCGTCCCTCTGCGTTCTCTGCGTCCTCAGTGGTAAAATCCGTCCTCCCTCGTTCCCTCAAAGTGATGCGCCCCTGTTTTCGCCTTCTGTACCCGTCAAACCCGCTTGAATCGCGAAAAAATCCTCAGAAAAAAACAAAAAAAGCGGACAAAACGGACACACCCTGCGGACACCGGCCAGCCGGCGACCGCATAGCCCATCTAGGCCGGCTAACCCAGGCGCAAAGCGGCCCCAGGCCAATTGTGTGATATAATAAGTAGAGATTGCGCCAAAAACGGTATTGCCGCTTCCGCTACGCGCCACGTTCAGCGGAATAGTTTGCGGGAATGAATCACTCGCATACATAGCACCCGCACATCGCACCAACGAGAGGATTTCACCGAATGGAGCTTGGCATCGTCAAGCCGGTAGGCATCGTAGACCAGATGACCGGCGCCTACCTCGACTATTCCATGAGCGTCATCGTCAGCCGAGCCCTGCCCAGCGTCCAGGATGGCCTCAAACCCGTACACCGCCGCGTCCTCTACGCCATGGACCAGATGGGCCTCCAGGCCAATCGCTCCTTCCGTAAGTCCGCCGGTGTCGTCGGCGAAGTCCTCAAGGAATACCACCCCCACGGCGACGCTTCCGTCTACGACACCCTCGTCCGCCTCACCCAGCCGTGGAACATGCGCTACCCGCTCGCCCTCGGCCAGGGCAACTGGGGCAGCCCCGACGACGACCCCGCCGCCGCCATGCGCTACACCGAAACCAAGATGTCCGTCATCGCCGCCGAGATGCTCGCCGACATTGACAAGGACACCGTAGACTTCAAGGCCACCTACGACGGCCACGCCATGGAGCCGTCGGTCCTGCCCGCGCGCCTGCCCAACCTGCTGCTCAACGGCTCCGCCGGCATCGCCGTCGGCATGGCCACCAACATCCCGCCGCACAACCTGCGCGA
>CAYMHP010000309.1:0-7199 GCA_964390225.1 uncultured Solibacteraceae bacterium
TTGGTCGAAACAGAATCGCCAATGCCCGTTAGGGAGGTGACCACTTCACCACGAAGCGCTTGCGATTGGCCCGATTGCTCCTGGCGACTTCGCGAGATTTCATCACGGACGGATCGATCCAACTGCTCTTGACCCATCCGTATTGCACCGAGGCCGTTGAGGACCGGTGTCAAATCCGTTTCCTTGCGCGACGCGTCCGTGAGCTTCCTTGACTTCAAGAGCAAGAGCAGGAGGAGCAACGCGACGATTGCTGATAGAACTACCAGTAAGAGATTCATCAGTTCCGAACTCACCTTCCGCCGCCCAAAGATGCAACCGCGCGACCAAATGCTCGCCTAGTGCCAAGCAGTTGAATCAATGGGCAGAAGAAGCGTTCGGTGCATGCCTTGATTCCGAAGGGGTTCAACTACGGTTGATGCCGACCGTCAACCGCAGTTGAGCAGGTGGATCGGCTCCACGATTCGTACCAACATTGCGGCGACCCACACCGCCGGTTCCAGATCACGGTGCAAGACGGAGAGGGCGGCTCGTGACCTTGAGACGGCCGAAGAAATGCTCGGCGCGGTCATAGTCGGCGAATGCCGGCCGGAAATCGCGGCGCGACAGGCCGACGTCGTAGCTCGCGGAGTCCCAGTCAACTACGATGAAGGAGCAAGTTTTGCCGTAGGTGTCGGAGCGCATCCATGGGGCGCGCCGACGACCAACACACACTCCCGCCAGGCATCGAAATGCGTGGCCCCCGTAAGTGAATCCCTGGGCTTTGCAAGCCACCGCGGCTCTTCATCGAAAACGGGGCCCGTTTTTGGCGTAGAGCCGCCACCGCTCTGCTGGCTTCATCCACACGCCTGCCTAGTAAGGCGCGTTCGCGCAGTTGCAGGCCAGCGATGATTTCCTGCAGGTGAAGATACTTCGTTCGGTGTGGGCCATGATCGATAAGCCCCGTCCATCCGGGAGGCAAGTTCGCGGCGTCCGGATGTCTAGTTGCCAGCGCGTCCGCGACGTTACTCAAGCACCCCGCTGTAGAAGTCTGATTCCTTCTTGCGAGCCAGCGCCGCCGACAGGCGCTGATCCTGCGCGGCGACGCAACTTGGCGAGACCAGCGGATAGGTCCAAGAACATTTTTCGGGTCGCAGTGCGAAACCATGCCGACGTCTGGGCCCGTTACTCCCGGGGCCAATACTTAAATGCAACAACAGGTCTCTGGGGCCCCCATGTCAGTACCGGGGATGGTGTAGTCGCGGGGGGAAATGGACCAGCGGCGCAGTTGCACGGCGGAACGTAAAGGAAACGAACGCATGAGTCGACCGCGCTAATTACGATGCGCAAAAAAGGCAAGAAAAGGGCAACGTGGATTCTTGGCACCTAAAGTGCCGAAATCTGAACCTGCAAATAGTTGATTCTAACGGGAGAATTGGTCGGGGCGAGTGGATTCGAACCACCGACCTCCTGGTCCCGAACCAGGCGCTCTAGCCAGGCTGAGCCACGCCCCGAACCTCTTCAGTGTAATCGGTCGCGGGCTCTTCCCACAAGCGGCTCGTTCGCCGCCGTTCGGCTCAGCCCAGAATGTCGAGCGTGTGCTTCACCATCTGCTCGCCGGTCTGCAGCGACTTCAGGTTCACATCGTATTCGGTCCGGGCGGTGATCAGGTTGAGCATTTCCGTGCTCAGGTCCACTGCATCTGTCGGTGCGGGGGTCGCTGGGGTGGGTTGGGCTGGCGCCGAATTCGTGAGCGCGCCCAGATTGCTCAGCCTGCTTGCCGTCTGATCGAGCTTGCCTTCGGCCTTCTGCAGGCCTTCCAGTGCGGCAGCGAGAATCTGCATATTGCTCTTATCGGCTCGCCGCGCCATTTCTCGAATCTTTTTTTCACCTGTGCAACTTCTTGCAGTCGTATGACTTGACCGCGTACCATCGGAAGCGTGGCGCCAGACGAGCAGTTGCGCGAACTCCCCGCCGTACACGAAGTGCTCGCGCAGCTCTCCCCTGCCCTGGGCCGTTTTCCACGCGAACTGGTGGTCGCCGAGATCCGGCGCGCGCTCGAGGACGCCCGCCGCGAAATCCGCGCCGGTCGCCTGAACGGTCTGGCCATCCCTACTCGTGTCGAGCGGGCCTTGGCCGCGCTCGAAAAGCCCTCACTGCGGCGGGTCGTCAACGCCACCGGGGTCGTACTCCATACCAACCTCGGGCGCTCGCCCCTCGGCCCGCTGGCGATCCTGCCGTCCTATTCCAATCTCGAATACGACCTCGCTTCCGGCCGCCGCGGCAAGCGCGATCTGCACGCCGGGCCGCTTTTCGAAAAGTTACTCGGCGCGCCCGCCATCGCCGTCAACAACAACGCCGCGGCTATATTCCTGGCGCTGAATGAACTGGCGGCCGGCGGCGAAGTGGTGGTCTCTCGTGGCGAACTCATTGAGATTGGCGATGGCTTCCGCATCCCCGATATCATGAGCCGTTCGGGCGCGATCCTCCGCGAGGTCGGCACCACCAACCGAACGCACATCGAGGATTACCAGCACGCCCTTGGCGAACGCACGCGCCTGCTGTTGCGCGTCCATCCCAGCAATTTCCGCATACAGGGCTTCACGGCGCGGCCGGCGCTCGGCGAACTGGTGGCACTGGGGCGCGAGCGGGGTATCCCCATCTATGAGGATCTCGGCAGCGGCTGCCTTGTGGACCTGCGGCCATTCGGTATCGACGAACCGCTTGCTGCCGAGAGTCTGCGTGCGGGCGCCGACCTGGTTTCGTTTAGCGGCGACAAGCTCCTCGGCGGACCCCAAGCCGGCATCCTGGCGGGCAACCCGGAAGTTGTTGCGCGTTTGCGCCGGAATCCTCTATTCCGCGCCCTGCGGCTCGACAAAATGATTTATCAGGCGCTCGAATCGACGCTGCGAAATTTGTTATTGGAACGATGGGAGGCGATTCCTGCCCTAGCGATGATCCGGCAGGCCGCGGAAGAAATCCGCCGCCGCGCGGAAGCGTTGCTAGCGCGCCTGCCAAGCCTGCCGGTCGACCTCATCGCCGGCGAATCCGTTATCGGCGGCGGGGCTACTCCAGAGCAATCCGTCCCCACGTGGCTGATTGCGATTCGCTGCCCCGATGTAGTCGACGCCGAGCGCCGGCTGCGCGCGGGCGATCCACCCGTCATCGCTCGCATCGAAAATGAGGCGCTGGTCGTGGATCTGCGAACCGTGCTGCCGGCGGAAGAAGACGAACTCGCCAGCGCGCTCGGCGCTCTCTGCCGGTGATGCACGAGAAGAGGGTCTGGTTGCCGGCGAGACGCCCGAGCTTGTTATTGTGCTACGCGCGTTCCTGGTACGTCCCCTCGGACGTATTCACGCGGATCTTTTCACCCTCAGTGATAAACGGCGGCACTTGCACCACCAGGCCTGTTTCCAGCTTGGCCGGCTTGGTTACGTTGGAAACCGTCGCGCCCTTGAGGCCCGGCTCCGTTTCCACCACCTTGAGATCGACGGTGGCCGGCAACTCGACGCTGATCGGCTTGCCTTCGTAAAACTCCACCGTCACTTTGAGCTGCGGAATCAGGTACTGCGTGCCGTCGCCAAGCAGATCCTTCGTTAGGTGCATCTGCTCGTACGTGTCGGTATTCATGAAATAGAAGTACTCGCCGTCGTCGTACAGGTACTCCATCTCCTGCTCGTCCATCACTGCCTTCTCCACGCGGTCTTCGGAGGAGAACCGGTGCTCGATCATGGAGCCGCTGCGCAGATTGCGCATGCGCACTTGGACGAAGCCGCGCAGGTTTCCCGGCGTGCGGTGGGTCATGCTGAAGATCGAAAACAAGTCGTTGTTGAACTTGATTACCATCCCGGGGCGCAGTTGTGTTGCAGAAATCATGAAACTCCTTGGGTGACGTGGACTTGAAGCCTTAGTATAGCAATCTGTCTAGTACGCAATCAGCCGTTCCATGGCAGCGGTCAGGCCCTCGGTCTGCGGAAGAATCGCGGCCTCGAGCTGCGGGTGGTAGCCCACCCATGTGTCGAGCGCGCCCACGCGGCGCACGGGTGCATCGAGGCGGTCGAACAGTTCATCGGCAATGCGCGCCGCGATCTCGGCGCCGTAGCCCCAGGAGATGGTGTCTTCGTGCGCCACCAGCGCCCGGCTGGTCTTCTCGACCGAAGTGCGTATGGCCTGCCAGTCGTAAGGAGCGAGGCTGCGCAAATCGAGGATCTCGACGCTGGCGCGCGGGTTGCGCCGCTCCACTTGAATGGCGGCGAGCTGCGCCTTCTGCACTAGCGCGCCATACGTAATTACCGTCAGGCTCTGTCCGGGTTTGACCACACGCGCCCGCCCGAATGGAATGGTGAAATCCTCACCCGGATGCGGAGACCGGTTGTACGGCTCGCGGTAGAGCTTCTTGTGTTCCAAAAACAGCACCGGGTCATCGGAGCGCAGCGCGGTGCGCAGCAGCCCGCAGGCATCCAGCGCATTCGACGGCATCACCACGCGCAGCCCCGGGGTATGCGTGAACTCCACTTCCCCGCACTGGCTGTGATAAATGGCGCCGCCGTTCAGGTACCCACCGATCGGTACGCGCAGCACCGCCGGCGCGGCGAAATGCCCGTTCGAGCGCCACCGCATGATCGCCAACTCATCGCGAATCTGCATCATCGCGGGCCAAATGTAATCGAAAAATTGAATCTCGGCCACCGGTTTCAACCCGCGTGTCGCCATGCCAATCGCACGCCCGACAATCGAGGCCTCCGCCAGGGGGCTGTTGAAGCTGCGCCCCGAGCCGAATTCCACCTGAAGCCCCGCCGTCACTTTGAAAACGCCGCCCTTGCCTTTGACTTCTTCCAGACTGCTCTCGCGGCTGCAATCGGCCACATCCTCGCCGAACACGAGGATGTCCGGGTTGCGGCGCATCTCTTCGCGCAACGTCGCGTTCAGCAGGTCGACCATGGTCATCGGCTCGCCCCGGAAGCGCGGCGCCGCGTCAAATTCGGTCGCCGTAGGGTCGATCTTTTCCGAGTACAGATGCAACATCGCCGAGCCAGCCGCCGGAGGTTCGTCGTGCAGCGCTCGCTGCGTGGCTTCGTGCACCTCCTGGTCCACCTCGTGCGTCAGAAGCTGCAGCCGGTGGCGGTCGATGATCCCTTCCTCGATGAGCATCTGCGGAAACCGCACCACCGGATCGCGCTCGGCCTCGCGCTGCCGCTCGGCCGGCGTCTTATACAGCCGCTCATCGTCGGATAGCGAGTGCGAATAAGGACGGATCACGTGCGCGTGCACCAGGGCAGGTCCGCGACCCTGGCGGCAGTACGCGATTGCTTCTCTGAGCGCGCGATACGAGGCCAGAAAATCGGTGCCGTCAATTTCGGCGCGAAACAGGCCTGGAAAGCCGGCCACCAGCGGCGAGATGTTGCCACCGGCCGTCTGGCACTCGATCGCCACCGAAATCGCGTACCCGTTGTCCTCGATCAGAAACAACAGCGGCAGGCTCTTCAAACAGGCGATATTGAGCGCTTCCCAGAATTCCCCTTCGCTGGTCGAGCCGTCTCCGCCGCATACCAGCGTGATTTGCCCGGTTTCGCCGCGATAGCGAGACGCCTCGGCGCAGCCGGCCGCCTGCACAAACTGGGTCCCGGTGGGCGAGGAGGAACTGACGATGTTATACCGCCGGTCGCCCCAATGCGAGGGCATCTGGCGTCCGCCAGAGGCCGGATCCGCCGCCGCGCCCACCGCGGCCTGCAGCATTTCATACGGAGTTACGCCCAGCGTCAGGCATAGCGCGCGATCGCGGTAATAAGGGTAGACCCAATCCCGCCCGCGGTCCAGCAGCATGCCTGCCGCTACCTGCACGGCCTCGTGCCCGGCTCCGCTGATCTGGAAGTAGATGCGGTTTTGCCGCTTTAACGCGATCTCCCGGTCATCCAACCGGCGGGCCATGTGCATGATGCGGAACGCGCGGATGAGTTGCTCGGGCTCGAGCCCTTCAAACCGGCCTGCAGTGGCGGATGGATCGGTTCCTGTGGGCGTAGCCAAGCGGCTCGGAGCCCTCCTGCTTCCAGTGTAAACGAGGCCCTCCTGATGGAGCCGCACGAAGCGTGGAACCGGCAAATCTGTTTAACTTTTCTTATGCGGGTGAACGCCTTTCTGGCTCGGCGGATCTGATCTTACTGGGTGGCAGTAATTACTGACACACCCGCACCGGACGTAGCTGCATAAACGGTGCTCGGATTCTGGGCATCGACGACCAACGATGTAACGGGAGCCGTCAACCCGGTACTGAATGCGCGCCAACTCGCTCCGCCATCCGTGCTCCGCACCACTGCAGTCGAAGAGTAGACCCCCAGTGCGGCGTAAAGGGTGCCGGGGTTTGTTGGGTCGATCGCCACAGAATAAACACCGCCCGCCGCACTGGCATCCAAGCCGTCCAATTTAAGCCAGTGATCTCCGCCGTCCGAGCTGCGGAACAGTCCGGGGCCGGGACTCGCGTTTAGCCTCGCGTTGTAATCCGAAGGACAATAGTCAAAATCCCCGCAATCGTATTCTACGGTCGCCGCGTACAATGTGCCGGCGTTCCGGAGATCCGCAACCAACGCGGCCAGATGGAACAGGCCCGGGTCCCAGCCTACGCTGGCTGCGGTCCAATGTCCCGCGCCATCGCTCGTGCGGAATATCTGGGCGGTCGCAGACTGCGAGACATAAGCATACAGAGTACCCGACTGCTGGCGGTCCACCGTCAGAAACCCGAAGCCCGGATAGTTTGCGTTGCCGGAAACCGTGGGCAGTCCGGAGTTCGCGGGATTCCATGTGACCCCGCCGTCGGTGGTCTTGAGGATTCCACGGCCGACGATACCGCTGACCGCATACATGGTCATGGCGTCCCACGGGTCGATCACGAGTCCGGCGATATTCTGCGTCCACCCGGTATCCACCCAGGTCACGCCGTCATCGGTGCTCTCAAACACCCCGGCTGTGGAACCCGGCGCGGGGGGCCCCGGCTGATCCACTGCCTGGGCGTAGATGGTAGCCGGAATTCGTGAATCGGTCGCCAGCATCCGAAGAAAGGATCGCCCCGTCAGTCCTGTGGTGCTCCAGCTCGTGGCCGCATCGGTGCTCTTGAAAATCGCGGCATTGGTTGCGGCAAAGACCGTTCCGGCGTGTTGCGGGTCCACTAACATTGAGAAGACGTTGCTCGCCGCCAAACCGGAGTTCACGAAATTCCAGGTTTGCGCCCC
>CAYMHP010000310.1:0-7191 GCA_964390225.1 uncultured Solibacteraceae bacterium
TGGAGCCACCCGCCGGGCTTGAACCGGCGACCTGCTGATTACGAATCAGCCGCTCTACCAACTGAGCTAGGGTGGCTTCGTCGCTCTATAGGCGCGGAATCGGTTCGGAACCAAACCTGCCTTCGAACAGTTCTGTCTATTTTAGCAGACCCTTCAGACTGCGGACCGCTGACGCGGTCCTCCGCGATTTCGTGCGCGCGGCGCGACTGAGACATTGCCCGGGCCCGCAGCCCGAGCACCCGAACAGGCTGGTACACTGGGGTTTCCTTACCCATCGCTGCAAGACCCGAGCGCCAGCAGTGGCAGGAACGCTGCCTAGCGCAGCAGGGTCCATGGTAACTTCACGCGATCTCCGCTCTGAATATGCCGGCCTCGCCCTCGCCACTGTCATCGCCATCGCCTTGCCCGCGATTTCCTGCCGGCCGAGCGCGCCACCGCCGATCGATCCCGAACTGGCCGCCTGTGTTCCCGCGGACGCGCTGATGGTTGCCGGCGTGCGGCTCGATCGCCTGCGCGCGAATCCTCGTTTTCAGCAACTTGCCGCTCCTTGGTTATCTGCCCTCGAACCGCTCCGCGACGCTACCGACGTGCTGCTCAGCTATAACGGTAAAGACCTGCTGATCGCCGCGCGGGGGAACTTTCGTGCCGCGCCCTCCGGCGCCGTGCTCCTGAATCCTACCCTGGCGCTCGCGGGTTCGCCCGCCTCGCTCCGCGCGGCAACAGCCCAACACACCACCGGCCGCACGGGCACACCCGAGCTTCTGGCACATGCCGAAACCATTGCGGCCCACCCGCTCTGGGCCGCCGTTCGCGGCGGCATTCCAATCGCTCTGCCCGGAAACGCAGCCAACCTGGAACGTCTGTTCCAGTTCACCGAGTACGCCACCCTCACCGCCGATGTCGATACGAAAGTGGAATTGACGTTAAACGCCGCCGGACGCACTCCGGACGCGGCCCGCCAGTTCGAAGAAACGCTCCGCGCCGTTCTCACAGTCGCCGCTGCCGGCCGGGACCCTGCCCTGACCACAATGCTGCAATCCGTCCAGATCCGCCGCGAAGAGCAATCCGTTCAGGCCAAACTTACGGCAACCACCGAACGTCTCGGAAAACTCCTCGGCCAGGCGGCGCGCTAGTCCAGCGTCTTTCGGAATCGCGCAGCGCTCAGCGCCAGCATCGCCATCCCGTATACCGCGAGGCAGACCATTTGCGGCCAGAGCACAGCCACACCGGTGCCTTTCAGAAAGACTCCGCGCACAATCTCCATGAAGTAGCGGACGGGGTCAAGGTAAGTAAGGTATTGGACCACGATCGGCATATTGCGAATCGGGAAAGCGAAGCCGCTTAGCATGAACGCGGGCATGACAAAAAGGAACGATCCCATCATGGCCTGCTGTTGCGTCTGCGAAACCGTGGAGAGTAGCAGCCCGGCCCCGAGGGTCGTCATCAGGAACAGCGCCGCGCAGAAGAACAGCATTAGAGCGCTGCCCCGAAAGGGAATGCGGAAAATCAGGAGCGCCGCCGCGGTGATCAGGCCCACGTCCAGCAGCCCCACCAGCGCGAACGGCAGCGTTTTGCCGAGCATCAGCTCCATCGGCCGCACCGGCGCCACCATCAACTGCTCCATTGTGCCGATCTCCTTCTCGCGCACAATCGCCATGGCAGTCAGCATCAGCGTCACCATCATGATGATGTTGGCGATCACTCCGGGAACGAAATAGTTGCGGCTGACCAGATCGGGATTGAACCAGACGCGCGACCGCGTCGTCACCCGCGGCACACTCACGTGCACCGCGCCTCCGGGATTCCGCGTCATCACTCGCGCATTCTGCTGGTCCACCATAATGTCGCTGGAAAACTGCGCGATGATGCTGCCCGCATAATTCACCACCAGCGACGCCGTGTTGGAATTAGTGCCGTCCACCAGCACCTGAACCCCGGTGGGCCTCCGCCGCTGCAAGTCGCGGGCGAAGCCGGGCAACACACGCACCACTGCCTGTGCCTCGCCCCGGTCTAAAACAGCCTGCGCCTCTTCCTCATTGCCGGGAAGCGCAACTACATCGAACCGCGCCGAGCCTTCGAAGCGCTCACGCAAGTCGCGGCTCTCCGGCGTGCGGTCCATATCCATCCAGGCAATTCGCGCGTGATCCACATCCAGGTTTACCGCAAATCCGAAAACCACTAACTGGATGAGAGGCGGTACGAATAGCAGCACGCGCATGCGCGGCTCGCGCAGCGCTTGGATGAACTCCTTCCGTAAGATGACGCGAATTCTTTCCCACATACCTCAAGCCAGCTTCTGCCGCAGCTTGCGCGTGGCGATCACGAAAACGATCACGCCGTAGAGCAGCAAAAACCCCAATTCGCCCCACAGCACTCTCACGCCGACCCCTTTTAGGAACACGCCCTTCACAATCGTGACGAAGTAGCGCGCGGGAATGATGCGTGTGATCACCTGAATCACCGGCGGCATGTTCTCGGTGGCGTAGATGAACCCGGAAAGCAGCATTCCCGGAAGAAATGAACTGAGAATACCCATCTGGTATGCCTGCAGTTGCGTCCTCGCGGCGGTCGAAACAAAGATGCCCCAAAACAGCGACCCGAACAGGAAGATACAGGTGGAAAACGCCAGCAGCGCGATGCTCCCGCGAAACGGCACGTGGAAGATGAGTAGCCCCACCGCCACTGCAATGGCGGCGTCGACCAGCCCCACTGCGAAGTACGCGAGCATCTTCCCGAGCAGCATCTCGGCGGGGCGCAGCGGCGTCGAAAGCACTTGCTCCATCGTGCCCATCTCCCACTCGCGAGCGATGGTGAGCGAGGTTAGCAGCGCCGAAATGATCTGCAGAATCACCGCGATTAAACCCGGCACCACGTAGTTTTTCGATTCCAGCGAGGTGTTGTACCAGACGCGCACCCGCGCATCCACCGGCGGCACCAGGCGTTCGCCGCCCCTGCGATTCTGAAGATCGGAGCGCAGTTCGATCGAATAGTCCCGCACCACGCTTTCCGCGTAGCCCAGCGCGATGGAAGCGGTGTTCGAATCGCTTCCGTCCAACAGCAGTTGCACCGGCGCCTCGCGGCCGGCGCTCACGTTCTTCGAATAATCGCGCGGGATCACCACACCCATCAACATCCGGCCGCGGTCGATCCCGCGCTCCACGGTCGCATAACTATCTACGTACCCGCGAACATCGAAGAATCGCGAGCCTTGGAACTGCTTGATCAGGTCGCGGCTGGCCGATGTCTGATCCTGATCGTAGACCAGGGTGGGAATGCGGTCCACGTCGAGGCTCAGGGCGAAGCCGAACAGCAACAGCAGGATTGCGGGCAGGGCCAGCGCCATTCCGAGGCTGCGAGCATCGCGCGTAATGTGGTGGAGCTCTTTGACGAACACCGCCCGCAATCGTCGTCCGCTCATGCGGCCCTCCTCTCCTCCGCTTCAATCATGGCCACGAAAACGTCTTCCATCGAAGGCTCGATCGGCTCCAGCCGCTTTACCTCGATCGCGTTCGCCGCCAGGGCATCCCGCACTCGCGCTATTCCCGTCTCGCCGTCATCCACCGTCACGTGCAGGCCGCCGCCAAACACCGCGATGTCGTGCACGCCTCTCAGGTTTTCAAGCGCGCGCATCGTCGCCAGCGGGTCGGACGTCTCCAACTGCAGCAGCTGATGGTCATCCAGACCCCTCTTCAGTTCCGCCGGCGGGCCCAGCGCGATGATTTTTCCGCGGTACATTAGCGCCACGCGATTGCAATACTCCGCCTCATCCATATAGTGGGTGCTGACAAACACCGTATGGCCGCTTTTCGAAAGATCGCCGATTAAGGTCCAGAACGCGCGCCGCGCGATCGGGTCCACGCCCGACGTCGGTTCGTCCAGGAACAGAACCGGGGGGTCGTGCAGAATGGCGCACCCCAGCGCCAGCCGCTGTTTCCAGCCGCCGGCGAGTGTGCGCGTCAGAGCACTCCGCCGCTCGCTCAACGCCGCCATCTCGAGCACATATCTCTTTCGGTCGCTCCTAAGCTCCTTTGGGACCCCGTAGATCCCGCTGAAAAAGTCGATGTTCTCTTCCACCGTGAGATCGTCATACAGCGAGAACTTCTGCGACATGTACCCGATGTTCCTGCGAATCAGTTCCGACTGAGTCCTCACGTCGTAGCCGCTGACGGACGCCTCGCCGGAACTGGGCGTTAGCAGTCCACAAAGCATACGGATCGTGGTCGACTTCCCCGCCCCGTTGGGCCCCAGAAACCCGAAGATTTCGCCTCGCGGAACCTGCAGACTCACGTGATCCACGGCCACGAAGTCCCCAAACGACTTCACCAGGTCGTGAATCTCCACCGCCCAGCCATTCCCCTTCGCGGTCACCGGCGCGCTCCCTCTAATGCCTGAATCGTCTGGATGAACGCTCCCTCCAGGTTCGCCGCCCCGGTCTCGTTCTTTATAACGTCCGGCGCGGAGCAGCGGATCAGTTTTCCCCGGTGCATGAGGCCCACGCGGTTCGCGCGCTCCGCCTCGTCCAGGTACGCCGTCGTCAAAAAGATCGTGATGCCATCTTTCAGCAGTTGATAAAGGATCGCCCAGAAATCGCGGCGCGATACCGGGTCCACGCCGTTGGTGGGCTCGTCCAGAAACAGAATGCGTGGCCGGTGCAGCAGCGTGCACATCAACGCCAGCTTCTGTTTCATGCCTCCCGAGAGTTTCGCGGCCTGGCGGTCGCGGAAAGGCTCCATGCGCGTCATGCGCAGCAACTGCGCGCTCAGCTCGTTACGCACACTGCCCGTGATGTCGAACAGATCGGCGTAGAACGCCATGTTCTCCTCCACGGTCAAATCGCCGTAGAGCCCGAAGCGCTGCGCCATGTATCCGATCTGATCTTTTACGGCCTGCGGCTCGCGCGCCACGTCGTGGCCCGCCACCCGGGCGCTCCCCTCGCTCGGCTGCATCAATCCGCAGAGCATTCGGAGCGTCGTCGTTTTGCCGGCGCCGTCGGGACCCACGAGGCCGAAGATCTCTCCCTCTTCAACCCGCAGGTCCAGGTGATCCACCGCCGTGAGGTCGCCGAAGCGCCGTGTCAGCCCGTGCGTTTCAATAATCGCCGCCACGGCTATTCCAAGATGATCTCGGCGTCGGCCGGCATGTTGGATTTCAGCTCGTGCCGCGGGTTATCGATTTCGATCTTGATTCGATACACCAGCTTCACGCGCTCCTGCTGCGTCTGAATCTGCTTGGGCGTGAACTCGGCCTCCGAGGCGATGAAACTCACCCGCCCGTCGTACACCTTGCCGGGATATGAATCCGTCGTCACCCGCGCGCGCGAGCCGAGCTTCACTTTTCCCAAATCGGTCTCGTTCACGTACCCGCGCAGCCAGGGGTGTTCGATATCGCCCACCGTCACGACGCTCGTCCCGGGCGCCAGCACCTCTCCTACATCGGCCGCCTTCACCAGCACGACGCCATCCACCGGCGAAACCGCGATGGTGTCGCTCAACTGCGAATCGATCAGCGCGATGGCCGCCTTCGACCGCTCGATTTCGGCGCGCCGCGCCGCCAGGTCCTGCTCGCGCCGTTTCATCTCGAGCGCATTGGCCTCCGCCATTTTGAGCGCTCCCCGCGCGCGCTGCACCTGCCCGGACGCCGATTCCACCTCCTCCGACCGCGGGCCCGCGACCACCAATGCTTCCCGCTCCTTGGCTTGCTTCAATGCGGCATCGGCGGATTCCCAGCGGTTCCGGAACTGATCGTACTGCGACGTCGAAATATCGTCGTTCTTGTGCAAGGTCTGTGCGCGTTCCCAATCACGCGCGGCCCGGTCGTATTCCGATTGCGCCGCGGCAACCGCGGCATGTGCTTCCTGGACCTCCTGCGGACGCGAGCCGTTCTTCAACTCGAGCAATTTCGATTCGTTCGACGAAAGATCGGCCCGGCGCTGTTCGATATCCGCAGCCAGAGTAGCCCTCTGCCATTCCAGCCCCGTCTGCGCCTGCGCCAGTTGCGCCTCCGCCGCCTGCAGCCCGGCGGATTCCCGCGCCCGTTGCGCCAACAACTGCTCCCGGTCGAGCCGCGCGATCACCTGGCCCTTCTTCACGGCATCGCCCTCGTCCACCGTCCGCTCGATAAGTCGCCCCGAAGTCTTGAAGGCGATGTCCACTTCGGTCAGCTCGATGTTGCCGGAAACGATCAGACGGTTGTCCTGCTTTCGCCCGAAACCGCGAAGCGCGAATAACGCGGCAACGCCGGCCGCCAGCACGATGACAATCGGAATCAGTCGCTTTAGTTTCATTGCACCAGGCTCCTGACCCGGCCCATGGCCTGCGCCAAATCGATTCGCGCCACGCTGTAGTTGTATAGTGCCGCCGTCTGATTGTCCCGGGCGCGCTCCAGGCGCGTTTGCGCGTCCGTCACCTCCAGACTCGCACCCACACCGGCCTGGTACCGCCTGCGCGCCTGCGCCAGCTCGTTCTGGGAGAGATCCAGGCCTTCGTTCGCCACTTTCACTTCATCCTCGGCCGCGCTCAGGGCATCCAGCGCCAGCCGCACGTCGAGTTCGATCTGCTCCTTCAAGTCGTTCGTCCGCACCTTCTCCGCCCGGTACTGCGACGCAGACTCTGCCCGGCGTGCGTCGCGCCGCCCGCCGTCCAACAACGGAAGCCGCATGGAAATTCCGTAGGTGCGCGTCGGCAGCGAGTTGTCGAACCCCGTGCCGATGGCGCCGTAGTCGCCAAATGCCGCCACGCTCGGGAGCCGCTCCAATTTGGTCGCGCTGGCCGCCAGACGCGCATTCGCCTCGCGATCCTGTTGTGCCTGGTAGTCCGGCCGCTCCTTTAGCGCCCGCGCCTTCGCCTCTTCCAGGGTGAGTGCGTCCACCGGAGTGTAGGCCAGGCGATCCGTGAGTTCCAAGTCCGTGTTGAGCGCGAGCCCCATCGCCCGCAATAGCCGTAGGTGCGCCGAGCGGCGCGCGTTCTGCGTCACCAGCAGCCGCTGCTGGTCGTTCGCGAGTTGCACGCGCGCTCGCGTAATCTCGATTCCCGTACCCGTCCCCGCCTTCTTCTGATCCTCGGCCTGGCTCTGGACGGCCTGCGACAAAGCGACGTTCGCCTGTGCCGTTTCGACATCCGTGTCCGCGCGCACGGCGGCCATGTACGCGCGCGCCACCGCCGCCGCCACCTGCTCGCCCGCACTGTCGAAATC
>CAYMHP010000311.1:0-1989 GCA_964390225.1 uncultured Solibacteraceae bacterium
CAGCATGTCGATGCAGCTCAGAAGTGCCGCTTGTAACTTCTGTTCACGAGCGTTCAGGGCCGGCGGCGCTTCTCGCGCGACCGAGGTCTCTTTGTGATGTGACCTGTCCTCCGTGAGGACATCCTTGCGCCCGGCCAGGAACGCGCGGTACGCAATCGCGTGCACGCTGTCCGGGTTACGCTGCATGCCAGTTTGCAGATCCGTGGAGTCAGTCATGACCGAGGGGAACGGCTTGAGCGCCCACTCTTTGCCCCTCGCCCACGCGATGAATCTCTCGGCAACACTGCGGCGGCGTGGAGCCGGCGCTCGAATCTGCCCGTCGGGAGTCTTTTTCCTGGTTTCGTTAGTCATCGTGCGAGTCAGGGCAGAGCCTTACGGCGCAGGCCCGTGCGGAGCCTCACTGTCCTGCTCGAGCGCAGGAGCATTGACGGCCTGCGCAGCAGAGCCGATGACGGAACAACCGGGAAGACTCCCCGGATCGAGCAACATCACCAGACACGCGCCGATATTCACTTCGCCATCCGGCCACTTGAGCAGCTCATCAGCGTGAGCCGGCGGGTACCGCTCCTTGAGCGCTCGTTCGCGAGCGGCCGCAAAGAGCTCCGGCACATCGTCCACCCGAATGGACAGATCGAACTCGAAGACGGGCCTCGACGAGGACGGTGACTGAGAGGTCGCGCTCACGTTTTCTCCTGGATGCGCAAGCACTGGAGGTGCGGCCGCGTCGCTACCTCCTGTCCCTCCAAACTGGAGGAACAGGAGGAGCCCACGCGATTACAGAGTGAACGCAGGAGCCTCGTTGGCCGGCGCATTCGACTGAGTTGCCGGGTCGGGTTGCTGAGCCGGCGCCTCCCCGTTCAGGCGCGCAACGAAGGCGGGATCGTACTTCACGTGTTTGCCATCCTTGCCGAGCAACACAGGGTCGATACCGTTCGAGCCGTACGGATCGTGGACTAGCACGCGGGTGACAAACCGCCCCTTGGTGTCGAGCACGAACGTCGTGCCCTTCGCCACAAGGTCGACGCCCTGCTCGTCCGCGTGGAACGAGCGCGCGATGCTCTTGACGATGGATCCCTCCTTCTCGAGAAGGATCGGGGAGACATCGAGATTCACCGCGGGCACGAGGTCATAGGCGACCGCCTTGCCCTCGCTAGCCTCCTTCACGAAGCCCTCCCATGCCGCGGAGTTCTTGAAGCCCTCGACCGCCTCGGCGCCCGTCTCGACCCGATTCGCATCCTTGTTGTAGCGCGCGAAGAGATGGGTGTACGCGACGACTTCACCGGCGGCATTGCGAGCGCGCAGTACGGCTGCACCCTTGGCGCTCGGGATCTTCTGCGGCACGCCGTCGAGCCACTTGGCGGTGCCACCGATGAGCGCATTGAGATCCCCACCGAACTCTCGGATCGCGGCGTCCTGCCATACCGAGAGCGTGCCGAAGAGCTTGTGGTCATCGTTACGCTCGCGAATCTGCAGTGTGCAGAGGCGATTCGGACGCACACGATTCTCGTCGGCCGCGCTGCCGCACATGAAGACCGGCCAACCCGCGTAGTAGCCGCCAGGGCCGCCGTCGCTGTTGCCGTAGCAGCGCTCGAACCCGATCACGCCACCGATGTCCATCCCGAGATTGTTGTTGCCGTCACGAAAATCGGAGAGCTTCGGCCGCTTCCCGTTCTTCGCCTGCTCACCGCGAGTGGTGAGCGCCACGGTGACCTCCTTTTGCGAGGCGAGATCAAGGCCGCGCACGGCCACCGCCTCACCCTGCTGGACGTACTCCTTCACCCGAACGGCAAGATTGATCGCGTCGGCGCGCTCGCCGGTGGAGCGGAACATGCGCATAGTGGGACTCCTCAATGTGTTGCAGTGTTAAAGGCCGCTACTTCGACCCGAAAGTGATTGCATGTTCATGCTATCTAACATCGAGAGTTGGTCAATCATTTCCCAGGTAGGAAGTGCTGGCCTCGCGTAGGCTTTGTGTAGATTTCTGCGCTG
>CAYMHP010000311.1:2089-7176 GCA_964390225.1 uncultured Solibacteraceae bacterium
AGATTTCTGCGCTGCGTACATTTCTGCGCATCGGTGTTTGTTAGCGCCGGGCAGCGTGTCCGCTCACGCGATTAGCGAAGCGTACTTCGGAAATTTCCAGCGCGTGGATTCAAGCAATCAACGGCGCCGGCACATACGAAGACACGATGAGGAGGTGCACACCGGGGAGCGGTGGTCAGGAGAGGATGAGCGCGGCAATGCTGGGATTTATGACCAGCCCGTGCAGATCGTTGGTCTTATTTGGGCGGTGGGAGGAGATGCGCGCGCAAGCGGGCGCGGGTTCTCGCCAGGCGGCTTTCGTCCGAGAGGGGTGGCTACACGCCTGAGACGTAGCCGAGCAAAAGGGTGCGGAGCAGCAGGATCGCCCGCCGTCGAATGATCGCTATCGGGAAGGGCGTCAGGCGGTTCCCGGCCGAGGCTGTGTCAAAACGTGTGAAACCACTATAAAATAGGGCAACGCACGACGCGAGACCGGCTCAATGAAGCGTTTCATCGAAGGCGCGAACAGAACCCAGGTCAGCTTGCTACCCGGGTGTGTGGAAGATTACGTTGAGGCCGAGAATCCGGTCCGGGTCATCGAGGCATTTGTCGAGCAGCTCGACTTGCGCGCGATGGGTTTCGACGGCGTCGATCCTGAGGCGACGGGCCGGCCGGCGTACCACCCCGCGGTGCTACTCAAAATCTACCTTTACGGCTACCTGAACCGAATCCAGTCAAGCCGGCGACTCGAGCAGGAAACCCAACGCAACCTCGAACTGATGTGGCTGAGTACGGCGTCGTAGAGGCGAGCTGAAACGCGAAACCGGAACGCGGAGTAAGTTTCATACTACGCTGGAACCTCAGTATAATCTCGCAAGCTGCCGAGGTCGAAGCATTCATGGATGAGAAGCGCAAGGCCCTCTTCGATCGACTCGAAGTCGCCGGGTATCTACCCGAGATGCGAAAGCTCGTCATGCGAATGGCGACGCCGTTTTGGTGGTTTGGAGTCGACGAGAGTGGCCGACTGCGAGTATTCCACAACGGAACACTCACCGTATTTCATAGCGGCGTCAAACAGATCGGCGTAACGGCTGATCATGTATATGAGCAGTACTTGATCGATAAGGGCCGGCTCGGATCCTTCGGGTGTCAATTTGGGGGTGCAACTGCGGATCCAGAGAAGTGGCTTATAGATCGGAGCCGGAAAGCCGACTTGGCCACCTTCCATATTCCTGACGTGATTCTCGGGCTTGCAAATCTCCACCCGCACTATCCCGTCCAATGGCCGACTGAGCAGGCACGCGAGCGAGAGGTCGTGATCTATGGGGGTTACCCGGGCTCACTTCGCGAAGAGAAGGGAGAGGTAATCGAAACCCCATTTGAGACACTCGCATCGTCCATCACGTCCGTCTCGCCACTGCAACTGGGATTGCACATCGATATGGCCAATCTTCATTGGCCCTTCCACGAGGGCGAGCAGATCAACGCGGCGCTAGGCGGAATGAGCGGTGGCGGCGTTTACCGCGTGATCGACAAGCCCCTGGAACGCGTAGAGTTGATAGGGTTTATCTACGAACACTCAGAACAGTTCGATCTCATGTTTGCACGTCACGCGAGATTTATCGCCGCAGACGGTGCGATCCAGTTCGACGAATAATGGCAACGAGGAGGACTGGTTGCGCGAACTCTTGGCCAAGCGACCCACACCGGACAATTTGCTTGCCTGTGCACCGGCTCAACTGGACTGCTGCGGCTGCCGCAGCGTTTGTAGCACGTCCACAGACACCGGATCGTCAGCATTCTCATGGGGGCTGCTTCTTTTAGCGCGTACAGTAACCGCACCGGCGGGATCCTGCATAGACGCCCGCGGAGCTCCGGGCGCATGATGTGCCGCATGCTCCTGATCAGCGATGACGAACTCGCGACGGCGTGCCGTCCGATGGCGCACCAGGAGGGTGAGCGCGCGAGGAAGCTCGAGGATCCGACGATGCGCGGTCCGGTCGACGAGGCGGCACTGGCGCAAAAGCTCCAGGCGCGCCGCGCTGCACGCAAGTGACGCATCATGCGGAAGGTGATCGACAACAGCATGTTGCAGTCAATCGACCTGCAGCGTTACTTGAGCGCCAGTCCATCCCACTTTGCAGTCCTCCCCGATTTCGTCGCCATCGAATCTTACAAGGTCGCTTCTGTTGAAGAAATCCTGAAGCGATGGAAGATCATCTCGCAATTTCCCCGGCAGGCGCTGGTGCTCAAAGGCACGTCGATCATCTGCGGGTTACGAGGGCGAGCGCGCGGGCTTCAGGCGCGGATGATCGATCACAAACAGACTGCCGCGTTCCCGAGGTTTTGTGCCGACCTTAAAAAGACCCAAACGGGTGATGCTCGGTATCAACGCGCGCTGTTGAAGCTCTCCGCCGCAGCCCAACAGGAAATCGCCACCACCTCGGCGGCTGTGCCGCGAGTGATGGAAAGCAGGCGGCAACTTGCCAGCACATACACACAAGCGGAAGCCCGTGCGATACGGATTCGTGAGGAGCTGCCACAATCACTCAAAGTGAAGTTTGTCCGAAACGTGTGCCTGCTTTTCTGGATGCTCATGCGGGATCACCCGCGGGTCAGAGATCTGCCGAAGGACTTCGACGACGGGTGCAACCTCTACCTTTTCCGGTTCGCGCTATGCGTTCATATCTGGTTGCTGGAGTGGATTGCAGACGGCAGCAACGAGCAGTCAAACGCGGGCCGTGTGCGGAATGACTTGATAGACCTCCACGTCGCGGCCTACGGGACTTACTTCGACGGACTAATGACGGGCGACGACAGGATGGCTTACATACACTCGATGGCGCGATTTATGCACGAGACCATGCGTGCGGAGCCATTGCCCAGTCCGTGAGGGATTTGATCGGCAAGCTGAACTATACTTTTTCCATGCCGATCCAATATGAAGTCCGGCCCGATGGGCTTTACGTGACTCAGTCGTTCGATGCACCGACGGTCTACCTCGATCATTGGGCAATTATGACTTTTGCCGAAGACCGGCCGCTCCAGGACCGGCTAGTTACGGACATACGCGACAAGGGTGGGACGCTCGTCCTCTCGACCTTATCGTTTGGCGAATTCGCTGCCCCAGCAGATCCGCGGCACTACCGCCAGGCAGAAGAATTCATTGACCGTGTGATGCCAAGGGTCTTTCTCACGGACCAGAGGTTAGATGAGGTCTTGGCGCAAGAGCGAGCGCAGCCGGACAATCGCGTTCGATTCCCGCCGTCGTCAGACACCCGGCAACTGCGGTTGCTGGTGCAGCGGTGTTTGGACGCCGGCCGTCCTTTGTCCATTCACGGATTTATTGGCCTTGCGCGCGACTGGGCTCCCCAGATCGTCGCTCAGCTTGCCGATCTGACTCGCCAATACCGAGAAAGGTTTGAACGCGCTCGGCAGGATGCCGCGTATAGGCAGCGGGCTAGAGATATGTTGCCCGACGCCCGCAGGCCGAGAACCACGGTCATTATGGGCGAGCTGATGCGCGGGTTCGCTTTGGACCCGGATGCAGAACTGACGCTGAACAACTGCATCGACTTTCTGCATGCGATGCAGGTTAATAGCTGCGATTTCGTGTTACTCGATCGCGCATGGCAGAACCGAGTCGAAGAGATGAGGCGCCGCATCCGCCAGTCAGACCCACAAATGGAAGTCGCCCGTTGTTATTCGCGTGGAAACAATGGCCTAGAGCGGTTCCTAGTCGAACTTGAGGCATTCCAGCCGCGTGTAGTTCGATGAGAGTTTGAGCAACTCTCTCAAAGGAAACCTTGCCAAGTGGCCTACGCAGTCACAGCCGCTTTAGACCTCGAAAAACCGCATGACCTTTGCGAACGGTCGTTGCGGCGACCGGCCCTCCTGCAGCTCGGTGATCATGTCTCCAAATCATCCGGTGGGCTGATGCTTCCAGAACAGGTCGCGCAAACTTGTGTCACGAATAATCTCCGGACACCTGCACAGGTACTCAAAGTTTTCTGTGGCTGAATCCTGCGCCGAGCCAGAGGTACATATCCCCGCAATGCCGAGATCGGCCAGTAGCTGCCACTCGATATAGCCCGGTAGACTTATCAAAAGCGGTTAATCTTCCGCGTAGGTCCGGTTCTTTAACGCCACGGGACCCGCAATCCGGCCTCACACTATGATGACCGAAAGAGCCTTCTCAACTCCTTCAAGAGCACTCTCGTGCAGGCGTTTAAGATTCTGACCGTAGCTCCCTTCTTTAGAGGCGCCGCCACGCGCTCTTTCGGTAGACGAAAGATGACTCTGCTCAAGCAACTTCAGTACCTCCGGCAATTGCCGTATAGGTAGGTACGCGTACATGACTGCGCGGATTTCGTGCTCCTTCAGGAGACCGAGTTGCCCCAGGGTTCTCTCATATACATCTGTCACCGAGTCCAATGGGGTAAAGAAACCTTTCCCTCCATCAGGAGCGTCAAACGTCTCCAACCAGTCCCGGAGTACGTCTCTGATGGTCTCAAGCTCGGCCCTCAAAGCTAAACGCAGCACAGTTGCGTCGTGCTCCACCTGCCTAGTGTGCTGCCGTCGTGCGAGCCCTGAATTCACGAGAAGAGTCGCAATGACACCGACAAATCCTACCACTCCGACCAGCAGCGACTGGAAATCTTTAATAACGCTATACACTGCAAGCTCCACTTCGGACGCCCGATTGGCGCCGAAGTGTGAAGGTTACGCCGATAACGCTGGTGGACTCAAACAAAGAAAGCTTCGTTTCACTTTAACCCTCAGCAACATCCAGTCCTTTCTCGATAACACGCGAGGGCAGATCACGATCGGCGAGATTCCGCCCATCCGACAGGCCGCCCTCGTGGCCCAGGACGCAGAAACCATCGATCAGCTCTGAGCGGCGTATGCTCACGCTACTCAGTCCAAATGTCCGCTTTGCTCTTTTTGCCGGCAGTTTACCGGGAGGCCGAATGTCTCTTCAGGGTCGCATGCGGACGTAGCCCACGCGACACTCAATCCTCGGTGTTTTCAGGCTAGGTGGCGCCCCGATCTAGAATCCCATCAGAAATCGGCGCACATTTCCGAGCCCAGGCCAACTTCTCTGTGCG
>CAYMHP010000312.1:0-7164 GCA_964390225.1 uncultured Solibacteraceae bacterium
TCCTTCGAGAACGGACGGCACGTCTCGGGAGAGACCACTCGCATGGCCTCCCACGCCTTCAGAATCCCGAAGCTGAAGGGGGCTTCGCTGCCGCCGGCGATCGCCAAGTCAGTGAGCCCCATCCGTACCATCCAATATGCCTGGCCGATGGCGTGCGCCGCCGACGAGCAGGCCGTCGAGATGGTGAAACTCGGGCCCGTGATGCCGAGCTCCATCGAGATATGGCTCGCCCCGGCGTTGGCCATCGTCTTGGGAATGGTAAGCGGGTGCACGCGGTTATGCCCCAGCTTGTAGACCTCTTGAAAGCCGATATCCTCGGTATTCTGGCCTCCAACGCAGGATCCGGTAACGATCGCCGCACCCTCGCGGAGCTCGGGCGTCCATTCGATCCCGGCGCATTTGACGGCTTCGCGCGCGGCGATCACCGCAAATTGGGCGAAGCGGTCGAGGAAGTCGGCGCGCCGGTCGTCAAAGTACGGCTGGTGGCTGTAGCCACGCACTTCGGCGCCATTTTGAAAGCGCAGCTGTGAGCAATCCGTCGATACGATGGGAGCGATGGCCGAACGGCCCTCGAAAAGGGAGGCGCGGCATTCGGAGACATTCCTGCCCAGAGCGCAGATGGCGCCCAGCCCGGTAATAGCAACACGCCGCATCGCTACTGGCTGGCCGCCGCATCGGCCGACTTCGCAGCAAGCAATTTTTCGACGCCATCGGCCATCTGGCGGACGTTGCGGACATGGCGCACTTCGTCGTCAGGTATGGAGATGTCGAACTCGTTTTCCAGGGCGAAGAGGATTTCCACGGCGTCCATTGAGTCTATTCCAAACTCCTGGAAGTCCTTGTCGACGGTGACCTGCTCGAGGGGAATTCGCTTGGAAGTGGCGATGACCTTCAAGACGCGCTGCGTCAGTTCTTCGGACATATCAGTCGGCCTACCGTTTCGAACTTGTATCCCTGGTCGAGCAGCAAGGGAACCAGGCGGCGGACGGCTTCTACAGTCGTCTCGATATCCGGTTTGACTCGAAGCTCCCGCCCATCGTGAAGGCACAGAATGGCGCCGTTGGAAACGCCTCCGGCGACGCGCTTCACGACCGCGCCGGCCTTCAGACTCCAATCATAGCCGATTACCGTCCACATCACGCCCATAAGCCCCAGGCGCCGCTGCGCCCCGCCCAGACCAAACCAGCGGACCCCGTAGGGCGCGCGAAACCAGAAGGGCCGCGCTCCTGTGCGGTCTTCGATTACCTCCTGCGCCAGCCGCATTTCCTCTTCGATAAACCGCGGTGAGCGGAGGGAGAAACGTGGATGCGTATGGCTGTGGTTGCCGATCACGTGGCCGGCATCCAGGACCGCGCGGGCGATTTCCGGGAGCCGCTCGACATTCGTTCCGCACTGGAAGAAGGTGGCCGGCACATTGTGACGGGCCAGGATCTCGAGAATGCGAGGCGTGCCTTCGCTGGGACCGTCATCAAATGTGAGGGCGATGGCCCGCTGTTCCCTCGGGCCGCGCCAGACGGAGGGACCGAACACGGCCGCCGAACGGCCGCGGACCGCCCAAGCCATCAACGCCGAACCGGCGGACACCCCAGCCGCGGCCGCCACCGCGAGCCGGCGTTTGTCGTCCCGCGTCATAAGAACTCATTGTATATGGGGCGCAACGATCTCCTCGGTGTGCAACACGGGCGAACGGGAGGCGGTACGATCTCGTTGCCTTAGCCGGCGGTTTTCGGTTCTCGGGAAAAGACTTGCGCCTCGAAGACGTACACTCGGCCATCCGGATCACGCCAGGCATGCGGTGCGACGCCGCACTTTCGTGCCACGGCGCCCAAAAACTCTCCCGCCGTCCAGTGGTTCCGTGTGGCGACCTGGGGCAACAGCAGGCCGCTGCGGGAGCGTAATCGCAGCAGCGCTCCATGGCGGCCCGGCTCGCAGTCGGCCGCGGCAGTAATCCGCCGAAACGGCGTGAGCACCGAGATCTCTACTTCGCAGGGACCGGCGACCGCCGCGCCGGGCTGAAAGCGTGGATCCTCCAGGGCCGCCGAAAGCGTCATCTCGGGAACACTGATCGAGAGAGGAACCCGGCCCGCGCAATTCCCGATGCAGCCCAGCAGTTCCTCGCCGCGATGCAGGCTCACAAAGACCCCCAGCCTCGCCTGGAGAGCAACGCTTCCGGCGCGCGGGAATACGGGTTCACCACTCGGCGTACTTTTGAGATTCGCTAAAGTGGCTTCGGCGCTGGCCAGTAATACCTCCTGGTCTTCCGCGCTCAATCGAAATGCGGGCGCGGGGAAATATCCCAACCCCGCATAGCTGACCGAATGATGAAAGTCCCCAGTCAGATCGCCCGAGGTCTCGTAATCGAGCGTCTGCTGAAACAGCCCGCCTGGGCGGAGGATGTGCAATACGTCTAGCAGCAGAGAAATCGGTGAGGCGCCGCAAACCGTCGCGCCAGTCTTCTGCAGTGTTCTGAGGAACAGCGCCGAATCGAGACTGCCGGCCGCCTCCATGCAATTGGAATCCAGATCGTACAGCCGGCCGGCGGTCTTCGCGTCCACGGGGAACGGCACATAACCGAAATGCCGCCCATAGTGCGTGAAATCCGACGACGCAACGAACACCGTTCCCGGCGTCCACTCGGCTGCGAGAGCCTGAGCCGCGGCGCGCCGCTCGCCGGCATCTATGCGCCCAACATATAGCGGCGCAAGGCGCGCCCGCGGCGCGGCCTTCTGCAGAAACGGCAACTGGATTTCGAAGGAATGGTCGCAGAGATCTCGTTCGGCAAGCCGTGGGAACCGCGGCGAAAGCAAGCTGTCGATGGGAACACGGCCCAACGGAGTCGAAATCTCGTTGACATCGGGAATGGCAGCACCGCTGAGCCCGCCGCGATGGGGAAAAGCGAGAATCACGATGCGCTCGGGCTTCTGTTCCCGCAGAGAACGGTACACCGAGGCCGCCACCGCGCCGGAATACTGCGGCCCCGCGTGCGGGACTACAAACCCCAAGCCATCGCTAAACAGATAAGGCCCGGTGCGTTGCCTGGAACGCTCGAACAAGTCCTCGAGCAACCGGTCGAGTTCGACCACTTCGGCCGGGTACCAGGTGCCGCTGTAAGGCGAAACGTGAAGAGCAGACATTTTATCCGCAGCGGATGTGCAGTAGATCCGCCGGCTCATCCCGAACTCTGGAGGGCGGGCCCCAGATGCCCGGGATCGCAGTGCCGCAACTCGGGCATTTTCCATCCGCAGCCATACGGTTGCGGAGCACGCGAAAGCCGATGCGCTCCACCACGGTGGCGCCGCAGCCGGGACACGCGGTGTTTTCGAGGTGCCCGGTATGGCCCGGCAGATTGCCAGCGTAGACATAACGCAGGCCCGCGGTTCGTCCAATCTCGGCCGCCCGGACCAGCGTCGCGGCCGGGGTGTCTTCCGGGGTGGTCATCTTGTAATCCTGGTGGAAGGCCGTGACGTGCCACGGAATGTCGCGCGAGATGCCCGCCAGGAACTCGGCCATGCTCCGCAACTCGGCCGTTGAGTCGTTGAATCCGGGAACCACCAGCGTCACGATTTCCAGCCAGAAGCCCATCTCATGGATCCGTCCGATGGAGTCGAGGATGGGACCGATGCGTCCGCCCAATTCGTGATACCGGCGGTCGTCGAAGCTTTTCAAATCCACCTTGTAGAGGTCAAGCCATGGCCGCAGATATGCCAGCACCTCGGGCGTGCCGTTGCCATTGGAGACGAAGCCCGTCGTCAGCCCCGCCGCCTTTGCCTCGCGGAAAACGGCCGCTGCCCACTCTGCGGTGATCAACGGCTCGTTATAAGTGCTCACCACCGTGGATGCGCCCTGCCGGAGCGCAGCCGCAACCAGTTCGCGTGGGGATACCGGTCGAAAATCGACCGACGCGCGCACGTCCCGCAGCGCTTGCGACGTAATCCAGTTCTGGCAGTAACCGCAGTGCAGATCGCACCCGAGCATGCCGAAACTAAGCGCCTGTGACCCCGGCATCACATGGAAAAATGGCTTCTTCTCAATCGGGTCGCAATAGGCGGCGTTGACGTATCCATACGGCGCATACAGTTTGCCGTCGCGGTTATAGCGCACCTTGCAGACCCCCTGAAAACCCGGGGAGATCGGGCAGCGATGGCCGCAAGCGAAACACTCGACGCGATTGCGATCGAGCGGCCGGTAAAGCTCCGCCTCGGTCGCTTGATCCGCGAGTTTTTGAGCGAGTGTCTTCACGATTCCGAGGCCTGCGTCTGAAATCATTGTAACGCTCCGAGGTCCTATAATCTTCCGTATGGCAACTCAAGCAACATACGACGACGCGAATCTCTGCCTGAAGCTCTTTGAGCTACGACGAGAAGAAAAAATGCGCAAGGCCCGCGAGTGGTTCGGGACTTTCTCCCCGACTTCGCAAGAGGACCTGCAGAAGGTCGGCACCTTCGGAAGCCAGGAAAACGCCTATTTCCGGATGGTAACCAGCTACTGGGATATGGCCGCTTCATTTGTAACGTCCGGCGTGCTGAACGAGGAGTTGTTCCTGCAAACGAATGGCGAAGCGCTCTTCGTGTGGGAAAAGATCCGCGAGCACGTTAGCGCCGCCCGCGAGAGGATGAAGAATCCTATGTACATGGCCAATCTGGAGAAGGTCGGAACGGCGGCGATCAACCGGATGAAATCGCTGGCTCCGGAAGCCTACGAAAACTTCTCGGCGATGGTCCGCGGCGCCGCGGCGGCCTCCGCTCAGCGGCAATCCTAAAACCTCGAGTCCTTCCAAAACGAGGGCAGGCTTCGGCCTGTCCTCGTTCACCTCAACGGCTCTGGCCGATATACCTTCCGGGGTCCTGCTCGAAGATCCGCTCACATTCCTTGGAGCAGAAATAGTAGGTCTGGCCGGCATACTTGCTCTTTCCGGCTTCCTTCCCTTCTTCCACCTTCATGCCGCAAACGGGATCGACGGAATAGGTCGCCGTTCCGTCCGAGTAGTCCTCTAATCCGAAGGGCTCCTTCATACCAGTCCTCTCTCATATCATTGTGGCTCCCGCCGGGTAGGGACAAGGGTGCGGAGGCTCACAGTCCGATGCTGGGGCGTCCCTTATTGGCTCAGCCCGCGATCAGCCGGATGGACCCTATTCCTCCGTGTACATCCACGTGGATCACGACTTTCGAGTTCTGATACGCGTCGTTGTAGTAGTGCGGGCCATCTTTGTGCAACCCGTCGACGCGGATTTCGCCGATGCCCCCGCGCGCTTCGGCGTCAATCCCAACGTTCGATGGCAACCGCACGGTCGCTTCTCCGACACCTCCGCGGATGCGAACGTCGTAGCTTTGCTTGGGGTTCCCACGGAGGTCCAGGTCGAGCTTACCAACGCCCATCTGAACGTCGATGTCCCGAAGCGTTAGCGCGCTCAGGTCCACCATAGCCTCGCCGGCCCCGAAATGGAATGCCATTTCAAGCGGGACGTTTGGGTTAAACCCGAGGTCCCATTCATAGCGCGTATTTCCGAAGTGGCCGCGGTTTTCGCCCGGCTGGCGAACTGTTAAAGTGCCATGCCGCGCCGCTGTCATATACTGCACATCCGGTTTCCACGAAGGCACATTGTAGAAGAAGTCGGCGCGCATCAGCTTATCGGCCGTACTTCCAACGCGCAGCTTGCCGGCGCCCATGTCGACGTTCACGCGCACCCATTCCGCATTATCGCGGTCGATGGCGCGGGAATCGTGTTGCACCGGTCCGGGGCTCTCGACAACGCACGCCGTTAGGCAGCAAATGCCCGCCAGGAGCGGAATCCATCCGGCATTCATTCGGCTCTCCTTGAAAGACCCATACGCCGTAGCCGGACGATTTGTTCCGCGGGTGTTTTGAAAGCCCAATGTCACTTAGCGTTCGCAAACATGGTTGTCGGGCAGGTTCACAACCCGCAGCGGGTTGCCAACGCCCCATTTGAAATCCCGGCTTAGTTCTGTTCCGGCAACGCGAACACGAAAATCTGGTTGCTGTTGCTCGGATGCAGTTCCGGCGCCAGACGGTTGAGGCCGGAGCTGACCAGCGAGTTGCCGGTGCTTACCGCGACGTATTGCTTCCCGCCGGCCGTATAAGTGATTGGATAGCCAGTTACCGGTGAACCGAGATTGACCTCCCACAGCACCTTGCCGGTCTCCTGGTCGAATGCGCGGAAATGGCCGTTGGTGTCCCCGCCGAAGATCAACCCGCTTCCGGTGGTCACCAGCGACATCATCCCGGCGCGCTCTTCATGCTTCCAGTGGATCTTGCCCGTATCGACCGCAATCGCCTGCACGGTCCCGATCTTATCCGTACCGGGCGTGATCTCGTTCTTACTGCGGATCACATAAGGCGTCGTCGTGAAGGGCTTATCCGGAAGCGCTGTGACCGTTTCACAGGTGTTCTGCAAGGGGTAATACATGGTGTGGGTCAGGGGGCTGTAGGCGCCCGCCTGGAAATCCTTCCCCCCGTTCGCCGTCGGACAGACAAACCGCTCATCGCCCACTTTGTCGAAGACGGTTTCCGGATTGACGGTCACTTTGCCCGTCGCCCCATCGATGTTGGCAACGACGTTCTGCCTGACGGTGGGCCGCGCCCACAGGAATTCGCCGGTCTGACGGTCGAGCGTGTACACGATGCCGGTCTTTCCCGGTATGCCTGTGACCACCTTTCGTCTTTCTCCAGGCTTTAGTTTGGGATTGATCCAGGTGACCTCGTTTTTGTCCGGCGCCACGGCGGTATCGATGAGCAGGCGCTCGAACGGATGATCGAAATCCCAGTGGTCGACCACGTGTTGGTAATACCAGACCATCTTGCCGGTATCGGCATTCAGGGCAAGCGTCGAGTTGTGATAGAGGTACGTCTTGTCGTTGCCCGCCAGCATAAACTTCGGAGCCGGCGACGTCACCGACGTGCCGATGTAGATCATGTTTAGCGCGGGGTCGAAGCTCGGCACCATCCAGGTGCCCACGTGCCGGCGATTCGCATCGGGAACATCGCCCCAGGTTTCATCGCCGGGCTCACCCGGCTTCGGAATGGTGCGGGTGCGCCATAGCTCTTTTCCGGTCTTGCCGTCATGGGCCGTGATCACACAGCCGTTCGGAGTGGCCTTGAACTCGCAGCCGCGGCCGGAGACGATCTTGCCGTTGGCGATGATCGGA
>CAYMHP010000313.1:0-7155 GCA_964390225.1 uncultured Solibacteraceae bacterium
TTGTGGAACGCTTCGAAATCTACGCGGCCGGCATGGAGATCGGCAACGCCTACACCGAGTTGAACGATCCGCAGGAGCAGCGGCGCCGCTTCGAAATGCAAATCGCCATGCGCGAGCGCGGCGATGAGGAGGCCCACCAGATGGACGAGGATTATGTCCGCGCGTTGGCTTACGCCATGCCGCCGGCCGGCGGAGAAGGCATCGGCATCGACCGGCTGACCATGATTCTGACGGGTTCGCGCTCCATCCGCGATGTGATCCTGTTCCCGCTGCTGCGTCCGGAGGGCCCGCTCGGCCTCACCGACGTTCTGCGCCAGTACGATACGTTGTGACCTCCGCCTTTGAGCTCTTCATCGCCCGGCGCTACCTGCGGGCGCACCGCAAAGAGCGGGTGATCTCGATCATCACCGCAATCTCCATCGCGGGCGTCGCGGCCGGAGTGATGGCACTCATCATCGCGCTCGCAGTAAATAACGGTTTCCGGAACACGCTCCAGCGCAACCTGCTTGGCGCGATGGCGCACATCAGTGTGCTCGAGAAGGAGCCCGGAACGGGTATCGAGAACTGGCGCGCCTTGATTCCCAAACTGCGTGCACTGCCGCATGTCACCGCGGTTGCGCCCGCGCTCTACAACCAGGTTCTGCTCTCGGCCGTGCAATTGAAAGGCGTGGTACTGAAGGGGATCGATCCCGATGCCGAACTCGCCATCAGCGAATCGCTGCGCCACTTGAAGGCCGGCTCGATCGACCGCTTGCGCGATCCCAACGCCTCGCCGCCGGGAATTGTCTTGGGTTCACGCATCGTCGAAGACACTGGAATGACCCTGAATTCCCGTGTCACGGCCATGAGCCCGCAGGGAGACCTCACGCCGATCGGCATGCGGCCGAGCTTCCGTCCGTTCCGGGTCTGCGGTATCTTCGAATCGGGCTTTTTTGAGATCGATGACAGTTGGGCGTACATCTCTCTGGCAGCCGCGCAGAAGGCCCTCGGTGTTGGCGATGTCGTCAATACCATCGAGCTGAAAGTCGACGATCTCGACCGCGCACTGGAAATCGCCAAACAGGTGGAGAAGATCGCCGGGCCACGTTATATCACGACAACCTGGATGGAGCGCAACAAGCAACTCAATAATGCGCTGAACATGGAACGCATGGTCACCGTGATCACCATCGGGCTGATTGAACTGGTGGCGGCGCTGAACATTTTCATCACGCTCGTAATGATGGTGATGGAAAAGTACCGCGACATCGCCGTGCTGATGTCGATGGGCGCGCGCCAGGGACAGATCCGCCGGATCTTCATGCTGCAAGGCGTGCTGATCGGCGTGGTCGGCAGCGCGATCGGCTTGGTGGTGGGCTATAGCCTGTGCTACTTCGCCAACAAGTATCACTGGGTGCGCCTGGACGAGACAGTTTACTCGCTGAGCTTCGTGCCCTTCGAGCCGCGCTGGATCGACGCAATCTGGGTACCGGCAGCCGCCATCCTGGTGAGCTTTTTGGCGACGCTATACCCCGCCACCAAGGCCACCGGGATCGCCCCCGCCGAAGTGCTCAGGTACGAGTAGCACGTCTTGGCGGTGGGGCAGGCATTCAGCCTGCCCTGGCTTTTTTCCCAACCGTTACCGCGCCAGCGTAAAGTTGACATCCACCTGCGTGACCACGTCAACGGGCGATCCGTTGAACAGCGTCGGCTCCCAAACCCAATGCCTCACAGCTTCGAGGGCAGCCGGCACGAGCGCCGCCGGTCCGCTGATCACATCGATGTTTGCGACCGAGCCCTGTTTGTCGATCCTGACTCCGAGCTCGACGACTCCCTGCACATGAGCCTGCTTGGCCTCGAGCGGATATGCAGGCCGTACTTTGAGTAGCGATTTCGATTCCTGTGCGTTCCCGCCGACTCGCAGGGTCGGTCCGGCAGGGTCCAGCACACGTAGCGACGGCGCTTCATGGGCGGGTGCGATATACAGCCACGCCTGGCGCTCGGATGCATTTGCCCGGACGTCGCGAACGTCCTTCAGAGGGATATCGAACGTCATACGCAGGTGCGGATCGAAGTGGGCCACTGTCTCGCGGGTCCTCTCGATGGAATCCAGGGTGAGCGCCTCTCCCGAACGCACCGGCAGTCGCGACAGCAGTTCGTCCCGGACCGGGTCGGAGAGGCCGTTGATCGAGATGTTTTTGAGCGTCGCCCCGGTCAGAGGCGCCGATACGGCCGCGGGCATCGCGTCCGGGATTTGCGGCGCGCCGCGTAAGGGAAAGAGACCTGTTACCAACCAGCAGCCGCCGGCCAAAAGGCAGAGCGCCGCGCTGAGCAGCGAAATGGAACGCGTCTTGGACATGCGAACCTCCTTCAAAATCGAAACCATTCTCTTTTTCAAATGCCGCTTTCGGAGGAACAGCGGAGCCGGCGCCAGGTCCAGCCGATGCGTGGAGCCCGCCATCGCCAGCAAGGCGTCCAGGTAGACTTCACGGGAGCTTGTCGTTTCGATGACATCGCGATCCACCGCTTGCTCGCGCGCCAACTGAATCTGCGCCAACACCCACCAGATCGCCGGATGGAACCACCAGAGCGCCCGTACGGTTTCCTCCGCCACTGTGAAGAGCCAATCGCGCCGGCGGACGTGCAGCAGCTCGTGGCAAAGGATCGCTTCCTGAATGTGCTGCTCCAGTTCCGGGAACCGCGCGGGCAAGAGTACGACGGGCCGGAGCGCACCAAATGTCACGGGGCTGAAGACGCAGTCGGAGACCAGCAGCGCCGCGCCTCCCCGCGAGCCAAGGGGCCGCGAACGAAGACGATATCGGCGCAGCCGCCAAAACCCGACCGCCAGCCAGACGCCGCGTAGCACGATCCCTGCAGCAATGACCGGTAGAACCATCTCCGCAAAGCCGACTGTACGGTGCACGGCGCCCCGCTGGCCCATCGTCGTTACCGGACTGACCGACACATTCCCCGAGGCCGCTTCCCGCTTCCAGGGCCGAAGGACCGGCAGCGCGAGGCAGGCCAGCAGCACGATCTGCCAATAAAACAGGCGCGTCTTGGGAATTCGCACGGCCCGGGCCCCCGCGGCCGCGGCCAGCGCCAACACTGCGATTTGAACGCTCCACGCAAACAGGTTCTGCGCCGTCATGGTTTCCTCCGCAGGCGTGCGATCTCTTCCAAATCTTTCTGCGACAGATGGTGCTCTTCCAGCAGGTGGACCAGCAGCGGCTCGGCCGAACCATTGAAGACGCGATTCACGAATTCCCGCACCATGGCCCCGATCACCTGCCGTTTGGGCTGCGCCGGCCGGTAAAGGTAAGCGCGCTCCTCCTGCGATTTCTTGAGGAAACCCTTCTGCTCCAGGATCTTCATCATGGTCATCACGGTGGTGTACGCCACCTTGCGGCGCTCCAGAAGCGCTTCGTAGACATCCCGCACCGTCGCGCGCTCGCGATCCCAGACCACTTTCATGATTTCGAGCTCCTGGTCGGTGAGAGTCTTGCTCCGTCGTCGCATACTAAATAATTAGTACTAATCGATTCGCGAAGTCAAGAGGTTTTTTGGCAGAATTGTCGCGCCGTTGCGGTTCCGCCGGTGCTTGGCAGGCGGGGGGCTTATTCCGCGCCGGCGGCCTGCGTGTGTTCCGGCCCGCGGAACACCGCGTTCAGAAACATCACGTTCAGTCCATCGACCATCCCCCGGAAGTTCGGGTCGGCGGTGAACCCCACCACCATTCCGCGGCCGGAGCGTTCCGCGATCGCCAGCGGCTTGTAGGCCATCTGGCGCCGGTTGTCCTCCCAGAGGTAGCCGCTCGCCAGCAGGGTGTCGGCGGGCATGAAATACGCGGCGTTTATGCCTTTATCGTTCTTGATCGGCGTGTAAACGGAGCGGCCCACCACCATTGCATTGACAGTCTCTGCAACTCCCGCGGTGAGCCAGTAGCCGGGTTCGGTACGCGCCCGCACGATCGCGCCGGGCACGCTGGCGGTCAAACCGGAAGACGGTCTCAGCGCGGCCTGGTAGTCGGCGTCCGAAGCGATCTCGCTCGCCGCCACTCGGCCGGCTTTTTCTGCTTTCTTCTCTTCGGCGGCAGCCGTGTTCTCCTCGGCGATATCCAGCAGGTTCACCTTCGCATCGCTGAGAAAGCGGAGCGATTCGCCAATTCCGATCAGCGTGCCGCCTCGATCTACCCAATCCTTCAGCCGGTCGACGCCCGCTTCCCCCAGCAACTGCGCATAATCGCCACCCGGCGGCAAGATCAACACCTGGAATTTCGATAAATCCGCACGCGCCAGTTGCGCGGTGCGCACGGGTGTCACCGGAAAACCATATTGCCGCTCCAGGAGGAATCGCGCCGCACCAGCCGCCGAAGGGTTAGCAGGCGCTCCCCACGCGATCGCCACGGCCGGTTTGCGCACGGGGCGCACCGCGCGGCTTCCGAAGTTCACGCCGTCTTCAACCCAGCCGGAATTCGTTCCAAATATGTCCACACCCGTTTCACGAGCCAGGCGCGCTAGAATTTCGCCAAGCTCCGGCGGGTTGTCTTTGACTTTAAGGACCAGCGTCCCGGCCGTATATCTCCGGCCGTCCTGCGTGAATGCGCGATCGCTGCTAAACATTTTCAGGTCGCTTCCCAGTGCGGCGGCGAGAAACCGTCCAGCTGCTTCGCTGCCCCACGGAACCAGATATGCGACGGTCGCTGCGCTCCCGTGCAACTCGCCGGCCCTGGCCTGGACCGCTAATTTCTCGAATGGGCCGGCGGAAATCTCCGGGCTGGGGAGGGCCTCCACGTTGAACAGCAGCGGCAAAGACCACGCCGTGACATCGGAGATCTCGCTGCGCTGCTGCAGACGGCGGCGCGCCTCGTCGGCTGCCAGGAAGCCATCGTCCATCGAAGTTTGCGAGTCGAGCAGCGTGCGTATGAGTCGCTTCGCGGGCTGCGCTAGCGGGACTATGTACGTCCCGGCTGCGTATTCCCGGCTGCCGGTGCGGAATGGCGCCGTTGCGCGCTGCACCTCTACACCGTGCTCCGTCAGGATTCCCGCGAGCTTATCGGTAGCGGAGCCATCCCGGTCGCGCGGCAGAATGAATTCCCTGACCGGCTCGCGTTTCCCCTCCTCTACCGCCGAAGCACGGTATTGGTAGAAGTCCTCGAGCAGTTTCTCGCGATTCTGCGCGACCGTTTCCAGCGTAGCCAGTGAAGCCACAAAATGATGGCGCACGGTCTCGCGGAAGCTCAGAACGGTTTCGTCCGAACGCCGCACCGCCAGCCCGCGCGCGGAGGCCTGCTCGTAAGTCATAGCCACCGCGCCGTAATATGACGGCCAGCTCGCTCCGTAGCCGGGATAGAACGCGTCATAGCGCTCGCGCGTGAAGTAGTCGAAGCCGAATTGATCGAAGCGGCGCGCGTTGTTCTGCCCGAACAGATTCAGGTTCTCGCGCTGGGCCGAAGTGAGATTGGGATTGTAAGGCTCAGCTTCGGGGCTGAAGAAATACGTGGAGTCGCCCTCCATCTCGTGCAGGTCGACGCAGACCACCGGAAGCCACTGGCGCAGCACCTTCAGCTCGGCGCGGATTTCGGGCTGCGTGAGCGCAATCCAGTCGCGATTCAGATCGAACAGGTAGTGGTTGAAACGGCCGCCAGGCCAGGGTTGGTTGTGCTCGGCGGCGAGCGGGTTCGCATCCGGTTCGGGCCCGCGGGCCTCCTCGTAATAGTTCACGAATCGGTCGCGGCCGTCGGGATTCTGCAGCGGATCGATCAGCACCAGCGTGTTCGCGAAAATCGATTCGACCAGCTTGTCGTTGCGCGCCGCCAGCAGGTGGTACGCCAGTACGAGTGCGGCCTCGGGCGCGGAGACCTCATCCCCGTGCACCCCGGCCGAAAGCCAGACTATGGCTGGCAGCGACGCGATCAGCTTGCGGGCCTCCGCTGGCGAAGTCTTGCGCGGGTCGGCGAACTCCTCCACGGTGGCCTGTAGAGCGGAAAGCTTTCTGATGTTCGCTTCGGAGCCCAGAGCCGCGTAAACGAGCTTGCGCCCCTCCCAGCTCTCGCCATATTCGAAGACCTTCATCCGGGGAGTCGTCGCGGCGAGCGCCTCGAAGTACCGCATGATTCCCGCATGGTTGGTAATCCGCTCTCCGGGGTCGTAACCTAACACTTGCCGGAAGGTGGGAATCCGGGAATCGTAGCTCGTGCCGGGCCAGAAGGGTGGAGGCGTCTCCGCGTGAAGGACAGAAGTTCCCAGGGACAGAGCTACGCCGATGAGCAGAAGCCCCGCCCGGGCCGGGCCATGCGACATAAGCCTAGTGTACCTTTGCCCGTCGCACGCCCTGCCCGGGCGTCACCCTCTGGCGCCCAAACCCGCCCGGGGGTGGTTCCAGCACAAAACCGCTCTATTGCAGGAAGTGGATGCCTGCTAAAACGCCGCCGAATACCAGTAACGAGGCAACCGCAACAGCAAACCAGCGAAGGTACCGTTCCGTGTTGCTCGTCTGCAGGTGTTCATCGTGTCTGATTTGATCCGCGAGGCTGTCGAACATAAGTTCCTCCCCGGGCTGTTCGGCAGAATTCGGTTACGCCTTGAGCCCGCGCTGAATTATAGTTTTACAGTCCTTAATATCTGTAATAGACGACGACTAGTGATGCGCGGAGGTTACCTGGCGTTGCTTAAGCTAGGGTGTGGATTTCTACCACACCCGGCAGGCGTTGGCGCTGACCATCGGCTGCCCGGCTTTACAGGCAAACGCTTTCTGAAATTCCGGCATGTTCATGAGAACGCCGTTGACGCGGTATCTTCCAGGAGAATGCGGATCGGTCTGGGTCTGCAGCCGCAGCGACTCCTCTCGGTTGTTCTCACACCAGATCTGGCCGAAGGAGAGGAAGAACCGCTGTTCGGGGGTGAATCCATCCATCTTGTTCTGGTTCTGTCCGATGGTGTTGAGCAAGGCCATGAGCGCAATCCGCACGCCGCCGTTATCCGCAGTGTTCTCGCCGAGTGTCAGCTTGCCGTTCAGATGCAGATCATCGACCGGGGTGAAATTGGAGTACTGGTTGGCGATGCAGGCGGTCCGCTCTTCGAAGGCCTTGACATCGGCCGGCTGCCACCAATCGCGCAAGTTGCCCTTAGCATCGAACTGCCGGCCCTGGTCGTCGAAGCCGTGCGTCAGCTCGTGGCC
>CAYMHP010000314.1:0-7056 GCA_964390225.1 uncultured Solibacteraceae bacterium
GGCAAAGGCCAGCCGCCGCTCTGCCGCGGGTGGCGACCTCATAGAAGCCGGATTGAACGAAGCCGCTGGCACTACCGAGCAACGAGCGAGATTAAGGCCGATGATCGTCGGCGATCGGCAGGCCCAAAATGCAGGTACAACTTGTGCAATATGGCACGGATATTGCTAATAGGGGAAAGTAGGTTGTCGACCTCACGTGCTTTCAAGAGGTTAGGCGTGGCCGAAAAGTCACTCCTAACAACCCTGCCGCGAGAAACCCAGTAACAGCCTTTAACGAGCGCAACGGAATTGCAGAAAGCCGCCCCGGCATGCTCTCTTGGGTGTGTCGAGATGTTCTTGGTCGCTATCATTGTCGATCCGACCGTACGAGCTTATTGGTTCGAAGCTTTGCCTGCCCACGATAGCAAGCTTGTTGGTACTCCAACTGCAGCGACAAATTCAATGCCGCGCAGCGGCTTCGTTCAATCTTGAATCCTCAATCGATTCAGACTAAACGCTTCCCGCTCTAGTGGTTATCGCGCCCGCCCGAAGGCCGGCATCACCGCCGAAAGCGGAAGGATATCTTCGAGCCGCATGTCAGTCTCCACGTTGATGGGTGCCGGGCGTTGCAGCGAGGGCGCAGAGGTCGTCCCTGACGCGATCGGCGAAAAGCCGGGCACCTTGCGTCTCGGCGATCTCGAGGGCGATCTCAAGCATCTTGCATACGCTCTCGGCGCTTTCTCCGCGAGCCAGCGAAAGCCGCGCGCCGACGCGGTGGAAATCCGCGGCGAGCCACGCTTCCCCCTGTTCGAGCGGCGGCAGCGCGAGCGCCAGGGTATCGCTCGCCTCGGTCAGTCGCCCTGCTCCCACGCAGGCTTCCGCGTAAAGGATGTACCAGCCGTAGGCGAACGCGTGCGAGGCGATCAGGCCCCTGATGCCTCTCCTTGCGGTGGCGAAGCCTTCTTCGTCACGGCCGGTGCCGATCAGGCCGAGGCCGGAGAAGAGATCGGCGTGACCGCGCCAATAGGGTAGCTCGTGGAGGGTGATCAGCGCCTTCAGCTCTTCGACGTAACGCAAAAGCTCGGCGGTCTCACGACGCAGCGATGCGTGGAAACAACCTGCGAATACAATGGCATGACACATATCATGAACGCGCCCGCTCTCGCGCGCGGTGTCGAGCGCCTTCATCCGCCAATCATCCGATGCCTCGAATTCGGCGCGCAGCGAATGGATCTGCGCGACTCCGACCATGACCCGCACGGCGTGATGGGAAGGGCCGATGCTGTCCAGCTCCTTGCCATGCTTCGCCGGATCAAACAGCGCCAGGAAGTTTTGAAATTCCTGCATGGCGCGAGAAAAATTTCCACCGAAGAGCAATGAAGTGCCCAGCACCCGATACGCTAGAAGCCTGTCGATCTCGCTGCCGTCCAGCGCCGTCTCGGCAATTTTCTGGCCGAGCTCAAAGGCCGCACGGAAGTTGCCACCACTGCCGAGAACGGACCACTTTGAGACAAGGGCCGGGATCAGACTGGCCCTGGTCCCCAGCCTCAGGCTGAGGTTTTCGGCCTGCTCCATCTCTTTCGCGACCCCGTCGGCGGCAAAGCCGCGCGCCGCAATGAGCGCGCTCAAACGACTGAGATGGAGCGCAAATTCCCGTTCGTCGCGAGCGCGGCCCTCCACACAGCGCGCATTGACGGCGATCGCTCTGGCAAAATGCTCGAGCGCTTCGGAATAGGCAGCGCGCTTGGCGGCATTGGCGCCCGCGCGATCCCAGTGCGCCGCGGCCTGTTCGAAATCGCCAGATTCGGCGAGCTGAATCGCGACGATGTGCGGCAGCGCTTCGGCGATGGACGGAAACGCGGTCATCAGCGTTTTGGCAACGCGCGCATGGAGCTGCTGGCGGTCACGCCGAAGCAGCAGCTGATAGGCCGCATCGCGCACCAGCAAATGACGAAACGCAATAGCCTCGCCGAATTGGCTGTGACCGGGAACGAGCACCTCGGCGTCGAGCAGTTCGCCGATACCGGCACGCACTTCGTCTTCGGGAAGATCGGAGACGGCCGTGAGAACGGCGATCGGAAATTCGCGGCCGATCACCGCTGCGATCGAAGCGACCTTGCGGCCGCGCTCCAGCCCATCAAGTCGTGCCAGCAGCGATTCGACAAGCGTCGAGGGTATGTTGGAGAGCTCTCCCTCCTCCGATTGGCCGCGAGATGCAGCTTCGAGATAGCCCCGCGTCAATTCCTCCACGAAAATCGGAACGCCGTCCGAGCGTGCAGCGATGGTCTCGACGACCGCGTCTAGCATCGCTTCGCCGGCGATCGCGCGGATCAGCCGACGGACGTCCTCATTCGGAAGCCGTTCAAGCTGAATCAGCCTTGCTTCCGGCCGGTCCACCCAGGATGGAAGCGGACCTCCCGGTCGTATGGTGCCGATCAGAAGCACCGGCAGCGTCCGAAGCGCGGGGAGCAGGCTCTCGATCAGCTCGGCGGTGGAGGGATCGATCCACTGAATATCCTCGACAATGATCGCCGAGGCGGCGCGCGCCAGTGCCGCCATGATTGTGGATAATGCACGCAAGGTGCGCAGGCGGAGTTCGTGCGAGCTCAACCCCTCCAATGCAGTCCTGTCCGCCCCCGGTATCTGCACAAGCTCAGCCAGCAACGCCAGCCTCTCGGGAGTCACCGGTTCGATTTCAGCAAGCAATGCCGACAGCTTTTGCAGCGAGGCCATCGGCGTATCGCCGGGAACAATGCCGCTGCGCCGCTGCAGATAGTAGCGGACCGGGTGCAAGGGCGATCCCACATTGTAGGGCGTGCACTGAAGGATTGGGCAGTCATTGCTTTTCTGGCCGAGCTCCGAAAGTACTTCCCGGGCAAGTCTGGACTTTCCGAACCCTGCTTCACCCGAGATAACGACAATCTGCCCGCGACCGGCCCGAGCGGCTGCGAGCCGGTTGCGCAGACGCTCGTATTCGAGCTCGCGGTCGAAGAAATGCGGGTCCCGTTTGCTGGTCCGCAGGGCGTCGAACCGGCTGGCGGACGCGCCCTGGCGATGGACCTGCCAGGCCGATACCGGCTGGTCGAAGCCCTTGAGGTCAAACGGTCCGAGCTCGGTGCATTCGAATAGGGTGCCAATCCTGTCATGTGTGGAGGCCGCAATGACAATCCCGTTGGGCGTGGCGAGCGACTGGAGCCGCGCCGCGAGATTCAGCGTTTCGCCCACGACATCGTCGCCCATCGACAGGCGCATCAGGTCGGAGTCACCGACCACCGCAAGGCCGGTCGCAATCCCAATGCGCACCCGTGCCGGCGCGCCGGCGAACAGCGGCAGCTCGGCGATCCTGTCGACGATCGCCAATCCCGCGGCGACCGCGCTTTCCGCATCATGCGCAAACGAGCGCGGATAGCCGAAAAACACCATGACGCCGTCGCCTTGGAACCGGGCAATTTGGCCTTGGTGCGGACGGATTGCCTGTTCGATGGCGACCCTGTAGGCGCCGATGAACTCGCGGAAGTCTTCAGGGTCGACCCGCACCGAGAGCGCTGTTGAATCCATCAGGTCGCAGAACATGACGGTCAGATGTCGACGTTCGGCCGACACCAGCGGTTCGCGCCCATGAGGGGCATTCGGTTCCGCGGAAACCGGTTGCGCCGGGCCTTCCGCCCGCAGTTTCGCCGCCGCTTCCAGAATTCGTCGCCGATGCCCGATCGAGGCTACGCCGAGCTCGCGCAAATCCTCAGACGTCAGCGCGCCGAGCACTGCTGCGTCCACATCGTTTTCCCTGAATACATCGGCGTACCGGGACAGCCCGAGCTGCTTGAGCCAGTTCTCTATCTCGAAGGGTTCATACAAGGGCATGTTCAGGCTGCGCTGGCGGCGCTCGATCTCACCCCGCCACTATAGTCGATCGGCTGAGCCAGAGCCGACGCCAACGCCGGCGGCAAATTGATGACAGGGCCAGGCCCCCCGCCGGAAAAGGGAGCACGGACCGCCTGCTCGAATCGAAAGGCGTCCAGCGGATCGTACTTGCGCTTGGTCGCATAAAGTCCCGCGAGCGCATAGCCCCAGTACGACGCCGCGTAGTCGGCTTCGTTCAGGCTTGGATAGTTCTGATAGATCCGGCCGTTCCACACGGGTGCCATCAGTTGGCTCCAGCCGTAGAGGAACTTTTCCGCCGCCGACCGATCCGTGTTGGCGAACCAGAAGACGTCAAGCACCGCGTTGAATGCCACATTGCGGTGAATAAAGGCGCTCTGGTCGGCCGGATAGTTCGCAATCGCTCCGCCATAAAACTCCAGGTACATGTAGGACCAAGGGGTCGGCGACGTGATGAAATAGTTCAGGATCGCACGCCACTCATCGGGGCTCAAATTGCGTTCGACGTAACGCGATTTCTTGTCCTCGAAGGGTTTGGCGTCGTCCGGTTGGCCGAAGAAACAAGGCTGGCTCTGCGGCACATTGAGCAAATTGTAGTTGATCTTGGCGTATTCGTCGCTCGTTATCCATTGCGTGATGCATCCTGCAATCTGCTGCAATGGCGCGACCGCCTGCTCACCCGCATTCGGGTCACCGACATAGAGGCCGCGCAGCATGATGTAAGGCTGCGGCGTCGCGTTCGGCGGCGGCGGCTGGTCCGGAATGACCCAGGTCTGATACACCAGCGAAATCTGCAGATTGAGGTTCGGCGCGTATTGGCTGTTCAGCATGTAGTTCTGCTGCAGCAACATCAGCAAATTGACAGCATTGGCGATGTCCTTGGCGTTGGCAAGTGGCCAGGCCAGCGCAATCCCAAGCACCTTGTCCAACGGCTGAAGCCGATACGTCACCTGCAGCAGAACACCGAAATTGCCTCCGGTGCCACCGCGCATCGCCCACCATAAATCGTAGTTGGTCTCTGCGCTCGCGATCACGATCGAGCCGTCGGCCAGCATCACGCGCAGGGAAATGACGTTATCGCAGTTCATGCCGAATGTCGTGGAAGTAAAGCCGAAGCCGCCGCCTTGCACATAGCCGCCAACGCAAACGTCTCCGCATTCTCCCCCAGGCACGTGGAGCTTAGACTTGGCGAGCACCGCATTGAGATTGTCGAAGGTGACGCCAGTACCGACTGTGACCTGCTTGTTGACGGCATCGAGGTGGATACTCTGAAGTTGACACACGTCGATCAACACGCCCGAGCCGGAGGAGAAGCCGGCGGTGCAGTGACCGCTGGAACGCACCGCGAACGGCTTGTCGGTCAGCGCGGCCATCGCCAACGCCACCGCGACGTCGGATTCGACCTGGCACTTGACGATCAGGATGGGATAGGGATCGAAAACCGGATTGAACACCAACCGGTCATCATCGTAAGTCGGGTCGCCACGCGCGACAATCGTTCCCTGCAATTGCGTCTGCGCCGCCTTGACGCTGTCGCGCGCAATTCCAATCTGCTTGAAATGGGAGTCTGGCAGGGCATCCCAGTGCGCGAACAGTGCCCGATCGCGATTGCGCTTGCTTGAATAGCTGATAGCCATGGGTCCCTCGACTACTGGCCGTTCCGGCGGAAACCGGCGTGGCTGGGACCTCGTGGGTCCGGCACCAGACGCAATTTTCGCGAGTGTGGCAGCCATTGTCAAACCGTGCAAACATCAGATCAAGGAGCTCACGCTGCATGGGTCCAAGGCCTGACCTTCGATGCGGATTGACTTCTTGACCATGCCCGGCGGACGGCGCGCACTACCAGATCGAGCATCGACGCCGAAATTCGCGCGGCCTTCTCTCGTAATGTTGGCGTCTCCTAAAATCACATAATGGTGTCAGTCAGACCACAGTTCGCGGTTTCTCCAGCCCAATATCCGCCCTTGGCGCGAGATACACGCAAGTAGTTCCATTGCCGCATGTGAAGCCGCACGTAGAAAGTGGTGGTGCAAAATCGATGAGTGATCTGCGCGGCGCGATGACTCAATTGTGATCGGAGATCCATGACCAGCACTCCAACGGGCGGCGGCTCGCCGGCCATGCTCGCCTCGATCATTACACTACGGGTCGAGTTAGGATGGCTCGCCGTCGCCTAAACCGTTGATCGCAAGGCGGCAGCTCTGAAGAATAATATGGTTTAGCGCCGAGGGGACGGTCGCTGCCGATACGCCGGCTTCGGCGGCGATCTGCTTGCCGGTGTGGCGCTGTCGGCGCAACATCTCGATCACCGCACACGTGGCAGCCACTGTTTGGCTTGGCGATGAAAGAGGCCTTGAGGAGCGATCGCGCAATCCATCGACACCTCCTGCGCGGAACCGGCCGACCCATTTGGCAACTGTCTTCGGTGTGGTGTTGAACTGGCGCGCTGCGGCGGCCTTGCTCAGCCCACCCTCCACCACACTTCGCACCATCGCCTCTCGACCTTTGGGCGTCAGGGGCGCATTCTTATGCGTGTTCATCTGGTCTCTCCGTCGAATCTGAAGCTTCGCAACCTCAGCTTCCTCGGTTCAGACCAGATGGACAACCTCCTGAAAGACCACAGCTAGCCTCCAAGCGGGCGCGAGAGATCGGATTACCCGAGCCGTCCCCCACCATCCAGCGAACCATTAAGGACCGCTCTCCGTAGTTCTCCGTCCGGAGAACAAATAGCCGGAACCAGTAGTTCTCCTACCATGAACGCGTGCCGCCTCAGTTGGCCGCCTCTTTGCGCCAGCCCTCCACAGCATCCCCTTTAGGCGCCCCGACAGGCTCCGGCAGTTCTAATTCGCACCGCGTACAATTTTGTACTTTTGTTACGGAACGGAATTTGAGTTGCGGAGTCTTCCAACTGCACGCCCAAAGGATCCCCGTAGCCGTGTCGAGTGCTCCCCGCTTTCATGCCCGCGAAGCAGCCCTGGCGCTGCTCAGGATGGCAAAGACAACTCCCGATCCCAACATAGCGGCTGGGCTTGTCGAAGCCGCCGCCGATCTCAAAGACCAAGCGGGCGACTTGCCGCCGCCAGCCCCGGACGCAAAACCAAAACTCGCTTTAGACTAGACCCGCAACAAAGGGAGGAAAACTAGAAGCCGCCCCAGTTGGCGGCCCTTGGGGTGCCTAAGGCTGACCTGGAGCAGCTT
>CAYMHP010000315.1:0-2496 GCA_964390225.1 uncultured Solibacteraceae bacterium
ACGCCCGCGCCGGCCGCGGGGAGGCCGAAGTGGATGCTGCCGGCGGCAGGGTTGGCCGTGCTGTTGATTGCGGTCGCGCTGTGGGCAACGCTGCGGCCGAAGGCTACGCCGGGAATCGCGGAGACGCCCGCGGCGGCGCAACTGGCGCCCACCATCTCGACGCCGAGCGGCAACATGGTGCTGGTGGCCGCGGGCCAATTCCTGTTCGGCGAGAAGAAGGAGCCGGTTTCGTTGCCCGCGTTTTACATCGATAAGACGGAGGTCACGAACCGCGCTTATGCGGAGTTCGCGAAAGCGGCCGGGCACAAACTGCCCGACGGGTTCGACACGGAGCACCCGGATTTTCCGGTGGTGAACGTTTCGATTCTCGATGCGCAGGCATTCGCGAAGTGGGCAGAGAAACGGCTGCCGACGGCGCGGGAGTGGGAGAAGGCCGCGCGCGGCGCCGATGGACGGCTGTACCCGTGGGGGAATCAGCAGGATCTCGCTCGCGCGAATGTCGGGACGAAGCAGATCCGGCCGGTGAGCGACCTTGTCGCCGGCGCGAGCCCGTTCGGCGCTGTGAACATGATCGGGAACGTGTGGGAATTGGTGGACCAGCTCAGTACGCCCTCCGCGCAGGCGGTGGCCACGTTCGGGAAGCTGCTGACCCCGGCGCCGGGGCCTGATGAGCCGTGGTACACGATTCGCGGCGAATCTTTCCAGGAGCCGCAACTAGTGGACGGCGTAATCTGGGATTCGACGACGGTGCCGGCGCGCTGGAAGGCAGCGAACATCGGGTTCCGCTGCGTGCGAGACCCGCGCTAGGCTTCGGGAACCACGCCGTCCACAAACATGAGTCTCCGGTCGAGTGCCTTGGTGCGATGCTTCAGCGCCTCGGCGTAAGAATCGGAGGCGTACCACTCGCGGGCACGTTCTAGCGACGGGAACTCGACGATGACGATTCTTCGGGTCGTCGGAGCCCCCTCTACAACCTGTGCTTCAGCGCCTCTCGCGAGGTAACGGCCTCCGAACTCGGCGATGGAGGCCGCCGCAAGAGGCCGATACTGGCCGGCTGCGGCCTCATCGAGGATTTCCACTTCGGAAATAACGTAGGCGGCCAAGACTGCTTCTCCTGTGACCAGTTTACGGGGATGGCGTGCGGCCGACGCGGTGATATGCTGTCCCGGTGATCTGTCGCGTCTTCTCCTACTGGAACACGGGGGCGCTTCGCGCCTGCGCAAAAATCGCAACCCACCGGCGGCAAGACCGCCGGCGCTCCGTCGCGCTGGCGGCACTGGCCTTGTGCTTGCTGTCGAGCGCGGCGTGGGCGCAGAAAGCGCCTCTGGCTGAAGAGGTCTTCAAGAACGTACAGGTGCTGAAGGGCATTCCGGCGGACCAGTTCATGGACACAATGGGCGTGTTTTCCGCGGCTTTGGGAATGTCTTGCGAAGATTGTCACGCGGCGAACGACAGCAAGTGGGAGAACTACGCGCTCGACAACAGTCCAAGAAAACAGACCACGCGGCGGATGGTCACGATGATGTCCGGCATCAACAAGTCCTACTTTGGCGGCGCGCAAGTGGTGACCTGTTATTCGTGCCACCGCGGCAGCGACCGGCCCAAAGTCACGGTGAGCCTGGCCCGCCTCTATGGCGCGACATCGGAGGAAGAGGAAGACGATGTGATTCCCGCGGCCCCCGACGCGCCTAGTGCCGATTCCATTTTCGACAAGTATCTCGCCGCCTTGGGCGGCGCCGAGCGGCTGCGTGCGATTACCAGCTTCGCCGCCAGGGGCACCAGTTCGGGATATGGGCCAGAGAGCGAAAAGCGGATGATCGAAATATACGCTAAGGCTCCCGCACAACGCACCACCATCATCCACACGGCGAATGGCGACAGCACTACCGCGTTCGATGGCCGCGACGGCTGGATTGCCGCGCCGCTGCGGCCGATTGCGGTGCTGGCGATGACGGGCGGTGATCTCGAGGGTCTGCGGCTCGATGCGGAATTGTCGTTTCCCGCCGCGATCAAAAAGGCGTTTCCGCGATGGCGCGTAGGACGGCCGGGCATCATCGACGACCGGCGGATGCAAGTGGTGCAAGGCGCCGGCGCCGCCGGCAGCATGGCGACGTTCTACTTCGATCCCGACTCGGGCTTGCTGGTGCGGATGATCCGCTATGCCAACTCGCCGGTCGGGCGCGTTCCGACGCAGTACGACTACTCGGATTATCGGGAGGTGTCGGGAGTGAAGATGCCGTTCCGGTGGACCATGACCTGGCTGGACGGCCGCGAGAACGTGGAGTTGAGCGACGTGCGGGTCAATGCGTCCATCGATGCGGGGAAGTTCGCCAAACCGGCGTCGGGGCGGTAAGAGGGCTACTGCGCTGCCGCGACAAAGCCGAGGCCTTCGACGACTGCTCCGAGTTCGCGCAGATCGGAGCCGGTCGGCGGGATCGTGCGGTTCATCCGGACGGTCACGCGGTTCTCGGGAAAAGTGAACAGATCGCCGGAAAC
>CAYMHP010000315.1:2506-7047 GCA_964390225.1 uncultured Solibacteraceae bacterium
CTGTTACGCGATAGCCGCCGGGCTGGGAAAATCTTCTGGCTGTGAGCCGTTTGCCATTCATCACAACCGAGACCGTCACGGGGCCTCCGGCGCGCTCCATGTGGTTGGGCGGGAAATAAAGCTGCAGTTCGAAGTTTACGTTCCCGCGTGACGGTTTTCCAAGAACGGCTTCGGCCTGCCTGGCCATCCACCGCCAAGCGCCGTCCTCGATGGGATACCAGCCGGAGAGGAGTTGCGACTTTGACCGGAGGTCGTTCATGTTGAGATACGAGAGTTCGGCGCGTGCGCTCCCCGTCGGCGGGGCGTCACCCTCCGAGACGAGCTCTCCCCAACCGGCTTTCACATCCGGGGGCGCATCCACAGAAAGCGCGAGTTCTTGCAGCCCATTCAGCGACATCGTGTGCACCTCCCACGTCTCGCCGTCGACGCGCAAAGTCTTCTCGAAAACGGGAGCACCCGCTGCATTTTGAATTCGGAAGATCGCCTCTCCGCGCCCTCGTGCGAAGAGCGTGAAGTGCAGAGTAGTGGCATTGGGAGCGAGAGGAAGGTGGACCACGGCGCCTCGGTCGGGCAGATATACCAGGCGTTTCGAGAACTCTGTAGGCGTCCACGGGGCGGGCACATAGAGAAACGGGGAGGTTCGCGCGTACATGATGCGGTCCAGCGGGAGGCTGGAAAAAGAAAACGGAAGCAGACCGGAGGTCACACTCGAGAAGCCGGTGTGCGCGTAACGATCGATCAGGCGCAGCGGGGTACGCACGCGAAGATCGGTTGAGCGCAACGGAACCGCGCTCTCTTGGGCCAGACTGTCGTAGTCTCCGGCCATCGAGAGTTCGGAGGAAACGATCCATTCGCCGGGATGAGGAACGCTGTTGGTTTCGATCATGCGGCCGCCGCGCTGCAGTTGGTAATAGCGAAATCCCCATTCGCCATTCACGAGGAAAGTTTTGCCCGGCGGTGGGTCGACCGTCTTGTAGACGCGCGCGAACTCATAAGCGGCGAAGGCGAGATTGAGCCCCAGAATCGAGTTGAAGGCAAGCGCGACTGCCAGCCAGCGCCGCCGGCTGCCGTATTCGATAACGAATAGCAGCACCATCGGCGCGGCCAAGGGAAGCAGGTATCTGGCTGCGCCGGCAAAAAATGCCGCGGCCGCAAAGGCGAAGTACAGGAGACACCAGCCGGCCAGCGTGGCATTCGTCTTGCGCACGGACCAAAGCCAGAGCAACGCGTTGACGCCCAGCGTAATGCAGACCGCGAGGAGGGCGCGCTCCCACCAGGCGTAGTCACGCACGAGCGCGGCGGCGAGGAGGCCCGGAGCCAATCCCCAGAGACGCCGCAGGGCGAGCGGCACGGCAGTCACGAGGATGCCAAGATGCTGCAGCAGAGCGAGCGCGCTGGCAAGCCGCAGAACCACGCGCCCATGCGTGGACTCTTCTACATTTCCGGCTACAACGGCGAGGGGTAACTTAGCCGTAAGCGCCCATTGCAGAAGCTGCCACGCACCGAAGCCGGCGATCGGCACAGCCGCGGCGAACCAGGCTTCGCGAGGCGGTTTCTCGCGCCGGACGGCATATTCCAACAGCAGGATGGGGCCGATCGCCAGCGCTTGTAGGGCGGTGAGGCCCGCCAGTGTCAACGCGATGGCGGCCACCCAGAACCTGCGCCAGAAGAAGGCCGCGGCTCCGATCAAAATCAGGAGCAGCAGAGTAGGTTCGGGCCCGGCGACCGTGTTGGCGTTGACCTGGACGATCGGAGAGGCGGCGATCAACAAGGCGGCCCAAAGCGGCTGGGCCGTAAAGCGCGACGCGAGGGCATAGGCTGCAAAGCTGATGGCGACTGTGAGCAGAAGATAAAAGACGTGAAAGGCGACGAGGTGAAAGCCGCCCGTCAACAGCCATGGCACCGCCAGCAGGTACGAATTGAATGGAGGATGAGGATGGCCGGCCATATCGACCTTGTGTCCGAGAAAGACCAGATCGAAATTCGTAGGAGTAAGCGGCTGCACCAGCAGGTGCTGAACGATGTCGAGGTAGTTCTCCTCATCCCCCTGTACTGGCTGGGTCACAAACGGAGCATGGAGCAGCAGCGTGAAGAACGCCAGGACAACCAGCTCCCGAACGCAGGCCGCGCGTGTTCTGTGAGCGACGGCGGCGGTGTTCGATGTACCGGCGGGCACGATTTGCAAAATGGCATCGTAGCAGAATGTAAGCCGGCAGTTCGAAGCGCATGCGCTGTATGGGGAGCCGCGCCATCGCTGGTAATGCCGGCGGTCGCAGCCGCGGGTGCTGGTTCAAGAAAGCCGGCGACAAGATCGCCAGCGCTACGTCGTGGCAGCAGGCCTGGTAGTGCTACGCTGGCCAAGTGAAGGTCGGCATCACCTGTTATCCGACGTACGGCGGCAGCGGCATCGTCGCCACCGAGCTAGGCCTGGAACTGGCGACGCGCGGCCACGAAGTCCACTTCATCAGCTACGCAAACCCCATCCGGCTCGATCCCGGAACTCCGCGGATTTCCTACCACGAAGTGGAAGTATCTACGTATCCGCTGTTCCACTACCCGCCGTATTGCCTGGCCCTGGCTTCGCGCATGGCCGAAGTCGCGGAGGCGTACGATCTGGATCTGCTGCACGTGCATTATGCCATTCCACACTCGATTTCCGCGATGCTGGCCCAGCAGATGCTGACGCCCAAGCGCCGCCTGCCGTTCATCACCACGCTGCATGGCACCGATATTACACTTGTGGGCACGGACCGCTCGTATTTTCCGATCACCAAATTCTCCATCGAGCAGTCCGACGGCATCACCTCGATCAGCGATTATCTTCGCAACGAAACGGTGAATGTATTCGCTGTCGCAAACGAAATTCGTGTCATCAAGAATTTCGTCAACTGCGACTTATACCATCCCGATAACGAGAAGGCCGGCGCGGCGGCATACGCCCCCGCTGGCGAGAAGCTGCTGATTCATCTCTCGAATTTCCGGCCGGTGAAACGTGTGCTCGATTGCGTGCGCATCCTGACGGAAGTCCGCAAGCGCGTGCCCGCGCACCTGCTGATGGTGGGCGACGGGCCGGACCGCGGCCCGGCCGAGCACCTGGCGCGCGAGTTGAAGGTGGACCGTCACATTACGTTTCTCGGCAAACAGAACCATGTCGAGAGGCTGATTCCGCTGGCGCACGTGCTGCTTATGCCAAGCGATCTGGAGTCCTTCGGATTGGTGGCCCTGGAGGCGATGGCTTGCGGCGTGGTGCCGGTGGCGACGCGAGTCGGGGGCGTTCCGGAGCTGATCACCGACGGCGAAGACGGATACCTCGAAGCGGTCGGAGATGTCGAGGGGCAGGCGGCGCGGGTGGTCGCGCTACTCACCGATGACGAACTGCACTACCGGATGTCGAAGGCCGGGCGGTGGAACGCGGCCGAACGATTCTGTACCGACAAAATTATTCCGCAGTACGAGCGGTATTACGAGGACGTGCTGGGCTAACCGCCGAGGCTGAAACCGGAATCACAGCCCCGCCTGTCAGAGCGGGGGTATACGCCACTGCACCGGTGGCAACACCGGCGGCGCTCCTTACACCAACTGGTGCTTTTCCGCGAAGGCCCAGGCGTGCTGCACGATAGTGCGCAACTCTGGGTAGCGCGGCCGCCAGCCGAGGCGGGTTTTGAGCTTGTCGGACGCCGCTACCAGGCTCGGCGGATCGCCTTCGCGGCGGGGACCGATCACGTAAGGCACCTTTTTCCCGGTGACTTCTTCCACCGCCCGGATCACCTCCATGACGGTATGGCCGGTGCCTGTGCCGATGTTGAACGCCTCCGAAGCGCCGCCATTCGCCAGGTATTCCACCGCCAGGATGTGCGCCTGCGCCAGATCATTCACGTGGATGTAGTCGCGAATGCAGGTGCCATCCGGTGTATCGTAATCGTTGCCAAACACCGTCACCGGGCTTCCCGTAACCATGGCCCGGATGAGCAATGGGATGAGATGCGTCTCGGGGTCGTGCTCTTCGCCCAAACGGCCGTCGGGATGGGCGCCCGAGGCGTTGAAGTAACGGAGGGGAACACTACGGATTCCATGGATAGCATCGAACCAGCGGAGCATCGTCTCCACCATGACCTTGGATTCGCCGTACGGGTTTACCGGCTGGATGGGGAACGTCTCGAGAATGGGTGTGGCATGCGGGTTGCCGTACACCGCCGCCGTCGACGAAAAGACGAGGTGCTTCACGCCGGCCTGCACCATGGCGGTCAATAGCGAAAGGGAGCCGCCCACGTTATTCGCAAAGTAGCGCTCCGGCTCGCGCATCGATTCGCCCACCGCGATAAATGCCGCGAAATGAATAACGGCTTCGCAACCCGTGCGGCTCATCAGTTCGGCGAGCGCTGTGGTCTCAGCCAAATCCAGCTCGTACAAGCGGTCCGCCGGAACGTTGTGGCGGTAGCCTCTCGACAGATTGTCGACGACGCTGACGTCGTGTCCTTGCTCGAGCAGCAGATGAACCGTGTGCGCGCCAATGTATCCGGCGCCTCCGGTAACCAGTATTT
>CAYMHP010000316.1:0-7019 GCA_964390225.1 uncultured Solibacteraceae bacterium
CGAAATGGTGCCGACCTGCGCGATCATGTCACCGGAGACGGGCTTGGAGAGCTTCTTCACCTCTTCAGTGGCCACTTCGACGGCCTTTTCGATACCGCGCTTCAGGGCCATCGGGTTCGCGCCCGCGGCAACCGCCTTCACGCCTTCGCGGAAAATCGCCTGCGCCAAAATGGTGGCCGTGGTGGTGCCATCGCCGGCCACATCGGAGGTCTTGGAAGCGACCTCGCGGACCATCTGGGCGCCCATGTTCTCGAGCGGGTCCTTCAGCTCGATTTCCTTCGCTACCGTGACGCCGTCCTTGGTGATGTTCGGCCCGCCGAACTTCTTCTCGAGGACCACGTTGCGGCCCTTGGGACCGAGCGTTACTTTGACTGCATCGGCGAGCTGGTTGACGCCGCGCAAAATCGCCTGACGGGAATTTTCCGAATATACGATCTGTTTCGCCATCGTTATCGACTCCTTAGGAAGCCTTCTTCGCCGCCTTCGGCGCAGCTTCGAGAATTCCGAGGACCTCGTCCTCACGCATGATCAAGTATTCGTCGCCATCCAGCTTGATGTCGCTGCCGGAGTACTTGCCGAACAGAATACGATCGCCTACCTGGACGTCCAGGGGAACCACTTTGCCGTCTTCGAGGCGCTTGCCCTTCCCGACCGCCACAACCTCGCCTTCTTGAGGCTTCTCTTTGGCCGTATCCGGGATGTACAAGCCGCCCTGCATCTGCGCTTCCTGCTCAATTCGCTTGACCACGATCCGGTCATAGAGCGGACGAATCTTCATGGAACAACAACCTCCACTGGGGGAATTAGTGTTTTAGGGTTTTGGTGAAACCCATGTCGGATTTGCTGGGCTTCGAGAATATTATTAGCACACTCTGCCCGAGAGTGACAAGAATTTCACGCAACTCAATGAAATGTAATTACTTATTTTTCTTGACAAGAAGACACTCAGCCTTCCTCGAAGTGTCCCAAACGGCGGTTTTTGCGGACCGATTTCCACCCGAAGCAGCGCCCGTTCATGGCCACGTAAACGCCCGGCGGCAGGGTTTGCACGAAGGCCAGCGCGGTGCCGAGGTTAAACATTCCGTCGGAGCTTCCGAAGGTGTAGGGGACCATGGCGCCGGTGAGCACGACGGTCTTCGCGCTGATCGCATTTCCGAGCGCAGCGGCGGTTTGCTCCATCGAATCCGTTCCGTGGGTGATGACGATGTGCTTTTCCGGAGTCTCGAGGCAGCGGCGGAGAATGAGCGCGCGGTCTTCATCCGTCATCTCGAGGCTGTCGATCATCATGAGTTTCTCCACGCTGAAGCTGAGGTGGCACCTTCCCAGGCGGAGCATGTCGCCGATGTGCGTGTCCTTGAAGAACAACGTGCCGGTCAGTTCGTTGTACTCCTTGTCGAACGTGCCGCCGGTAGCGAAGATTTTGATGGCGGAGGAGGGCATGAGCGCTCCGAGTATAACGCGGCAGGCGCGTTACACTAGAGATATCCCCATGCGAGGCGCACGGTGGCTCCTGCTGGTGGCCATGGCTGTGATCATCGGCGCCGTGGGTCTCACCTATCGAGCTCAAAAGAGAATTCTTCGCGATCAAGCACCATCCCCGCCGGCGGCGCTGCCGCTGGAGTTGAACTCGTCGGCGGTGAACTGGCACTGGCGCGAGACGAACCAGAACCGCAGTACGGTCGAGATCTGGGCGAAAGACTTCAAACAGGTGAAGGATTCCTCGCGAGTCGATCTGACTCAAGTGGAACTGCGCCTGTACAAAAAGGACGGCGATTCGTTCGATTTGATCAAGAGCGCCGCGGCGGCCTTCTTCGCCGGCGAGCACCGGCTATACTCCGACGGCGAAGTGGAGATTACACTTGATGTGCCGGTCGAAGGCAAGCCTACCTCGGACCTGGTTTCGATTCACTCCTCGGGCGTCAACTTCGATAGCAACACCGGGATGGCGGAGACCGACCGACTGTCGACATTCACCTTCCGCAATGGCGACGGCAAGAGCACCGGCGCCTCTTACAACCCCGGCGAGCATCAACTCGAGATGAAGAAGGACGTGGAGGTCCATTGGCGCGGCAAGGGCCCCCACTCCAAGCCCATGAAGATCGAAGGCGGCGCGCTGACTTACCTGGAGGCGAAATCGGAAATCTGGTTGAAGTCATGGGGCCGAATGACGCGCGAGAACAACGTGGTGGAGGGCGACGGCGCAGTGATTCACCTGCAGGATGGCGTCATCCACCAGATCTACACGACGAAGGCGCACGGCTCCGATACGGAACCGAACCGCAAGCTGCAGTACGGGGCCGACCAGGTCTGGGTGGATTTCAATGACGATGCCGCGATTCAGAAGATCTCGGCGGTAGATCACGCGCAGATGCTGGCGGTATCGGACAATTCCGAGACGACCATCGCCGCGCCGAAAGTGGAAATGAATTTCGAGATGCAGGGCGGCGAGAGCGTGCTGGGGCAGGTGATGACGTACGGCGCCGGATCGATCACGGCCAAACCAGTCGCCGCGCCGGGCCGGCAGCCCGCGGAGACGCACGTGCTGCGCAGCGATCAAATCGAAATGAAGATGCGGGCGGGCGGGCGCGACATCGAGCGCGTCCTCACCCACGCGCCGGGGCAGCTCGAGTTCCTGCCCAATCTGCCTAGCCAACATCATCGCGTGCTAAGCGGTAATGACATGGTGATTGCCTACGGTTCGCAGAACCGCATCGACTCATTCCGCGCCAAAGATGTGCGGACGCAAACCGACCCAACCGAGGACGAGCGCAGACGGAACCGTGCGCTCACTCTCACCAGCAGCCGTGAAATGCTCGCCCATTTTGAAACGGGAACGAGCCGGATGTCGTCGCTGGAACAGTGGGGCGACTTTACGTACAACGAAGGCGACCGGCGCGCGCGGGCCACCAAGGCGACGCTCGATTCCGAGGAGAACGTCATGCTCCTTGATACCGGCGCGCGGGTGTGGGATGCGGCTGGCTCCACGGCGGCCGACCATATCCGCATGGATCAGCGCACGGGAAACTTCACCGCCGAGGGCCGCGTCGAATCGAGCCGGGTGCCCGAGAAGGACCAGAAGAACGGCATGCTCTCGGGCGATGAGCCGCTGCACGCGGTGGCGCGCAAAATGGAATCGACCAACCGCAACCGCACCATTCATTACGAAGGCGACGTGAACTTGTGGCAAGGCGCAAACCGCATCCAGGGAAACGTCATCGATGTGGATCGCGAAAAGCAGACGCTGGTGGCGGATGGCAATGTCATCTCGAATCTCTGGGAAGAGCCGAAGGACGAGCAGAAGAAGAAATCGGCAACGCCGGTGCTCACTGTGGTGCATGCCGCCCACCTGGTCTACACGGATAAGGACCGGCTGGCGTACTACAGCGGCGGCGTCGTGCTCGACCGCCCGGGCATGCACGTGGAGTCACGCGAGTTGCGCGCCTTCCTCGCCGACAATTCGGCGGACTCGCGCCTGGAGAAGGCCTTTGCGGAGGGCGGGGTGAAGATCGTGCAGACCGGGCCGGATCGCACACGCACCGGCACGGCGGATCATGGGGAGTACTATCCCGAAAGCCAGAAGGTGGTTCTCCGCGGTGGAAAACCGCAACTCGTGGACAGTCTCAAAGGGTTCGCTTACGGCGATGAATTGACCTACTTTGCTAACGATGATAGGCTGCTGATAAATGGCTCACCGGATCAGCCGGCGAAAAGCCGCATCCGCCGCAAATAGCGCCAAATGAGCAAGCTCGAGACCAGCAGGATCGCCAAAACGTATCGTGGCCGCCGCGTCGTGGATGATGTTTCGGTGGTGGTGCAACAGGGCGAGGTGGTTGGTCTGCTGGGTCCCAACGGCGCGGGCAAGACGACTTCGTTTTACATCATTGTGGGCCTGATCAGCCCCGATGCCGGCCAGATCCTGCTGGACGGCGAAGACATCACGCATTTGCCGATGTACCAGCGCGCGCGCCGCGGCATCAGTTACCTGCCGCAAGAGGCCTCGGTCTTCCGGAAACTGACGGTGGAAGAGAATCTGATGGCGATTCTGGAGACGCTTCCGATGCGCGCGCGGGAGCGGCGGCAGCACGTGGACCGGCTTATCGACCAACTCGGGCTGGAGAAAGTTCGCCGCAGCCATGGATACATGCTGTCGGGCGGAGAACGGCGGCGCGTCGAGATCGCGCGTTCCCTGGTGATCAATCCCAGTTTCCTGCTGCTCGACGAACCTTTTTCCGGCATCGATCCAATCCAGGTGCTCGAGCTGCAGCGGATCATTTTCGACTTGAAGCGCGCGGGCATCGGCATTCTCGTGACCGACCACAACGTGCGCGAGACGCTCGCGGTGACCGATCACGCGTTCATCATCAACAACGGCCGCATCTTCCGCGCCGGCAGCCCCGAAGCGTTGGGCCGCGACCCGGAAGTCAAGCGTGTCTACCTTGGCGAATCGTTCACGCTGCAAGTGTGATTTCGCCCAATCCGCGCAGCCGCTGAAGAAGCCGCCAGCACGTCTCGCTCGTAATAATAAGTGAATGAGACCCCTGTTCCTATTGTGCTTGGGCGCATCGGCCGCGGTTGCAGCGCCATTTTCGCTGGGCGTGAAGGCCGGCGTGCCGCTGACCGATTTCTTCAGCACCGTGCAGAGCCCTAACTTCGGATTCAACAGCAGTACGAACCGCTACATCGTGGGCGGAAGCGCCGAGTTGCACTTGCCGCTGGGCTTGGGAATCGAATTCGATGCGCTCTATCGGCATCTCAACTACACGGCGACGGCGAACCTGGTAGACGTGTTCACGAGCAGCCGGACGACGGGCAACGCGTGGGAGTTTCCACTGTTGCTCAAATACCGGTTTCTCACCCCGGTCATCAAGCCATACGTAGACGCCGGCGTTGCATGGGACACTCTGACCGGTCTGAAACAGACGGTGACACGACTGAGCCCGGTTCCTATCGGCTTGAGCTCTACTTCCAATCCGACCGAACTGAGGCACGACACAACGACCGGCTTTGTTCTGGGAGTCGGGCTGGACGTACACGCGATCTTCCTGCATATTCTGCCGGAGATCCGCTACACGCGCTGGGGCTCTCAGCATTTCCTCTCGGCGAACGGCGGGCTGGAGAGCAATCAGAACCAGGCGGAATTCCTGCTGGGCATCAACTTCTAGCGAGCAGTTACTGCTCGAAACGCATGCAGGCGCGGCCGAGGTAGATTTCATCTCCCGGCCTGAGTCGCTCACCGCGGCGGTTGCCTGCCGGGACCTCTACGGAGCGGCCGTCGCGGAAGACGCGCGTTCCGAACTCGCTGCCATCGTCGCAGATGCGATATTCGCCTTGCTCGCGGAGAATGTGGGCGTGCGCGCGTGAAACGGTGCCGTTGGCTTCGTCGGCGCCTTCCTCGAAGACAATGTCGTTGCGCCGCACGACGCGATGCTCGAAATCCGTCAGCTCGGGCAGACGCCCGATATTCGTTCGCGCCTTTTCCAAAACGTAACTATCTACCTGCGCTTTGCCGCGAAGGAAGGTCACGTGGGCGGGGCGCTCGACCGAGGGATCGCTCGTATAATCGATCTGGAACGGAGCCTGGCCGGTTTCGCTGGTCTGCACGTCCACGTCAAAGCCCCGCGGCACCGCACACCCGGCGCCACGGAGCACGTCGCGGATGTCCTGCGCCAGGCGCTCCCCAAACGCCGCTTCATAGAGCACGCGATGCGAAGCTTTCGGCGAGCTGAGAGTCACCGCCAGGCGCGTGTACGGGAAAATGCGGTTCCCGCGCGCCACGGTTTGAACCCTGCTTTCGATCTCTTCGAGAATCGCGCGATGCACCAGCAGCAGTTCATCGGATTGCGCCGGACCGAAGGCTTTTTCGGTCCAATGCCGGAAGCCGCGCTCGATGGTTTTCTCGATCTCGGAAAAAATGCTCATGGTTGGATCAGGCCTAACTTCGCCGCGGCCTCGACCAGTTCGGCGGCGGCCGGGGCTGCGGCGGTTCCGCCGTACACTCCATTCTCCACCAGAACCGAGAATGCGATTTTGCGGCCGGTTGAGGCGTAGGGCGCGTATCCGATGAACCAGGCGTGCGAGGGTGCATTGGCCAGTTCGGCTGTCCCGGTCTTTCCGGCTACCGCGATGCTGGCGCTTGCCGCGCGCCGGCCTGTTCCGGAGGTCACCACCTCGCGCAAGAAACGTCCGAGAGTTTGTGCGGCATCGGGAGCCAGCACGGTCTGCGGAGCCGCCGTGCGTAAATTGGTGTCGTCGATGATCCAGCGGCCTTGCGGAACCGCTCCGCGATTCGCCACGGCTGCGGCAACACGGGCCATCTGGAAAGGCGAAGCGACCACCTCGCCCTGACCGTACGAGGACTGCGGCAGGGATTTTTTCAGCTCGCGGGCGGTATTGGGAGAGGCTGCGGCAATGCCGAGCAGGTTGGCCGTGTCGAGTAGCGCCTGCGCGCCGATGTCGTAATCGCCCAGTTGCGCGAAGTATGCGTTGCACGAAACGACCAGGCCGTGTTCCAGATCGAGCGTGCCGTGCGGGGTCTTGTCCTCGATGTCATCGCGGATCGGCCGCTTCGAGCCGCGTATGTAGTTGCCGACGCGGCCATCCGGCAAGCGGATGCACTCATACGTGCGGTGCATCAGTTGCGGATCTTTGCGCAGCGCCGCCATCGCGGTAACCACTTTGAACGTGGAACCCGGAGGATAGAGCCCATAACGCGCGCGGTCGAGCGCGGTGTCTTCTTCCTGCTCAGACGGGAACGGATAGCTGACCGACGCCAGCAGGTCGCCCGTGGCGGGATCCATGACAACTGCCGCGCCGCGCTGCTTGCCTGCCTTCTCCACCGTGTTCTGGAGGATGCCGGCTGCGCGGACCTGCAGGCGCGCGTCGATCGACATGTGCACATCGCGCGGCCGTTCGAGGATGCGGCGGACCGCCGGGTCGCCGGGCTCGTAGCGATGGCGCAGCAAGGGCACCAGCTCGCGATAGTCGTAGCGCAAAATGCGCTCGCTCGCTCCGGTTTTCGG
>CAYMHP010000317.1:0-6992 GCA_964390225.1 uncultured Solibacteraceae bacterium
CTTCTACTATTTGCCCGCAGCGCCCGGCCTGTGACACGATTGCGGATGATCGATTTCGGGCGCGAAACCGGGTCACAAACGCGCCTCGCGCGGCAAAGAGTTTAATAGTGAGCGAAGGAGATCAGGCACTTCGCGGGTTGATGATCCGTTATCAGGGCGGATCGCTGGAAGCGTTTCAGGAAATCTACGCGCAGCTCGCAGCCGCCGTGCGGCGGTACCTGTCCCATCTCACGGGCGGTTCGGAGATCGCCGACGATTTGCTGCAGGAGACGTTTCTTCAGATGCACCGGTCGAGGGCGGCTTACAATCCGGAATACGCGGTACGGCCATGGGTGTTCGGTTTGGCGCGAAACGTTTTCCTGATGAACCGGCGAGCGGCCCGGCGATGGGCGGAAGTTCACGAATCCCGTGAGGAGCTGCCGGAATTCCCCGTCTTTCCGGAAGCCGACAGCCTCGGCTCGAGGGACGAGATCCGCAGAGCGATCGCGTGTTTGTCCGCGGATCAAGCCGAGGCGCTGTTGCTCCATCATGAGTGGGGGTTCAGCTTCGATGAGATCGCCGGGATGTTGGGCATTAGTGCCGCGGCGGCTCGGGCGCGCGCCAGCCGCGGAATGGCGGATTTGCGTGCGGCGCTGAATAGTTTTCAAAAGGCTCGGGCATGATCGATCGTTCACCGAAACCGCCGGAAGCACTGATGCGAGCGATCGCGCAGGATCTCAGACCGGTCAAACCATCGCCGCGGCCGCTCCGCCTGGCGCTGCGAACCGCGCCGTTAGCGCTGCTGGTTTCCTCCCTGATCCTGCTGGCGGTCGGAATTCGCGGCGACTCAGGGATCCTGGGACCGCTCCTGACCTGGGGCGCCTCCGCCGCGCAGTTCGCGTTGGCGATGGTGCTCGTCTGGGTCGCCGCGCATGAGAGCACGCCGGCGGGCCGGCTACCGAAAGGGACTGTCTATTCGGTACCGGTCGCGGCGTCGGTGGTTGTCGTCGCGATCACCCTGTCGACGTTCTGGATTAGCCCTGTGGGCAGCACATTGCGTGTCGCCGGCGCATTGCGCGTCCCGCCATGGGCCATGGACCTGGCCTGCGGCATCGGCAGCACGGTGGCGGGAGGCATCCTGGTCTTGCTCTTCAGTTGGATGTTCCGGAAATCGCTCGCGATCCGGCCGACTGTAACGGGTGCTCTATATGGCGCAGGCGCGGGTCTCGCGATCAATGCCGGTTGGCGCATCGCTTGTCCGTATCCCTCAATCCGGCATTCGCTGGGAGCGCACGGAGCAGCCATCATCGCCACGGCGATCTTGGGAGCACTCATCGGGCGTTTCTTAGGAAACCGCAGATTGCACGCCGGCGGCAGAGGTTCCTGAGCGCCAGTTCGTCGCCGCGCGCATGCGGCATGGCAACCGTCACAATACCGGACTGCGTGTTCCCCTGCGAGCGGTCCGCCCCACGTTCCTGGCGCGGTCGGAACCTCCGTGCGAGTACATCTTTCGCAGAGCTGTGATATACCAAATACGACTGCGGCCTGGATGTGACGCCATCGGGCGCAACGGTGGAGCAAAGGCCGAAGGAGACGACATGAAGCGAGTGATTTTGTTAGTGGCTGGCGCGGGGATCCTATTGGCCGCGGGCCCGGAAGGGTTCGTGGGCCATTGGAAGAGCGATCCCGGCACCCCGACCATGACGCGTGATCTGGCACTCGAGGGCAAAGTGATCGTGATGACCGAGCATATCCCCGGCCGCGACGGCGCGCCGGAAAGGATTATGATTCGCAAGTATCCCACCGACGGCAGTACCGCGACGATGGACCAAGGTTTTTGGGCTGGCTCCACGGCCACCGGCAAGATGGAAGGCAACGTCCTCACCGTCGACACCACCCAGGCGAACGGCACGAAATGGCACGACATCTGGACCCTCTCGGAAGACGGCAAGCACTACACCGATGAGATGTCGAGCACTCCTCCCCCGGGCGCCGAACAAAAAGGCCGTGGCCGCGGCCCCAACAAGTTCAGCTACACGAAGGAGTAGCTCCGCCGGAACTGGGCGTATCGTTTATGTAGGGCAGATTGTCGATCTGCCGCTATGTAGGGCAGATTGTCGATCTGCCGCAGGATGCCATCCTGCTCTACTTGATCTCGGCGAGGCCTTCCGTCATTTCGATATTCGTTCCCCAGGGATCTTTAATGAAGGCGATCGCGATGCCAAGCTGCGGCACCTTGGTGTAGGGACGATCCAGTTTCATGCCCTCGGCTTCCAGCTTCTTGGTGAACGCCTCGAGGTTTTTGACCTCGAAGCCAATATGATCGATCGCTCGGCCGGTCGTGCCCACGGTCGGCGCCGGCGATGGCGTGAAATTCAGGAACACGCCGGGGAGCTGATCCTGCACGAACGCGGACCCCGGATTGGCCGGAAGCATCTTCGCGCCAAACGTTTTGGCGTACCACGCCTGCATCTCGGTATTCATTTGGCCGAAGAAGTGAATGTGATGAAGCTGAATCGGGGCCTTCTGCGATTTGACTTCGACGAATTCTACTTTGACATCCTCCGGACCGAGCGCAAAGGCGAGGTTGGTCGTCGGGCTGGCGGCCGCGATGTCATCGGTCACCTTCACGTTCGCGGCGACCGAATCGGCGGTGATCATTTTGAAGCCGTTCGCCTTGATCTTCGCCACGAGGGGCCTGAGATCGGGAACGGAAAAGCCGATGTGGTTGACGGTCGTGCCGATCGAACCGCCCGTCGGCGCCTGCATCGGACGGAAAAACATCAGCACATTCGGGAACTTGATGATCTCCTGCTGCCGGTCACCGGAACCGATCTTGGCCACCGTGCCGCCGAGCGTATCGGCATAGAACTTCTTCTGGGCTGCCATGTTCGTCGTGTTCAGATGGTGATGGCCGTACACGACCGGCCCTTCTCCGGCAACCAGAATCTGCGCATTGGCAAGCGCCGGCGCAAACAGCAGAATGGTTAGCCCGATTCCGGTGAATAGACGTTTCATGAATCTCCTTAGCTGCCAAGTCTACACGATTTCGCGTTTGTGCTTCGCGGCGGCCCCTCAGTGGGTCATCGCGTAGGTGATGTAGTTGAGCACGATATGAAAAGCGAGGGTTGAAAACTTCTCGGGGTAATCGCCGGCGTTTGCCCACTCCCAGGCATCGCCCAGGTGCATGTTGAAACAGATGGCGACGACGATGCGTCCGTGCTTGTCGCGAATGCAGCGCCAGCCGGGGATATAGCCGTCCTTCTCATAGGTGCGGCCGGTGGCCACGTACTGCTCGCCCGGGATTTGGAACTTCTCGTTGATGTCGTAGAGGTCGTGGAAGATGGAGTCGTCGTTCGGGATGTCTTCGACGACGGCGTCGGGCAGCACCATGCTCATGCCGGCCATGAAGCGCTTCCAATCGTCCTGGCCGTGGAAGTGATCGACCATGAGAAATCCGCCGCGCGCGATAAAGTTGCGGAGCCGCGCCGCTTCAGCGTCGGTGAAGGCCCAGTTGTTGACGCCGACCGCATAGATCCACGGGTAATCCCACATGTGGTCGTCATCGACATCGACCACGTTGAGGGGCGACGGCGAATCGATTCGGGTGAGGCGCCGGAGGGCGACGAGGCAATCGTGGTCGGCGCGCGGGAAGTCCTGCGCCCAGCCGCCGAAGAGCCGTCGAAATCCGAAGCCGCCGGCATAGCCGGTGTTGTAGCGGAGGCGGCTGAAAAAGAATTCGGAAGGGATGAACTGGTCGGACTCATCGTAGGGCTGAAGACCGGTGGGCGCTCCACCGAACCGTTGCCAGCCGGAGAGTTCGAAGGCGGCCATCAACAGGAGGCCGAGCGCAAGCAGGGGACACGCCAGTTTCATGGTCCGTAGCGGCCTTTGTTATCCTGAAGCGTATCATAAGATAACCGCGAGACGAAGTTCCCACGAAATTCTTTCGATGCCGAGCCCCACACCCATGGATCGCCGCAATTTCCTGAAGCTGGCCGGAGCGGCGGCGGCCGCCGGAACACTGGCGGGGCAGCAGGCGCAGGCGCCCCCGATGCCAATGCCGGCAGCGCCTTCGGGCGTCAAAGAGATTTCGGGAACGGTATTCAACCTCGAGATCGCGCCGGTGACGGTGGAACTAGCGCCCAACCGGATCGTAAGCACGATCGGGTACAACGGCATGTCGCCGGGACCGCTGCTGCGGATGAAGGAAGGCGCGCCGGTCACGGTCAATGTCGTTAATCAAACCGATACGCCGGAGTACGTCCATTTTCACGGGCTGTTGATTCCGGCCGAGGTGGACGGTTCGGAAGAGGAAGGCACGCCGCCGGTGCCGCCGCACGGCAACCGCAGCTACCAGTTCACGCCGGCGCCCGCGGGCACGCGCTGGTACCATACGCACACGATGGCCATGGACGATCTGCACCGCGGATCGTTCACCGGACAGTTCGGGTTTCTGGTCATCGAAGGCGGGGCCAACCCGGGCAACTACGATCAGGAGCATTACCTGGCGCTGCGCGACTGGGAGCCGTACTTCACATCGCAGTACATGGACACAGACGATCTTGACCCTTCGGGGCCGAAACCGGAGAAGCCGGCGGTGCTCGATACGCGGCCGCCGGGGATTGAGGTAGCGGCCGACCTGTATTCGATCAACGACAAAGCGTTGGGGGCGGGCGAACCGATCCGGGTGCGCGCAGGCGAGCGCGTGATGTTCCACTTTCTGAACGCGAGCGCGATCGAGAACCGGCACCTGGCCCTGCCCGGGCATAAGTTCAACATTGTGGCGCTCGATGGCAACCCGGCGCCGCGAAGCGCGGCGGTGGACGTATTGATGCTGGGGCCGGGCGAGCGCATCGACGCCTGGGTGGCGATGAATCAGCCGGGCGTGTGGGTGATGGGAGCGCCGGAAGATATGGTGCGCGACGGCGGGCTCGGCGTGGTGATTGAGTACGCCAACCAGCGGCGGAGCCCGCAATGGACAGCGCCGCCGCAATCCGGATGGGACTACACGATCTTCGGCAAGGCGCCATCGGGACCGGCGCCGGCGGAGCAGTTGGAGATGATTTTCGAGAAGGTGCCGCGCGGCGCCGGGAAGTTCAACCTGTTCACGGTGAATGGCACGCCTTATCCGCACGACCGGGAGTTCGTGTTGAAGCAGGGCGCGCGCTACCGGCTGACGTTCCGCAACCGCACGGACGATTCGCATCCGTTGCACCTGCACCGGCATCAGTTCGAGATCGCGGAGATCTACGGAAAGGCGACAGCGGGCATCATCAAGGATACGGTGGTCGCGCCTTCGTATGGCCGCGTGAGCGTAGACTTCACCGCCGACCAGCCGGGATTGACGCTATTTCATTGCCACATCCAGCAGCATATGGACTACGGGTTCAAGGCGCTGCTGAAATACGCGTGAGGCCGAACGGGCGGGGTCCTCCCAGGTACATCCCACTGCGGTAGGTTACTTCCGCCGCATGTCCTCCGCGCGCAGCATCGGTGTGGAACAGGGCGAGCGCGGATCAGGCCGTGGCGGAGAACCGGAGCCGGACGTAGTCTGCGATCCAGACTCCATTGGCGTCGCACAGTTGCGGCTGCAAAACGGCACGTACCTCTTCCAGATACTCCCGCCGTTCGCCATCGGAAAAGCCTACGAAAAAGCTCTGCGCGAAGGTCTCGAGCCAGCCGATGAGGTCGCCCGGAAGCGGCGTCGGCCGCGGGATCAGCGCGATGGTGTCGACGCGAAAGCCGGCGCCCTCCAGGCGCCAAGCATAATCGTCGGGCGCCGGAAAATACCAGGGCGCGCGCGCTTCGCCGTCGATGCCGCGCCGCTCCAGGGCGTGCACCAGCGCCGCGCGGATCTTCTGCACGCAACCATACCCGCCGCATTCGGCCACAAAACGGCCGCCCGGCCGCAGAGACCGGTGGACGGAGGCGAGCATCGCATCGGCACGCCGGATCCAATGGAGAACCGCGTTGCTGAAGACCGCATCGAATTCCTGGTGGAACGGCAGATCTTCCGCGTTCATCACCCGTGCATCCAACCCCAATTTTTTGGCGGCTTCGACTTGCGCCGCGCTCGAATCGACGGCGACCACAACACACCCGAGTTCGGTCAGTTTTTGGGCAAGCGCTCCATCCCCGCATCCCAGATCGAGAATGCGCTCGCCCGCCTTCGGTTTCAGCAACTCGACAACGGGACCGCCGAGATCGGACACAAATCGCGCATGGCGGGCATAGTTCGCCGGATCCCAGGATTGTGAGACGGACATGCAAAGACAGCGTAGCACTCGCCGGACGGCGATACCCTCTCGCCGGCCCGCTTAATCGCCCGTTGGCACGATCCCGACGTTCTCGACCATCAGGATCACCGTGCGTTGCCGCGCGCGGGTGCGGTGCAGGACGCCCTTCGGAACCACGAACCCCTGCCGGGGCGCCAACTCGACGGTTCGTCCTTCGAGATCGATCAGGAACCGCCCTTCGATCACATAGAAGAACTCGTCGTCGTCATCGTGTTTGTGCCAGTGATACTCGCCTTCCACTACGGCCATGCGCACCACCGAGCCGTTCACCTGGCAGAGCGTCTGGTTGTACCACTTGTACTCGCACGCATCCGCCAGCGCCTTTTCATCGATCACTTCGAGCGGCTTGTACAGGATGTTCAAGCGCGTCTCGTAGGGATACGTTTGGGGGTCGCTCATTGTCAGCACCTCTTGGGGAGTTTAGGCTACCTAAGAAGGTTTAATCAATTCATTGCCACATCCAACCGCTCGAGCTTCGGCGTTGCGAGAAGGTGTTGTTAGACCAGACGAGACCTTGTAGATTGGGCACATGGCGCTCAAACGAATGGACAACGTAGGAATCGTCGTCGATGACCTCGGAGGGACAATTGATTTCTTTCGCGAGCTCGGGCTCGAACTCGAAGGACGGGCCACCATCGAAGGAGAATGGGCCGGACGGATCACTGGACTGGGCGATCAGCGCGTCGAGATTGCCATGATGCGCACGCCGGACGG
>CAYMHP010000318.1:0-6975 GCA_964390225.1 uncultured Solibacteraceae bacterium
CGAGCGGCCGGTTCGTTTCAGGGAAAAGGAACGGGTGGGAGTTATGCCGCTGTCTGGACGCTGCCGAAGTGGGGCCGACTGAAAGTTCCCAAGGGCGCGGCTGACAGTCTACTTGTGCAGGAAGAAATTCCCCACGAACATCGCGTCGATTCCGGACGAGTAGAAACTCCGGACGGCATCACGGGGAGTACAAACCAGGGGTTCGCCGAACAGGTTGAAGGAAGTGTTGTAGAGCACCGGAACACCGGTGGTCTTGCCGGCTCCGTGGAGGAGACGCCAGTACAACGGGTTCTCCGCGCGATCGACGGCATGGACGCGGACCAGATCGTCGGCGAGAATCGCGGCCGCGAACTTCTCCCGATGTTCCGGTTTGACGCGGCCCACGGTGGAAAGGAATCGCGCGTTGGCGCCCACATCGAAGAACTGGCTGCACAGCTCCGCTGGCACCGAGGCGGCGAATTTCCGGAAAGGCTCCCGGTGCTTAATGTAGGTATTGAGGTTCTCGGTCGAATAAGGATCCAGCGGCGAGGCCAGAATGCTGCGGTTACCGAGGGCGCGCGGTCCAAATTCCATCCGGCCGTGCATCCAGGCAACGATCTTGTTATCGCTCAACTGCGCCACCGCGGTATCGATCACCTCGTCCGTGGTCAGCTTATAGTTGAAGCTTAATTTACAATTTTCCAGCACCTGCTTGGTTTCGGCCGAGCTGTAAGCCGGACCGAGACAGATGGTGTCGAAAGGAACGCGTTTCTCCTGGCGGTAAACGGCGTGCCACGTCTGGAGCACAGCTCCGATCGCCGTCCCTGCGTTGCCGGCCGCGGGCTGCACGAATACCTTCTCATACTCCGAGCGGTTTTCGAGAGCCGACACGAGCAGCGCGTTTAGACCAAGGCCGCCGGCGAGGCACAGGTTCTTGCCCCGGCACGCCATCCGGATAACCGCGGTCTCGGTCGCGCGCTGGATGCCGGCAGCGATGTGAGGCCGCAGCGCGTCAGGGATGGGATCTCCTTCTTTGAGCCCCAGGCGCTCGTAAAAGCGCGCGCCGAAGCCGCCATGCGCCAGCCGTTCCGTGCTAAAGAAAGAGCGGTCCAGCCGGGGACCGCCGTCGGACAGCGCGAGAATTTCCAAAAACAGATCGACGTAACGCTGGTCGCCCGTCACGGAAAGCCACTGGACCCGGTGTTCATCCGCGTTGGCGTCGAACCCGAGCAACTCGGTGACGCGCCCGAACAAATCCCCAATCGAGTCGGGATAATATTGTTCCTGGTCCAGGGTCATCTGCGTTCCGCGCGCCTGCCAGCGCGAGCCGCAACGAAAATCGCCAGCGCGATCGAGCGTTAAGACCGTGGCCTCGTCGAATGGCGAAGCATAGTACGCCGAAGCGGCATGCGCGAGATGATGCTCCAGCAAGCCGATCCGGCTATTCGGAAACCGGGCGCGCAGTTTCAGGTGGAAGCCCGCCTCGGGAACCGGCCGCACCAGGCTGACGGCGTCCACCTGCTCAGGTTTGACGCTGGCCATCTCCAGACACGCGGCCACCGCCCGATCCGGGAGGTCCGCGTGATTGCCCCGCTGGACGCGCCGGGCGAGCTTCGATTCTTCGACTGCCGCCACCAGTTCGCCATCCTTCAGAATGGCCGCGGCGGCATCGCCCAGGACTCCTCCGATTCCCAGAATGATCATGCGCCTCGCTTCTCGATCTTCGCCCAGGTATCCCGCAGCGCGACGGTCCGGTTGAATACCGGCTTTCCCGGCGCCGAATCCGGATCCGCGCAGAAGTACCCCAGACGCTCGAACTGAAAGCGGCTCAGCGGCGCTACATCGCGCAAGCAGGGCTCCACCTTCGCGCCGGTCAGCACTTCCAACGAGTTCGGATTCAAATTCTCGCGGAAGTCTCCCTCGCTGGGATTCTCGTTAGTGAACAGGTTCTCGTACAGGCGCACTTCCGCATCCACGGCGTGCGTGGCCGAGACCCAGTGTATGGTCGACTTCACTTTCCGCCCGTCGGGGGCGTTGCCGCCGCGAGTGGCCGGGTCATAGGTGCAATGCACTTCCACGACCTCGCCCTGTTCGTTCTTGACGACGCCCGTGCAGGTGATGAAGTACCCGTAGCGCAGGCGCACTTCGCGGCCGGGCGAGAGCCGGTAATATTGCTTGGGCGGGTTCTCGCGGAAATCCTCCTGCTCGATGTACAGCACCCGCGAGAACGGCACTTTGCGCGTGCCCATGGAGGCGTCCTCGGGGTTGTTCACTGCCTCCATTTCCTCCACCTCCCCTTCCGGATAGTTGTCGATCACCACGCGTAGCGGCCGCAGCACGGCCATGACACGCTGGGCGCGCCGGTTCAAGTCCTCGCGCACGTAATGCTCGAGCATGGAAAACTCGATGATGCCGTTCGTCTTGGAGACGCCAATGTTCGCACAGAAGTTCCGGATCGCCTCCGGCGTGTAACCGCGGCGGCGTATACCCGAGAGTGTGGGCATGCGCGGATCGTCCCAGCCGCGCACGTGACCTTCCTGAACCAGGGCCAGCAGTTTGCGCTTGCTGAGCAGCGTGTAAGTCAGGTTCAGCCGGTCGAACTCGATCTGCTGCGGGTGGTAAATGCCCAGGTTGTCGCAATACCAGTCGTACAGCGGGCGGTGGTCTTCAAACTCCAGCGTGCAGATGGAGTGCGTGATGCGCTCGATGGAATCCGACTGCCCGTGCGTGAAGTCGTACATCGGGTAGATGCACCACTTGTCGCCGGTCCGGTGATGCTCGGCATGCAGGATGCGGTACATCACCGGATCGCGCATGTTCAGATTCGGCGATGCCATGTCGATCTTGGAGCGCAGCGTGCGCGAACCGTCCGGAAACTCTCCGGCCCGCATCCGCTCGAAGAGGTCCAGGTTTTCTTCCACCGAGCGGTTCCGGTACGGGCTTTCCTTGCCGGGTTCCGTAAGCGTTCCTCTATACTGGCGCACTTCCTCCGCGCTCAAGTCGCAGACATATGCCTTGCCTGCTTTGATGAGCTGCACGGCCCATTCGTAAAGCTGGTCGAAGTAATCGGAGGCGTAAAAGAGCCGGTCTTTCCAGTCGAACCCCAGCCAACGGACGGTGTCCATGATGGAGTCGACATACTCCTGCTCTTCTTTTTCCGGATTGGTATCGTCGAACCGCAGGTTGCACTTGCCGCCGAATTCGGCGGCCAGCCCAAAGTTGAGGCAGATCGACTTGGCGTGTCCGATATGCAGGTAGCCGTTGGGCTCCGGGGGGAAGCGCGTGTGCACGCGGCCACCGAATTTTCCGCTCTTCAAATCGGCGATGACGATATCGCGGATGAAGTTCGACGGGCCGCTGGGAGGCGTAGCGGCTTCGGTCAATGTAGACGGATTCATAGTTTCTGCTGCAGTTTCTGAATGGCCTGGCCGATGCGCCGGAGCGAGTTCTCTTTGCCCAGGACTTCGAGCGTCCCGAACAGGGGAGGCGCGGTCTTGCGGCCGCATACCGCCACGCGGATCGGCTGAAACATCTGGCCGGTTTTGATTTTCATTTCCTCGGCGGCGGTGCGCAGGGTGGATTCGAGTGCGTCGTGGGTAAACGGAACGGGGGCCAGCGCGTGTTCCGCTTTCTCCAGAACGGCCAGCGCGAGCGCGGCGTCGCCCTTTGGCGGAATGAGTTCGGCGGGATCGTAGGGCGGCAGTTCGTTTACGAAAAAGAAATCGGCGACCGTCAGCACGTCCCGAAGAAGCTTCATTCGTTCCCGAATCAAGGGCGTAATCTGCGCCATCTTGCCGCGATCGATAGAAAATCCGGCTGCACACACGAACGGCAGCAGCCGTTCGGCCAACTCCTGTTCGGGCATAGTACGGATGTGCTCCGCGTTCAGCCAGACGGCCTTCGGGTCGAACGGATCGTCTTCCTTGAAATTCACGACCGCGTTGCTCCGGTTGACGCCCTCGAACGAGAATGCATCGATGAGGTCCTGGCGGCTCATCTGTTCGCGGTCGTCCTTGGGAGACCAGCCGAGCAGGCACAGGAAGTTCACGAACGCGTGCGGAAGGAAGCCGGCATCCCGGTACGTGGTCACGCTGACTACCGGACCGTGGCGGCGCTTCGATAGTTTTGTTCCATCCGGCGCCACCAGCAGCGGCAGATGCGCGAACTGCGGCGGCGTGAAACCGGCCGCCTCGAAAATCAGGATGTGCTTGAACGTGTTGGTCAGGTGATCCTGGCCGCGAACGATGTGGCTGATGCGCAGGTCGGCGTCGTCGGCGCAGGAGGCCATGTGGTATGTGGGCATGCCGTCGCTGCGCAGCAGCGCGAAATCTTCGATATCAGCTGTGGATTTCGCCTGCTCGCCGTACACCGCATCGCTAAAGCGGATTTGCCGCTCCGGATCGCGCGGGACGCGAAAGCGGAGTGCAAACCGCTCGCCGGCGGCGGCCCGCCGGTCGCTTTCTTCCCGCGTCATCTCCCGCATTCCCGGATTCGACAACCAGGTTGTCTCCGAGCGCGGCTTTTCGCCTTCGTCTCCCTGAGCCGGGGTGAAATCCCGATAGGCGAGTCCCTTTTGAAAGATGGCTTCCGCGATCTCGCGGTGAAGCCGGAGACGTTCGGACTGTTTGTATTCTTCGTCCCAACCGAGCTCGAGCCAGCGCAGCCCGTCGAAAATCGAGTTCAACGATGCCTCGGTGTTGCGCTCGATGTCCGTGTCGTCGATCCGAAGAATCATCGTGCCACCAGTGTGGCGCGCGTAGAGCCAGTTGAAAATAAAGGTGCGCGCGCTCCCGATATGCAAAAAGCCTGTGGGAGAGGGCGCGAACCGAACCCTGTTCATGAAAATGTCAGTATAACAGGCGACGCTCTGCCGACTCTTGCGAGCGTAATTCCGTCAGGGATCTACATGCGAATGTAAATTGTCCAGAGCCGCTGTGTGTAAGGCCTACAGCATTCGCAGTACGCGGCCGGAAAAGTGCGTGATTTCGGTGAACCACTATACATTGAGCGAGTGGCCCCGTTGTTGCACCCTGGGAAAGCAGTTGAAGTGGCGCGAACCGGTGAGCCGGCGCGAGGTTCGAAAGAACCGACGGGCCGGTTTCACCGGTTTTAATTTTGGTATCCGCCGCGCTCCTTACGGCAGCAGCACCATCGGCGCGCGCCAGAACGCGAACTTCTGCGCCTCCGGATTCAAGACGCTCACCTGGCACGTATACCTTCCCGGCTGCAGCTTGCCTAGCGGCACGCTGAATTTGAGTGGTACGGCTTTCGTTTTCGGGTTCAACCCATCGCTGACGCGGAGCGGTTCGGTTTCGAACGCCTTGGATTTCCCGCGATAGAAACTCACCGTTGCCAGCACGGGCTGGGTGTTCTCGGCCGCAGGTTCGTAGGTCTCCAGGTAGACGTACATCTCCTGGTCGCGCCGAAACACTCGCGTGACGCTGGGAATGAGCTTCTGGCCGTCCTGCACGAGCGGGTGCGCCGCCAGGATCTTCTTATCCTTTTCCGCGCTCGCGACCGCCGCGTCGAGCTTTTCGCGCTGATTGCTGAGCACCACCGAGCTGATGGGGAGATACTTCTGCTCGATGGTCAAATCAGGCACCACAAACTTGGTCTGGAAGGTGCCGATCTTGCCGGTTTCGTTTTCGCGAGCCAGGAATTTCGCGATGTAGGTCCCCGGCGGAAGGGTGAAACCGGTGTCATACGCCAAAGTTGTTTTCGCAAGCTGCTGCGCAGTGTCGCCCTTGAGTTTTACCTGAATGTTGTCCCGGACATTTCCTACCACCGCCCCCTTGGGATCGCGGATCTCTCCAACGAAGTCGAGCCGAGCGCTGTCCGCGCCGCCATGCCGGGCCAGTTCGATCTCCGACCCGGGAATCTTCACCGCCAGCGGAACGAAGTAACGGTCGCGTCCCAGCCGGAAATAGTCCACCTCCATGGCAATATCCATATCGGTGATCGGATCGCCGAGTGTCAATGCCTCCGCGAGTTGGCGCTCCTTATCGCTCTCGGTGAACTTGCTGAATTGCTTGTCGGCGTAATACCCCTGCCGGTAATCGAGTTTGGCGATGTGTGCGTTGAGCGCGGCGTCCCTGACAGAGATCTTCACGCGGCGGAAACGGCCGTCAGGCGTGTCGTTCGTCGAGTAGTAGCCAATAATGTAGTAGCTCGAAATATCTTTCTGCGCCTGTACAATCCCCATGGCGAGATCGTTGTTGTCGAGCAGGGCTTTGCCGCCGGTATCGGCCGCCAGCGTATAGAGCGTCTCCTGCTGTCCCTGGAAGTTGCTGGTCGCGGCCCTCGCCGAACTCCCCGAGTACATCCCCTGGCTTCCCGGCGAGCCTTTGGTTGCGTCACCGAGCGGCGCTTGCGCCACCAAGCCGCGCGCGTCAATCGGGTAGAAGGAGACATTGGCGCGGATGGCCGCATTGACGGTCGCCTGCAATTGCGCCTGGTTATCGACACCGTTCCGTGTCATGCCGCTGGCGAAATAGACCAGCGCCTTCTTTTCGTTCAGGGTGCCCAACATCCTGACGGCCGTCTGCAAGGCCGACAACTGCCGATCGGTATTGAAGATGTTGAATTCGGTATCGTCCTGCGTAAACGCCGCGCCCGTGTCGGCGGCACTGTCGTCGCCCACGGCACTCTCAAAGCCCTGCCCTTCTCCGACGATGAGCTTTTTGATGTCTTTCTCGAGCCGATCGCGGTCATCGGTGAAGTCTTCGACTACCTTCACGTCGCCCGAATAAATCATCATGGCCATCAGGTCCGAGGCCGTCATCTGGGTTCTCAGGAACTTCAGGGCCGCGTTCTGGGCGCGAATCTGATCCTGAATGGGCATCGAGGTCATATCGAAAAACAAGACCAGCAGCCGCCGGTCCTTGTACTTGATATCCCCCGGCTTCTCCGGCGCGATCTGGATGGCGGTAACGCTCGCCGCAGAGGGCGCCGCTTTGTCGCCGGTATTTTCCTCGGCTTTGTTCAACGCCGGCGCCG
>CAYMHP010000319.1:0-6917 GCA_964390225.1 uncultured Solibacteraceae bacterium
ATTCCTTCTCGTCCGTCCTGCCCACCTTTTCGGTCGCCGGATACCAGCAGATTGGTCCGACTGCCGCCGCCAACTCGAATTTCACCACCTCGGTCACCGAGTTCCTCGATACCGTTTCCATCGTGCGTGGGCGCCACACCATCAAGTTCGGAACCGATATTCGGCGCGAAGCCCTCGATGTGCTGAATCCACCAAACCCGGCAGGCTCCTTCACGTTCAACGCGACCGGCACGAACAATTCCGCCGTTTCCAACAGTGGCAACCCGCTCGCCTCCCTTCTGCTGGGCCAGGTGAACGCATTCTCCATCGATATCCAGAAGCAGATGATTCAGGAGCGGGCGCACCTCGCCGAGTTCTTCGTCGGCGACGATTGGCGCGTTTCCAGCCGCCTGACTCTGAACCTGGGTACGCGTTATACGCTCAACTTCCCGTCCACGATTGTTCACAACCAGGGCGCCGTCTTCAATCTGGGCACGCAGGTGCTAGATTTTCCGCACACCGCCCGCGAACTCGAGTGCTGCGATTTCGGGCCGCGCGCCGGCCTCGCCTACCGGCTCTCCGATTCCTGGGTGGTGCGCGCCGGCTATGGCATGGTCTGGTTCGAGCAAAGCGGCATCACCACGCCATTCACCATCCCCCAGTTCCCGTCCGTCCAGACGGTGGGCCAGCAGTCACCCGACAATCTGAATCCCGCGTTCCTTCTCGCCAACGGCCCCACGGTTCAGGTCACGCCGCCGAACCCCAACTCGGGACTCGGCCAGGGAGTTTTCGGCGTCGACCGCCATAACGGTTCAGGCTATTCGCAGCAGTGGAATTTCACCGTTCAGAAGACGTTCGGAAAGGACTTCAATTTCGAAATAGGCTATCTGGGCTCGAAGAATACCCGGCTCGGCATCCCGGACGCCAACATCAATCAGCTCCCGTCGCAATATCTCTCGATGGGAGCCGCGCTGTTGACGAAGGTGGCGAACCCGTTCTACGGGCAGATCCCCTCATCTTCCTCGCTGGGCGGCGCGACCGTCGCGCAGCAGCAGCTTCTCCGCCCATTCCCGCGCTTCACTACTGTGGAACTTTTCCGGGACAACGTCGGCAATTCGAACTACCACGCGCTGGAGATGAAGCTGGAAAAGCGGCTCTCCCATGGGCTCACCGTGACGGCTTCGTACACATTTTCGAAGCTGATCGACGACGCCTCGAGCGTATTCTCCCAGACCATCTTCACGGGCCCGGTCCTGAACAACAGCGGCCCGGCCGATGCGTACAATCGCCACCTCGAGAAAGACGTTTCCAGCGGCGACATTCCCCACGTGTTTGCCGCCGGATGGGTGTATCAGATTCCGCGGCTGTGGAAGATCGCCGGTTGGGAGATCGCGGGGATGGTGCGTGTGCAATCGGGCGATGCCGTTCCCGTGAGCCAGGCCACGAATCTGAATTCCAGTTCGGGCTTCGCCGTCCAGCGCCCCAACCGGATCGCCAACCCGAACCATCTCGCCAGCCGGAGCGCCGGCGACTGGTTCACTGTTGCGGCGTTTGCCCCGGCCGCTCAGTTCACCATCGGAACCAGTTCACGCAATCCTGTGCGCGGCCCCGGTCTCCAAGAAGCCGACCTGATGCTCGGAAAGACTTTTTCACTTACGGAACGAATGCGCCTGGAACTCCGCGCCGAAGCCTTCAACGTGTCCAATACGCCGCCGCTGAACGACCCAAATGGCAGCTTCGGCTCCGCGGCTTTCGGCAGCATTACGAGCGCTGGCAATCCGCGCGTATTCGAGTTCGCAGGCAAGCTGCACTTTTGAAGTCGGGCATCGTAGCACCGGCGGCTGCGACTGCCGGGGGTAGCAGCGGTATGAGCATTCCGGCACACCGGGATGGATGACACTACAGATCATCGTTTCCCATAAACGTGCTTGCGACAGCGATACTCTCGATGTTCCGTCGTGGTCTACGACCACGGCGAAGGCCGGGCAGTGAGCGATGGCTTCGCCTACCATGGGCGCATCGCGGCGCTGGGGGCAAGTTCGTCTTTGGCGACATTCCCACCGGGCGCGTGTTTGTCTCCGACCTGGCGGCGATGAAGAAAGCCGACGACGGCATTCCGCGGACGGTTGCGCCGGTTGAAGAGGTGCAGCTTTATATCCGCGATGTCGGCGGCAACCGCCTGGATGTTTCTTTTCGCGAGCTCGTAGACAAGACGATGGGCAAGAGTATGCCTCGTGCCGATCTACATATCAGCCGCAGCGCGATGGCGAGTTGTTCCTCACCTCGCGGCAAGACGGCATGATCCGCATGCTGGTTCCGGATGATTCTCTGACGCGCGCTTCGGAGGAGCGCGCCAAACGCTGATCGCCAGAACTTCAGCCCGCTACTGTGCCTCTCGGCTGTGGTTCTACTTTCGCAGCATCCGCCAATCCTCTCGTGAGGTTTGTGTGGGCGGGCGTTTAGAGACCTTATTGTCCAGGTGGCCAGGAAGCGGAAAACGCGCCTAGTCTAGCAGCACGTGGCTTAAGTCGTTTTGCCGCCAAAGTCGACTCGCAGAATCAGGAACTTGCAGGCCAGACTTCGTGATTTTCCGACTTGCACCACGGGCTGCTAGGACAAAGTGTAGGCAATGGCCGACTAACCATTGGCATCACGTGCTTAGTTCCCGCGACAGCCAGGCCTTGGCGAATTCCCAGTCCCGCATCACTGTCCGTTCGGAGATGCCCATGACCTGGACGGTTTGCTGCACGCTCAAGCCGCCGAAGTACCGCAACTCGACTACCTTGGCCTGACGGGGCGCGATGTTGGCCAGCGCCTGGAGTGCGTCATCTAGCGCGACGATGGCCGCGTCGGGTTCGGGCGAGAAAACGGCACTCTCGTCCACGTTGATCTTGACCGCACCGCCGCCGCGCTTGTCCGTTCCCCGCGCGCGCGCCGCGTCCACCAGAATGCGTCGCATCATTTGCGCGGAGATGGCGAAGAACTGCGCGCGATGCTCCCATGTGACGTTCTTCACGTCCACCAGCCGCAGGTAAACCTCGTTCACCAGAGCCGTGGTCTGGAGCGTATTGCCGGCCCGCTCGTTACGCATATACCGTCGAGCGATGCGCCGCAGCTCGTCATACACCTTTTCGGTCAACCGGCCTAACGCGACCTGGTCCCCTCCGCCCCAAGCCTTTAATAAACCAGTGACTTCTGTGAGTTCAGCCGGCGGCATGCGAGCAATTTATCACGGCCGTGGCAGTTTCCGCCTTCCCATTCCGCCAGCACCGGCGGAGGTGATGGGCGATGTGGATTCGAGCATGGGTGGCGGCGATGACGGCAGCTGGAATGTGTATATCGGCCGAGCGGCCGCCGGCGCGGCCAGCCGGATATTCGGCGACCGTGTGCACGGAAGTCGGTCAGGAGACGCTGATCCGAAGTACGGTGCAGATCGACGGCATCGTCGGGGATCCCCGCATGATTGAGGCCATGCAGCGTGCCTGGGGGCAGACGGCGACCAGTTGGGTAAAAGGCGTTGAGGCCGGCTTCCGCGTCGATGCCGATGGAGCGGGTTACAAGGTCGTCAACGAGAACTTCACCAATGAAACCATGATGCAGCGAATTTCGATCGTTCCAGGAAAAACCATCGCGATTTTCCATGTGCATCCGAAAGATGCCGACCCGAAGCCTTCGCCGGCGGACAAGAAGCTCGCCGACACCTGGTCCATCAGGGTGTACGTGATGCACATCTCGGGTTTATACGTTTATGATCCCGTTTCAAAACAGAGTAGGAGGTTGCGGAAGGGCGTGAGCTGGCTGAAGCCGTAAGATCACGGTCCTTGGCGGTTTGTGCGGACGAGCGGTTACAGACCAATTGGCCCGGCGGCCAAGAAGTGGAATAGGGCAACGCGTGGCCACCAGGATGCGGCGTATCATTTGCGCGGAGGCCCGTGGCCGGCTGAAGTTCGCCCCGACCGACATCACATGATTCGTTTGGGCCTGGACAGCCGCAAGAGCCGCCCGGCTGCAAGCAACCCGCACCCCGCGATAGTACAATGACGCCAATCAGCAGTCGCGGAAATAGCCATGACTCCCGACCGCCTCCAGCAAATCGAAGACCTGTTCCATGCCGCGCGCGCGTGCGGCTCCGATGAGCGCGAAGCTCTGCTGGCCGCAGCCGACCCTGAGTTGCGCCGCGAGGTCGAGTCCCTGCTGGCCCAGCGTGGGGACCCTCTTTTAGACCGTCCCGTTCTCGGCCTCACGCGATCGGACACCGCCGCCGTGACTCAGGTCGCCGCGGGAACCGAACTCGGCCCCTACACTGTCGAGACCATGCTCGGACGCGGCGGCATGGGCGAGGTTTACCGCGCCCGCGACACGCGCCTCAATCGCCGGGTCGCTATCAAGGTCTCATCCCACCAATTCACCGATCGCTTCGAGCGCGAAGCCAGAGCCATCGCGGCGCTGAATCACCCCCACATCTGCACACTCTATGACGTCGGACCCAATTGTCTGGTGATGGAGCTGGTCGAGGGCGAGACACTCGCGGCCCGTCTCAAGCGTGGCAAGCTATCGATGGAACAGACCATCCAATATGGAGCACAAATCGCAGACGCGCTGGCGGCGGCGCATGCCAAAGGGATCATCCATCGCGATCTGAAACCGGGCAACATCATGCTCACCAAGTCCGGGGTGAAGGTGCTGGATTTCGGGCTGGCAAAATCATCGCAAGATGAAACCCTGACCGCCACCAACGCTGTGATGGGCACGCCCGCCTACATGGCTCCCGAGCAGCGCGGGCGGAAAGAATGCGACGCGCGCACGGACATTTACTCCCTGGGGCTGGTCCTGCGGGAAATGGCGACCGGGAACACCGTACACGGGCTCACGGATCTGCTGCCGCAGTTTGCCCACATCGTAGAGCGCTGCCTCATGCCGGATCCGGAGAATCGCTGGCAAACTGCCAGTGACGTGAAGGCGGAGCTCGAATGGGTAGGCAAGAGCCACGGCACCCTCAGCATTCCGAACGCGCCGCGCAGACCGTTGCCGTGGGCTGCAGCGGCCGCGTTCGCGGTGGCGTTCACCGCAGTATCCTTTCTTTACTTCCGCGGCACGTACTTCAGCGAAGTAACCCCCGAGGCACGGGTAATCAGCACCATCGTTCCCCAACCCGAGAACATCCCGTTTGTTTGGAACCAGCCCTTACTTTCTCCGGACGGCCGGCGGATTGTGCTTTGGGAGCTTGGGACAGACGGCAAGATCCGGCACTGGGTGCGGTCACTCGATGGAACCGCTGCGACACAACCCCTGCCGGAGGGCGCCATCTTCCCCTTCTGGTCGCCGGACAGCCGTTCACTGGGTTTCTTTGCGGATGGGAAACTGAAGCGGATCGACGTCACGGGCGGCCCTTCCGTTACCTTGGCCGACGCTCCGTCAGGCTGTGGAGGGTCATGGAGCCCGCAGGGCGTCATCGTCTTCGCACCGACCAATGCGGGGGGATTGCAACAGGTGCCGGCCGCCGGAGGCCCGTCCAAGCCGGCGACTACGCTCCATGGAACCGGCGATTATTCTCACCGCCTTCCGTGGTTCCTCCCCGATGGGCGCCATTTTCTTTTTCAAGATCAAGCGCAAGGAGTCATCACCGGCAGCACGCTGCGAATCGGATCCGTAGATGCGATCGAGGCGAAAACTGTCGGCCCCGCCAATTCGCAAGGTGTCTACTCCAGCGGCCACCTGCTGTTTCTGCGCGAGAGGACGCTAATGGCCCAGCCTTTCGACGAAGCCCGTCTTGTCACGACAGGAGACGCTGTTCCAATTGCCGAACAGGTGCAAAGATTTTCTACCGCCCCCAGCCCGCTCGGCGGATTCTCAGTTTCTCGTGAGCGGCTGCTCGCATACCAGACGGAACCGGGAGGAGGCAGGCTGCAACTGACATGGTTCGAGAGCGGCGGCAAACAAGTGGGGACTCTCGGGGATGCGAGCGAGTTCCTTTCGATCGAGTTTTCGCCGGATCATAGAAGTTTGGCGGCCACCAGGTCGGACCCAAACACCAGTTTATGGATTTACGAAATGGCGCGCGGACTGGCGACGCGTTTCACCTCCGGCTCGGAAGAGGCTGCGACTCCGGTCTGGTCGCCCGATGGGCTGAGCATCATTTACCGATTCTCGAGCCCGGCGGGAGGTGTTGATCTTTATCGCAAGGCAATCAACGCGGAGGGAACCGGGGAGTTGCTATATTCGGACGGCGCCTCCAACACGCCTACAAGCTGGTCGCCCGATGGCAGGTTTCTGCTGTTCACCCGCATTGACCCAAAGACCGGCGGTGATATCTGGGTGCTACCTCTGGAGCGAGGTGCGGCAGGCGGTCCGTTGAAACCCTTCCCTTGGCTGGCTACGGATTACAACGAGGGCGATGGGAGATTTTCGCCCGATGGGCGCTGGGTGGTGTACGGGTCCAACGAAAACACGCCGCAGCTTGAGATCTACGTGGCGCCGTTTCCTGGCCCGGGTGGCAGGCGCCGAATCTCAGCGGGTGAAGGACGGTATCCGCGGTGGCGAGCGGATGGCAAGGAGATCTTCTACTCAAGGACGGATGGCATGTTGATGGCAGTCGACGTGTCGCTGAAGAGCGCTACTATCGAAGTAGGCTCGGCCCGTCCGCTGGGCATCCGAATCGGCTTTGTCACTACAGGTAGCCGGTACGACGTCTCCGCCGACGGCCAGCGCTTCCTGGTGGCCCGCCCACTGGAGCAGAAGGCCTCAGCGCCTCTGATGCTCGTCGAGAATTGGACTGAATTGCTGAAGAAAAAATGATACGTGGCTTCCGTGGCGAGGAGGTCATGAGACCTGCCCGATCGCAAGCAACCAACATCCCGCGAGAGTACAATGACGCCAATAGAGAGTCGCGGAAATGGCCATGACTCCCGACCGCATCCAGCAAATCGAAGACCTGTTCC
>CAYMHP010000320.1:0-6836 GCA_964390225.1 uncultured Solibacteraceae bacterium
AATGCCGCAGAAGCAGCCGCGCCACCGCCGATGAAGACAAGCAGGAACGTACCGAGAATTTCAGCCGCGAAACGCTCCATTAAGGTGGGTAAGCGCACCACGATACAAATCTCCTTCGCCGCCCCAGGAGTGAGATGTGGCCCGGCGTCAGTTCACCAACAGACCTGCGCCGTCCGCCGCGCCCGGCAAGGCGCTGAATGACTCAGGCGGCTCCAGTTGATCTATACGGATGAGCGCGCCGCACGGGAACGGCTCAGTCAAGTGGCCTACTAGTATTCGCATGTCTAAGGCCAGTCAAGGAGAATCACTATGGAGCCCATGGCTCTGACACAACCCGACCCGCTTCGCGGCCGGATTGCCTTGATTACAGGCGTCAGTCGCCGCGCAGGGATCGGCTGTGCGATCACGCGCCGGCTCACTCAACTCGGCGCAAGCCTGATGCTCCACTCGTGGACGCCTTACGACGCCACTCAGCCGTACGGCTCCGATTCCGAAGCCTTGCCGGCCATGCTTGACGAGGTGCGCGGCTACGGGCGGCGTGTCGAGCATATCGAGGCGGATTTCCGTGACCCGGCCGTGCCGGAGCAAGTCGCGCAAGCCGCAACGGAAGCATTTGGCGCCTGTGACATCCTCATCCCCAACCATGCGCACAGCGTGCCAGATACGCTGGAAGACCTTACGGCGGCGTCCATTGATGCTCACCTGGAGACCAACGTGCGGGGCACGCTGTTATTGGTGCGTGCGTGGGCTGCGCGGCATGACGATACGCGACCAGGCGGGCGCATTGTGCTCCTGACCTCGGGACAGCACCTCGGACCGATGCCCGATACACTGGCGTATGCCGCGTCGAAGGGCGCGTTACAGCAGATAACCCAAACGCTTGCCCATCACCTTGCTCCACGCGGTATCACAGTGAACGCCGTCAACCCAGGACCAACGGATACTGGATGGGCCAGTCAGGGCATATACGACGCCGTGCGGGCAAGATCACCGCGCGGACGGTGGGGAACGCCGGACGACGCCGCGCGGGTCATCGCTTGGCTGGTCACTGACGACGCAGAGTGGGTCACTGGACAGGTTATCAACTCGACCGGCGGCCTATAGCAGGTAGTGAGACGAACACTTATGCCTGCGCGGCACTTGTTCGCGGCACGCGAATCGTCACGGCGGTGCCCTCGCCCGGATGACTCTTCACCGTCAGGGTGCCGCCGACCAGGGCAACCAGCGCACCGTGCGTCAGCAGTCCGCTGCGCGTGCCACCGGCGGCGGGCGATGAGACGAGGTACTGGATCGGTAGTTCACCGCTGGCGCTGCTCGCGCCACCCGCGCTATGTACAGCCCAGGCTCCTTCGCGCTGGCTGCGCGCCTCCCGTGCCTCCCGTGCCTCCCGTGCCTCCCGTGCCGCTTCCGTCTGCAATCCCACGCCGTCGTCGGCGACCGTAACCGCCACCCAGCGGTCGTCCGCCGTCAGCGATACCCGTAGGGTCAGGCGCCTGTGCAGATCGTCACCGCGAGCGTGCCGCCCCGCATTGCGCACCGCTTCCAGCGCCGCGCCCAGCAACAAATCGGCGACAATTGGCGGCAGGGCGTCCGCTGCGGCGCTGGAGGCGTCGGGCGCACTCCACTCCAGAGCGTCAAAAGTGCCGCGAAACTCGCCTTCCAGTGATGAGCGGAGTGCACCCGCCATGCCATGTTCCAGCCGGCGTGGATTGGCCGCAGGTGCCGCGCGCATCAGCGCGGCGAGGTCGTGGTGCGCCCGTCCAAGCTCGCGAACAACCTCGCCTAGATCGTCGCGCGAACCGACTGCTTCGGTATCTTCATCGCGAGTGGCGGCAGACGCGACCGGGACAGCGGCAACGGGCATGCCGATGCGGGTGCGGAGCGCCTCCAGCCGCAGCATCGCCAGATGCAAGCGAGGAAGCACGTCGTCGTGTAGCACGCGCCGAGGAAGCGCGGCGCTCAACTCCGCTTCGAGCCCACGCCGCCGCGCCAGCGAAGCGATTGCCTGGGCGGCCGCGAACTCGCCAACCGCATCCAGTATTCGCTGGCCGCAAGCTCGCGCAACTTCGAGATCGGTTGAGGTGTATCCCGCGCCGTCGCCACGAGGTCCCAGCGCCAGCGTAGCGACGACGCCGCGCTCATCCGCGATAGGCAGGACCCACTCGCGCCCATCAGCCACACTATCAGACTCAAACGGAGTGGCGGCGTATGTGAACGACCGGTGCAGGCGGCCCGCCGCCAGCGAGAGACGCCCACGTGACGCCCCCAGCACGTCGCGACAAAGACTTGTGAAGAGCGCCTCGACGTTGCGCTCCACTTCCACCGGGTCGGTGGAAAGCCAGCCTGCCTGGCCAATGCTGAGGCTTGCGATGAAGGGACGAAACTGGGCCAGCAGCCGGTCGTGCTCGCCATAGGACTGCCAGGTAAACAAAGCGTAGGTGCCTGTTACCAGTGTGACTAGCACGAGCAGGTAGGGCAGCGCCTCCGGGTCAAGCCCTGCCATCCAGCACACGACTGCAGCCAGGACGCCTGCGACGATGGCCGTGCCGCGCCAGTGGCTGAAGAAGCCGCGCTGGGGCAGACGCCGCTCCACTAAGACACCCTGGCGAACCACCGCCCAGCCCAGCATCAAGCCAAGGCCAGCAAGGAATACCTGCACAGCGAGGTCAGCCGCAACCAGCACCAGCGGCACATGGCCAGGCTGCGTCGGTGGCACCCCAAGCTGCAAACCGTCCGAAACACCCGCGAGCGCACTGCGCTCCGCTAGCGCAGCGAACACACCCACCAACGCCGCAACGCAGCCGGCACCTAGCATGCAGACCGAGGCCGCAAGCAACGCGGGTCGCGCCTGGCTCCAGGCATCGGCGGCGTCCCACAGAAGTAGCCCGTCTTTCTCGGCCACATGGGCCGTGGGCAACGGCTTCAGGCGGCGTGCCAACAGCGAGACCCACGGCAAGCAGGCACACGCGCCGACATACAGCACGAACGCAATACCCAGCAAAGGTAGAGCCGGAGATGCGGCGGCGGGAAGCGGGCGCGGCCCTCCGCGCAGCCGCAAGGAAGCCCCCAGAACGCGGATGAAGTCACCGTAGTGATCTATGACCGGCCAGTTGATCAATGCGAGCAATGCGCCAATCGCTCCGAGCACCCCTACTCCAAGCAGCGCCGGCATACTCAAGCGACTCCGACGGCCCGTGAGATCGGCGTAGTGCATCCCGATGGCTGCCCAGAAGAACGGCGCCGCGAATCCCGGCACGAACGCGAGGTGCCACCAGAAATCGGTCGCCGAGGCGCCCACTGGCACGCCCGCGCCGACCAGCGCTCCATGACAGAGGAAGAACAGGGCGCCTAGCAGCAGTCCAACACATCCCATCCACGTCACAGCGCTACGCCGGTTGCCAATCAGCAGGACCGTCAGCCCAAGCCACAAGAACGTGATCAGGCTGAACACGGAAAACGCGATGGCAAGCTGGGCCAGCGCCGGCTGCAAAACGTGGTCCATCAGGAGCGTACCTCGCGCTGCTGCGCGTCAAAGAACGGCATCCAGCCACCGTGCCGGTCAGGGACAAGCGCTCGTCCCTCCTCATCCCAGATGATCGGACGGTCGAGCACGTAGATCAGCGTGGCGCGAGCGCGAGCCACCTTTTCATCGGTGGTACTCTCACTCAACCGCCAGGCATCGTAGATACGGCCATTGGTCCGGCTGACCGCTCGGGCATCGCGCAGCCCCAGGCGCGCGGCGATCTGCTCATTGGTAAGACCCTGCGCGACCAACTCGACCACCCGCAGCTCGTTTGGCTCCAGCAGCGAGCGCGGCGACGTTGCGTCACGCTCGCGCACTTCGTCCACCCTGTCCTCGATCTCCGGGTCAATGAAACTGCGGCCTGCCAGCGCGTCCTGAAACAACGGCACAAGCATCGAAGGCAGTAAATAATTGCTCTTGCGCACATAGGCATAGTGGCTCAGGATACCGGCAGCGCGAAACTCACGGAAGTACGAATCGTCGTCCTGTATCGAATAGAAGACGACGGGGAACCGTGGGCGCTCGCGGCGGATGGCCACGGCCGCGCCAACGCCGCTCAGCGCTGACGCTCCCAGCTCTGGGTCTCGCAGCTCGACATCCATCAGCGCCACTTCCGGACCCGCCATGTCAGTCACAGCCGCTTCAAGCGCGGCGATAGCCTCGCGTGCGGTCGAAGCCTGTGCAACGACGCGCACCTCGCCGGTAGCCTCCAGCCCCTCGCGCAGCGCCTTGCGGACGGACGCATGGTCTTCGACAAGCAACAGACGAATCACGGATGGACCTCTCGCGCACGCGCCAGAAATCGTTGACATTTGGTAGCACTATACCACGCCGGTTTCCCCGTTCTGCGCATTCGTTGGCTGCACTTCTCGACAATCTGCCTATCGCCAGATGCCGGCGGTTGTGGTACGCTTTCCATGTGTGATAGGCAGCGAGCATTGTAGCCGCTGGCACGGGACTTGACATACACGCTGTATAGCCGACGTCATAGCCGACGTCGTATAGGCAACGTCCGCCGGCACCCGGTATCGCCAGCGCACAGATACGGCTTTCCGAGGAGGCATCTACGGTCATGGGCGCAGTTGTACCAGTTCTCATTGTGGTCATTTTCTGGGCGATGGTCTTCGTCTTCGCGTTCGGGTCATACCGCCGGTGGCTGAAGGTTCCCACCGAGTCGGAGATGGAAGCGCAACACGAGGCGGAAGCGCACGCTGCGGAGGACAAGGTGGAGGAGCCAGCTGCGCGCTGAGTTCCGGCATAAGCGTATATCAGTACCGCGGATAAGCGTTCAGTCGCTACTTCCATATCTCCGCCGTCAGGTCCATCTATTCGCGCGCATCGCCTGATGATGCCATCAAAGCCATATAATGAGAGTGCGGCATCCTACACGGTGGCCGCCGAGGCATTGAGCCCTGGGGGCCACCGCAGTGTTTCTGAAGCGGGAATGAAGACAACATGGCAATCATTCTAAAATCACCGAACGAAGTTGAGCGGCTGCGAGCCGCGGGTAGGATAGTAGCCGAGACATACGAAACGCTGCGGCCACACATCGTTCCTGGCGTCACCACCGGCGAGCTGGATCGCATTGCCGAGCAATACATCCGCGGCCAGGGTGCGCTGCCAATGTACAAGGGGCACGGTGCGCTCGCGGACAAGCGCGGACGGATGGTGCGCCCGCCGTTTCCCGCGACGATCTGTGTCGCCATCAACGACGTCATCTGCCATGGCATCCCGAACTCACGTCAGGCGCTCGCCGAGGGCGACATTGTCGGCATTGATATCGGCGCGCGCTACCGAGGCTGGATCGGCGACTCGTGCAAGACCTTCGCGGTCGGGAAGGTAGACGCCGAGTCGCAGCGGCTGGTAGACGTGACGTGGCGGTGCCTCGAACTCGGCATCGAGCAGGCGCTGCCGGGTAAGCATCTCGGCGACATCGGCGCGGCCATTCAGGCGTACTGCGAGGCGCAAGGCTTCTCGACCGTACGGGAGCTGGCTGGTCACGGCGTCGGTCGTGAGCTCTGGGAGGAGCCGACAGTGCTGCACTTTGGCAAGCCAGGCTCCGGAATCGAGATCCGGCCGGGAATGGTCTTCACTATCGAGCCGATGATCAACGCCGGCAGCCCCGCCATCCGCGCGCTGCCCGACCAATGGACCATCGCCACCGCGGACGGATCGCGCTCGGCGCAATTCGAGCATACGCTTGCCATTACCGATTCGGGCCCGGAATTGCTAACCGTGGCCTAGCGGAGTACGCGACCTGATAGGATGCCGCTGGCAAGCGAGGGCGCATGTTTTCATTCATGCCGGAGAGTCGCCGCTACACCGTCTTCATCTCGGTGCTGTTGGCCGCGCTCGTCATCTACGCCATCGTTACAGGCAATCCGTACGGCTGGGCGATAGCCATCGTGTTGTTCGTGTTCATCGTACTACCAGCCGCTGTGATTTTTCTGCTGCACCGCCGCGCCGAGCGCAAGCGCAGTCCCCTGCACAATGGCCATGACGCCCGTCTCGACGCCACCCTCCGCCCAACAGACGATGATAACAATAACGATGATCTCGCCGGACAGTGACAATCCTTTGCATTCCCCTTGACGCTCTTGACTCCCGCGCCTACTATCCCTTGTAACTAACTAGTTAGTTACAAACGTCGCGAGGCGATACGATGGTACAGGGGGAGCGGACACGACCACGCGATCCGGAGGCGGCAACCCAGGCGCTGCTCGACGCCGCGCGGGAGATCTTCGCGCGAGTAGGCTTCGAAGGTGCGCGCATTGACGAGATCGCCGCCACTGCGGGCTACAACAAGGCCCTGATCTTCCGCTACTTTGGCGACAAGGTGGGGCTGTATCGGGCCGTGGTCGCGCAGTCCAAACGTCTCGTGAATGAAGAGATCTCCAAGCCGATGATGGCAATCGCGGCGGATCCGGACGCGCCGCTGGATGCCGCCCGTGTGCGCCGCTTCATCGAGGAGGCGGTGCGCCTCAGTTTCGACTTCTACGCCGCGCATCCCAGCGCGCTACGCATGATGTCGTGGGAGGCCGCGGAGTGCTGGCGCACCTTCAGCGCCACCCATGCTCCCGGCGAGCTGGGCAATTGGATGCAAGATGTCTGCGCGTTCGCCCGCAAAGCACAACAGGCGGGCTTAATTCGACCTGACCTCGATCCTAGGATGCTGATCGCCAATACGATCAGTCTGACGTTTGGGTACCATTCGGCGATACCCCGGTTCCAGGGAATGTTTCCGGCGGTCGATCTCACATCTGCTGGCGCTCTTGAGCATGCGCGCGAGGAGATCGTCCGGTTCGTACTTCAT
>CAYMHP010000321.1:0-6753 GCA_964390225.1 uncultured Solibacteraceae bacterium
CGTGCCCCTGGTTGCGCTGAACGGAACCGTCGGCGTGTTGACGCTTTATCGCACAGAGAAGGATTCCTTCTCGTCCGATAACCTGCGCATCCTGCTCGCCATCGCTTCCAAGGTCTCGTTCGCCGTGGAAAATGCAGTGAAGTTCCGGCAGGCGGAGACGACTGCGACCACGGATTATCTTACGAACCTGCCCAATGCCCGCTCGCTGTTCCTTCGTCTGGACAGCGAATTGGCGCGCTCCAAGCGCTCGAACGAGTCGCTCACAGTTCTCGTCTGTGATCTGGATGGCTTCAAGCAGGTGAACGATCAATACGGCCACCTCATCGGAAACAAGGTGCTGCGGGAAGTCGGCAACGCGTTGCGCGATAGTTGCCGCGAATACGACTACGTGGCGCGCATGGGCGGCGATGAGTTCGTTTTGATTCTGCCGGCCAGCACGCGCGAGACCGTCGGATACCGGCTGCGGGAATTAGCGGAGATCGGGGCCAGGGCCGGATCGCAAGTCACCGGCGAGGAGATCCTCACCATGAGCATTGGTGAGGCCTATTACCCCGAGGATGGCGCCGACGCCGAGCAACTGCTCGCCGAAGCCGATCGCCGCATGTATAAGGCCAAGAGAGCCGCCAAACAGAAAGGCCGGCCGGTTCACGAGACCGTGCAGACCGAGGTTCTTGTCCATGCCCAATAAACTAATCCGCGAGGCGGTTCCGGCCGTCCCTGGACAAACTGTCACCGAGCCGCAGCCGAAGAGACAGGTTGTCCTCGTCACATCGGTTGCGCAGTTCGAATCAAAGGAGTTGCCGGGCGCTCAGGGTGGCCTCTGCCGTGCACAAACCGAAGCCGGCAATGCGTATACAAAGTATGACGGACCTTTTGGCGCTGGCGCTCTTTGTGGCTGTGAGTTCGATCTTTGTTCCAATCCGGCCCATGCCCTCGGCGGTTCGAGCGAGTGCAATCCAGCCAGTGAAGCAGTCCATCCAGATCCCAGCCAAAATCGGAGTACGCCCATGAGACCTCGGGTACGGAAGACGATCTTCGTGACGGAGCGTCCGCTGATGGTGGTCGGCTTCCGCGAGCTGCTGCACTGGGCTGGTCTTGGAGCCGAACATAGCATCGTCGCCCCGGCCGAGTTGGCGCATAGCCTGCAACCCGGCGAAGCGTTTCTAATCGTCATCGATTCGGAGTTCTCGCCCGGGTGGGAATCACTCGCGCGGCTGCGGGCCAACCGTCCCGAGTCCGTGTTCGTGCTTTGGTGCGGCCGCGTGACCCCGCAGTTCGTTCAGGCTGCGATGGAGACCGGCATTCACGGGCTGCTCTCGACAAAGCTCCCCATAGAGGAGGCCTCGCGGGCGCTGCTACAGATCTGCCAGGGAGAACGCAATTTTCGATTCGATATCGATTTCGAGACGCAGCGTCCGTCCGAACCCCGGCTGACGCGCCGCGAGCAGCAGGTGCTGGCCATGGTGACCGATGGACTCAAGAACCGCGAAATCGCCGCCGCCCTCCGCATGACCGAAGGCAGTGTCAAAGTGTACTTGAACCGGGTATTCCGTAAAACAGGAGCGCGCAGCCGCTATGAGCTGGCCTTGATCGCTCGCAGCCTGGTTCGTAAGACTGAGGGGCAGAATACGGGTGCGCACGGCAGCGCCGTACCCCCATCGGATGTCTCCGGCCCGTTCGACAAAGTCTGGATGTTCCCTGGAGCGGAGGCCGAGGCGTCCGGGGATCAGGTGAACGCTTATGATTCAGTTGAGCCTTAGTGAACAGCAGCTATTCGATCTCATTATGGCGGTTTATTCCGCGCCTCGCGCCGCGTGCGCCGAAGAGACCGAAGAGGTTGCCGCACGCCGCGAAGCCTTGCTCGAAAAATTGCACAGCGCGTTCGATAATTCTCTTACCGCTGTGTTAGGGAATCGTTCTCAGCTTCCCATCCGTCTCGCCACGCGCGCGTCGGAGGAGATCCAGGGGTAATGGATCTCGCCTATGCCTGTCCTGTTTTATTCCTTTCTCGTGTTGGGCATTGTGCTGGTAGTCTGGCGAGGCACCCGCGCTGCGAACTCTATGAAAACTTCTGAGGAGTCCGCGCACCTGGCGGCCCTCATCCGGCGCAAGCAGGCGAGGAGTGAGGAGCCCGAATCACGGCGCGAGAGGCGTTACCGTTTCGAACGGCGCGCTATCGCATCGGTGCTCGGTTCGACTGGCGCGAAGGCGCCCTGCCAAATCGTCAATACCTCGCGCTCAGGCATGCGCATTGTTACGAAGGAGCCGTTTCCCACCGGCGCGCAGGTCCAAGTGCAATGGGACGACCAGTTCTTCGTGGGGGCCGTTTGTTTTTCCGGTTCCAAAGACGGCGACTATATCTCCGGCCTGGAATTGGTCGCTTGCAGTTACAGCAACGCGCCCGCGCTGTGGCTGCGGCTGCTGAACTGGGCGACTTCCATCGCCAGCGCTTGTGTGATGCGTCTTTCACATCGCCGTTCACGAACGGCGGACGCTCCTCCGAACACGGGAGTCCCGGCCGCCGGAAGCCCGGCCGATGAAACAAAGCCCCGCTGGACCCAGCGGCTCGCAAGCTGACCTTCTTCCCCGGCGCGGCCGTAGCGTGCGCCTTTACTCGCCACGGAAGCCCGACGTATCATACCAATTGATTCCAGACGCCCCACATGGCGGCAGGCGGACAGCCGCAGTCGCTGTTGCCGGATTCTGCGGCTTCCTCACGCTCTACGCGCCACAACCCCTGCTGCCGATGCTGGCGCACGAGTTTCACACGTCCGTCGCCGGCATTAGCCTGCTCCTCACCGCATCGACCGTCGGCGTCGCCAGCGCCGCGCTATTCGCCGGCATCTTGGCCGATCGCCTGGGCCGCAAACGAATCATCGTTCCTGCTTCCATCCTGCTGGCAGTTCCTTGTCTGCTGGTGGCGGCTGCGGCGGGATTGCGCCAGCTCATCTTCTGGCGTTTTTGGCAGGGGGTTTTCACTCCTGGAATTTCCGTCGTGGTTCCCGCCTACATCAACGAAGAATGGGAGGAGGGCGTCGGGGCCGCTATGGGAGCCTACGTTTCGGGGACGGTGCTTGGCGGCTTCAGCGGCCGCATGATCGCGGGGCTGGTGGGCGCCCGGTTCCCCTGGCAATGGGCCTTCGTGGTGCTGGGCGGACTGTGTGCCGTCGCCGGACTGGTGGTCTGGATGTGGCTGCCGCCCGACCACCGATTCGCGCGGCCGCACCATCATGGCTCTACCGCCGGGGCCATGGCGCGGCACTTGAAAAACCCGCGCCTTCTGGCAACCTACGCCGTGGGTTTCTGCGTCCTGTTCTCGATGCTCGCCACGTTCACTTATGTGAACTTCTACCTGGCTGCGCCGCCTTTCCAGCTGACTCCCGCGGAACTCGGCCTGCTGTTCGTTGTCTATCTGGCGGGCGCGGCGGCCGCGCCGATTGCGGGGCGCTGGATTGACCGGGCGGGACACCGTTTCACCATCACGGTCGCGCTCGCCGGCGGCATTTTCGGCATTCTGCTCACGCTTCTGCCCTCGATTCCTGCCATCCTGCTCGGCCTTGCCCTGTGCTGCAGCGGCGTGTTCGTGGCGCAGTCGGCATCCAGCAGCTACATCGGTACCGTGGCGACTGAAGCGCGCGCGGCCGCGCTCGGCATGTATGTTCTGTTTTATTACGTCGGCGGTAGTTTTGGAGCGGCCGTGCCGGGCCAGTTCTGGAGCCGTGGAGGCTGGCCCGCTTGCGTCGCCTTGATCGCGTCGGTGCAGCTTCTCACGATTCTGCTGGCCGCCGTCTTCTGGCGAAAGACGACTCCTGTTCGCCAAGCCCTCTCGCCCGTTTCTTGATTTCTCTTCTGTGGCTTCGGCAACAGACGCTTCCGTGGCCCCGCTCGACAATGGTTGTATGCCGCGGAAGATCAAAAGCTCCGGAGAGAGCACACAAGGGAAGAAGACCAGTCTCAAACGGGCAACGGAAAGCAATGGGCCCAACCGCAGCCCGCGTGCAACCGCCGCGGTCGACGGCGGCCAGTGGGCCGGCTCGGGCCGTAAGACGGTGGAACACCGTGAGGGACCGGCGATTGTCCGCCAGCACCAGCCCGGCCGCGGCGCAAAAACCCGAACCGCTACCCGGTCCGGGAAAGCGAATCACCCAAACCACGGCTAGCCTCGACCCCCAAAAGCCGCGCGCCACAGTCTACCGGCCGCCAGTTGTTCCGCGGGAGCGCCACGCATTATAGTTGGTTTGGGGATGAATCTTCCCAATTCGCTGACCCTTCTCCGCATCTTCTTCGTGCCGCTCCTGGTGGCCGCACTCGTTGAGGAGGATGTGTCGGTGCGAATTGGCGGCCACATCGTGACCAACGAGTGGCTGGCGCTGGCGATCTTCCTCTGTGCCGCGGGAACCGATCTGCTCGACGGCTATCTCGCCCGGCGTTGGAAGCAGGTGACGACCATCGGGACGCTCCTTGATCCGATTGCCGACAAGCTGCTCGTCTCGGCGGCCCTCATTTCTCTCGTTCAAGTGCGCGCGCTTCCCGGCTGGATGGCCATCCTGATCGTAGCGCGCGAGTTCGCGGTTTCGGGGCTGCGCAGTATCGCGGCTGCGGAAGGCTACACCATCAGGGCTAACGATTTAGGCAAGACGAAGATGTTATCGCAGGTAATCGCCATTTCCTCGATGCTGATCAGCGTCCGCCACCCCGCGCTGCGGCTCCCCAGTATGATCCTGATGTGGGGCGTGGTCTTTTTTGCCCTGCTCTCGGCCGTGAGTTACTTCTGGAAGTTCTGGCGGAAGATCGATGAGAGCGTCAAGAAGCGCCGCCGACACGAGCTTCTCATGCTTGAGCAGAGGCGGCAGAAAGCGCTGCGGCGCGCTCAGAGGGGATCGAGGGCTTCGACAGGCGACGCCGGTTTGGGCGCTGCGGGCGGAACAATGTGGAAGCCGCCGGGCGTCAGCTGAAGCGTCCGTACCTGCCCTTTCGGCCCGAGCGGTCCGATCGGCTTTCCGTTTAACGAAATACTGACACCGCCCGCATTGCCGACCCGCAACAGCACATTTTGGTTGGCTGCAATTATGCGGGTTTGATTCGCGTCGAGCGTCCCGGAAAACGAATACTCTCCGTCGGTGCGAACCAGGATCCAGACCGGTTCCTGGGCAGTCACTTCAACCCGGACGGCCGCATTCGGATTCGGTTCCGGGGTATGACCCAGCTCGCCCACGCTGGCGCCATTGGGAGCCGCTGCGGTTTCGCCATTCGGACTTGCGGAGTCGGACGTCTGACCGTTGCTAGCTCTCGGAGCGGACGTCCTACCGTTCGGAGTTGACGCTGGTGGGGGTGCGTTCGGAGCCGGCGGCGCGGCATTCGCGCCCGCAACGGATTCCGCCCCGGGACGTTCCCCTTCTTCCGGCGCGGGAGCATTCCCTGCGGCAGTCTGCGCCGGCTCGGCCGGCGATGATACTGCAGGCGCGGGAGTTTCGGCCGGAGTTGCTGGAGGCGGCGACTGTGGAGTCTGCACCGCAGCGACTCCCGGCGGAGCACTTGGGTGTACCGGAGCCGGACGTCGCGACCGCTGCCACCAGGTGTATACACCGGAGCACACCAGCAGCATGATCACGACCATCGCGAAAGACGGCAGAGACGCGGACCAGCGGGAGCTCCCGTCGCCGACCGCCTGCCAACCCTTCATTCGCGGCAACGGAATCGCCGCGTCGGGAGGGGGCACCGCGTGCATCGTTTGCGCGAGCTCAGTATGCGGCTCTAATATGCGCCGCACTTCGCCCACCAACTCCTCGTCGTCGAGATCGAGCAGGCGCGCGTACTGCCGTACGAAGCTCTTCACAAAGACGCCCCCAGGGAGGCTGTCGAAGCGCTCTTCTTCAATGGCTTCCAGGAGCTTCGGCGCGATTTTCAGTTCCTTGGAAACGTAATCCAGATCGAAATTGCGCTTGACCCGCTCGCGGCGCAGCGTCTCGCCAACGGAAATCATGCCGGTGTCTTCCTAGGGGACCTAACCTCATCATACAACGGGGAATAGCGTAACTTTGGCCGGCTTATGTAGCGTTCCGCATGACCCCGCCGAAGCATTTCAGTAGCTTCCCCGGCGTCTCCGAGTCTCTGCGGTATCTTTTTTTCCCGGAGAGATTTCGGGCATCGCTTGATAGCATGAACTTTGATCACGGTCGTCGTCGTCAACTGGAACCGTAAAGAACTCCTTCGCGCGTGTCTCGTTTCGCTGGCTCGGCAGAGGGGAGTGGAGTTCGAGACGATCGTGGTCGATAACGGATCGACCGACGGATCTCCCGAAATGGCGGCCGGCGAGTTTGGTGCTGAGGTCATCCGCAACCGGGAAAACCGTGGTTTCTGCGCCGCCAATAACCAGGGCATCGCCGCCGCCCGCGGTGATTTTATCGCCCTGCTCAACAACGATGCCGAAGCAGAACCGGGGTGGCTGGCCGCACTCCTGAAGGCCTGCGCGACGGCGCCGGATATTGGAATGGCCGCGAGCAAGGTGCTTGTATGGGAGAACCCATCGGTTATCGACAAGGTAGGCCACCTGATCTTTCCGGACGGCCAGAACCGGGGACGCGCCAGCGGCGTCGTAGATCGCGGCCAATTCGACCGGACGGAAGAAGTCTTGTGGCCGGACGGCTGCGCGGCGCTCTACCGGAAGCAAATGCTGGATGAGATTGGCGGCTTCGACGAAGATTTCTTTGCGTACGGCGACGACGCCGAGCTTGGATTGCGGGCGCGCATCGC
>CAYMHP010000322.1:0-6691 GCA_964390225.1 uncultured Solibacteraceae bacterium
CAGGTTATTCTTCAGGAACGAGAACCAGCGTCCGTACACCAGCTCGATGTGCACCCAGTAGACCAGCAGCGAGGTGGTCCCGAACTGCCGCACCCAACTCCAGGCGCCGTTGGTTGCATAGCGGGTCCATAAGAACGCGAACGCGAGCAGCAGCAGGGTCACACCCTGCTTGATGAGCACTTGCATCGGGCTATTCAGCCAGAAATCCGATTTCTCATAAATCGAGTACGGCAGGTTCGCGAAATACTGGCACGAAAAGACCAGCGCGCCGCCCAGGAGCCCGGCCCATTGGATTACGCGCTCTGTCGCCGCGGCGGGAGCTGCCCGCAAAATACTCCCCGCACTCATACCGAACGCCAGGTACGCCGCCCACGGGAAGAAGCCGAAAGAGCTGTAGTCGGGAACGATGTAGCTACGCACCAGCGAGGGTGCCCATGACCAGTCCATTTGGCTGATCCACGGAGAGACGACCGCAATCCCCAGCCCGAGCGCCGCGCACAGCCGCGCCCGTTCCAGCGTCCGGAACAGCGCCATGCTCGACAGCAATGCCACGGCGAAGCCCATGCAGTTTAGGATGTCGACGCGCAGTAGGTCCGTCCAAGGGGCAGGCCACCCGAACAGCCAAAGCTGCAGGCGAAAGGCGAAGGCTAGCCCGAAGAGATACCCCGAACGCCGCAGCGCGGCCCAAAGCCGCTCGCGTGGCGCGAGGCCCTTGCGCTCCGTGCTGTCCATCAGGAACGCCAGCGTGACGCCGGTCAGGAAGAGGAAGATCGCCGGAGGCATCCCGCCCACGAATTGCGAAAGCATGTAGGGCGCGCCGTCCCGCAGATCGTTTCTCAAAAACGAGTGAAAAACGTGACCCTGCAGCATCACAACGGCTCCGAGGCCGCGGAGCCAGTCCAGATACTGCAGCCGGTTGGCGCTGGTTTTGGTCTTCATTACTTCTGGGGATACTCGCGCTTCACGCCTTTAGGCAGGTTCAGCTTTAAGGACGAATCGGGCAGATTGGGGTTGATCTTCATATTGCTGTAGGTGGCCAGGTTGTAGTCGCCGCCCGGCATTTCGAACTTCTGCTGCACGGCGATGCCGGTGCCGTCGGAGATCCAAAGATCCACTTTGGTTAGATGCGACAAGAGCTCCTGGGACTTCGGAATCAACTCGATCCGGGTTGTTTTTTCGCTGCCTACCGTTTCCGGCCCGCTCAGCGTGATCGCATAGGCGGTGGCCAGCTCTTTGGAGCTACTGCCAAACCCGAGTAAGAGATATTGGTCCACAAGCGACCTGCTCTTACCTAAGTCGTAAATTTGCAAGGTTTGTATCTTCGGATAGTAGACCTGAAATTTGTTGTCGAAAATCTCAGCTTGTTTCGGATCCGGTTGGGTAAAATTCAACAGCATATGGACATCCCGCGCCTTGGAACGCTTGACCAGGATGGTTCCCGAATCGGTGTTGTCTTCATTGATCACTGCCGTGTGGGCAACACGGCGAATATCCGCCGACAATCCGCTGAAATTCGCAGCAGCCTGATCCATCTTGGCCAAGGTAGCCTCCAGCGCCCCGCCTGCAGCGGATGCGTGGTCCCACCCACCCGCGATTGCCAGGAGAAAAAGAAACCAGCAGGATCGCTTTGTGCTTTGCATGCGTACTTCTGCGGCGAGCGGAATTCCCCTCAAGGCTGCCCGAACGCCATGTAGCCCTGCAGTTTGCCTTCCGAATCGAGAACCGGCTCTACCCGGTTCACGGTTAGCTTCGGATTGCCGGTCTGGGAATGAAGCAACTGCGTAAGTTTGGCGGCATGCTGCCCTTCCGGGACGCCCGCCAAAAGCTCGGGGTTTACGAAAAACAGGGAGCCGCCATGCTCGCCAGGGACCGGAGCAATACTGCGCGCCGTGGGAATTCGCGGCTGATCGCGGAACCAGGCCCGCGGCGTCAGGAAGATAAACGCCAGGATGATCCCGACCATCAAGTCATACTGCCAAGTCGCGCGCGAATAGTCCCACAGAATGAAGCGCTTCAGCATATGCGCACCCCTATTCTAGCAAGCGGGGTCGATCAAAAGACCACCACCGGGTGGTAGAGGTTCGGCAAGACCACCTCCCCGATGGCGACCAACTCGCCATGGCGTGTGATGGCCTTCACGTGTTGGGCGGCAGGCTGAGGACGAAAGGGCGAGGCAGGGAAGTTCCGGCCGTTGCGTATGTGGGCGGCTGTGAGGTCGTCCACAAACACACCGGGGAAAGCGGGCAGCAGGTCGGCCGCGGGCACGAGCGCGTCGAGCAGGCGGTCATCGGATGCCAGCGCTTCCAACTGCGCGATCGTCCGGGCCTGCCCGATCTCGAACTCGCCACTGGCGACGCGCCGCAGTTCGAGCAGGTGCGCGCCACACCCGAGTGCCTGCCCCAGGTCGTGGGCGATGGAGCGCAGGTAAGTGCCGCCCGAACAGTGCGCGCGCAAGTGCGCGTCGGAGCCCTCCATTCCCATCAGGCTCAGCTCGTAAACGTGCACTCTGACCGGCTCGAGTTCCACGGCGATGGCCTGCCGGGCCAGTTCGTAGGCGCGCCGGCCGTGCACCTTCTTCGCCGAGACGGCTGGCGGAGTCTGCAGAAATTCGCCTCGGAATCTCTCGAGCACTTCCTCCAGCGTGTCGGGATCGAGCTCGATGGTCCGTTTCTCGCTGGTGGGCTCGCCGCCGCGATCGTAAGTGTCGGTGGACCATCCAAACCGGACGATACCTTCGTAGATCTTGTCGCTGCGCGTATAGAACTGCGCCAGGCGCGTGGCACGCCCGATGACGACGGGCAGCACGCCGGTCGCAATCGGGTCGAGCGTGCCCAAGTGGCCGACGCGCCTGGTATTCGCGATCCGCCGCATCTTGGCGACAACGTCGTGTGACGTCCAGCCTTCCGGTTTATCGACGATGATGACTCCGTCCAATGCGCTAGTTCCTCGCTCTCTGGCTCGATTTGACGGGTTCGGCCGCCTTCGGCTGCCGGCGATAATCGCCGCGCGTGAGGATTTTTTCGAGCCAGATGTAGAGCACGATAAAGAGATAGCGGCTGCCCATCTCTTTTAGCTTGAGCTTCGAAATGCCGGCCGTGCGGTTGGTCCAGGAGATCGGCACGATCGCGTAAGAGTAGCCCCGCACAATTGCTTTGAGCGGCATTTCAACCGTCAGATTGAAATGAGGGGAGATCAGCGGCTGCACGCCCTCGATCACTTCGCGCCGATAGACTTTGAAGGCGTTGGTGGTATCGTTCAGACGAAGCCCGAATAAAGCCTGTACGAACCAGTTCGCGCACCGGTTCACTACAAGCTTATGAACCGGGTAATCCGTCACTCGGCTGCCGTGAATAAAGCGCGAGCCGAAGACGCAGTCGTAGCCTTCCTCGAGCTTGCGGCAGCACGCGACCAGGTCTTCCGCACTGTCGGAGCCATCCGCCATGAACACGGCGACGGCGTCGCCGGTGAAGTATTCGAGACCGGCGCGTACGGCCATGCCGAAGCCGTTCCGCCCCGGGTTGGAGACCAGCAGCACATCGGGATTGCGTGCCGCGAATTCGCGGACGCGGCCGGACGTTCCGTCGCTGCTGCCATCGTCCACGACGATGATCTCGTGCGCCAGGGATGCGGAGCGGAGCGCGGCGGCCACCGAGCGCAGTGTCTCAGCAATGCATTCTTCCTCATTGCGCGCCGGAATGATCACCGAAATCTTCATGGAAGTTGGCCGCTGTCCTCGCCCTGACAGGCGGGGCTAAACGGAGGACCTTCGTCTGTGCCACTGTGGACAGGGCGGCAGAGGCCGTGTTTAATTAGTAGTCTATCAAGCGCGGCGAATCGAAGGCACCTGTTTATTCGGACAAGCGAAGCTCTCTCGGAGTCTATCTTGCCCTGTTCGCAGATGTAGTCGCCTTCTTCCACAAGCCGCTGTTCAGCCTGCAGTATCTCTTCCCGTGGGATTTCCGTGGGGTGCAGCTTCCGTTAATCACGTTTTTGACGGATGAGCTCCGGGCGGGCCGTTTCGCCCTGTGGAACCCTTATACATATTGCGGCTACCCGATCTTCGCCAATATCGAGGCATGCTTCTTTCATCCGCTCGTGTTGCTGAGCGCGCTGGTGAGCAGCCGCACTTCGGTTCAAATCCTTCCGCTGCTGCTCGAGTGGACGGCTGTGTTGCAGGTCTGGTTCGCGGGGATCGCCGCGTATCATTTGTTCCGCGAGTTGGGCGCGGGCCGCGCAGCGGCATTCGCGGGCGCCGTGATTTTTCAGACCGGCGGCTTCTTCGCGTCCCGCGCAGAGCACATCTGCGCGATGATGGCGGTGGCATGGATGCCCTTGGCGTGGCTGGCAGTGCTGCGGTTGCGGGATGGCCCGCGGCTGCGTTGGCTGGCCATTCTCAGCGCCGCGCTGGGAATGGCGATCGTCGGCGGATTTCCGCAACCCACGTTAACCGTATTCGTTTCGACGGTCGTGCTTGCTGTCCTTCTGGTGGCGCTGCGTTTCGCGCGTTGGCCACTGCTGTTGTACACGGCGGGGGGATGCGCGCTGGGGATTTCGCTTGCGGCGGTGCAATTCATTCCGACCGCGCAGCTGACCCAGCACAGCGTCGCGAAATACCGGGGCGACTGGCTCGGCACCGGGGGCGGGCTATATTGGCAAAGCCTGGTCTCCCTGGTCCTCCCCAATCACTACGATATTTTTGATATGCGCCGGTTTCACGGGCCGGGCGATCCGAGCTTCCTGTATCTCTACTGCAGTCTCGCGGGGCTGGCGCTGGCCGGGTTGGCTGTCGTCGTTCGCAAAAACCGCTACGCTCCCCTGCTCGGAATCATGGTTCTCTTCGCCGTGTTCTGGACCTTGGGAGACAAGACTCCGATCTGGCGCTGGGGCTATCCACTACTGCCGGAAAAGATCCGTATCGGAATTCATCCGGAGTACGCGTACTCAATTCTGACACTGGGAATCGCCGGTCTGGCCGCGCTCGGCCTGGAATCTCTGCGGCTTCGCAATTCGGTCCGCTGGGCCATTGCGGCGCTGATCGCCGCCGACTTGTTCCTGACGGGTTCCGGGCGGCCGATGAACGTGGTCTCCATCAAAGACGAACCCGGTGTCACACGCGAGGCGTTCGATGGGAGCAAGCCGTTGCTTGCCGGCGTTCGCCAGTACGTCAACCGGGAGACGCCGCCGTGGCGCATCGATCATACCGACGAGGCCAGCATGTTCTGGGCAATTAGCGCGCCGATCACGCAGGTGCCGAGCGCGGGCGGCGTCAGTCCGCTGGCGCTGGAGAACATCATTCAGCTTCGGCTCTTTCTACACGACGGCCCGCGTTGGGGCTGGAACTACCCGGTGGAGCACCTGGATTCCCCGGTTCTCGACCTGTTGAATGTCCGCTACCTGATTGCGACCGGAAAGGATGCGGCGCGTGCCGACGCGCTCGCGCGGTTCCGGCACGTGGCCAGCCTGCCCGGTAACGAACTGTTCGAAAACGTAACGGCGCTGCCGCGGTTTTTTGTGGTTCACCAGGTGCATCGGGTGGGGTCGCTGGCCCAAGCCAGAAAATTGATCGACGATCGCCAGATCGATCTGCACCGCAGCGCCATCAGCGAGGAGGCGATCGAGCTTCCCGCTGCGGACTCCAGCGTCGGTGAGCAGGTGCAGGTTCTCAATTACGAGCCGGCCGCGCTGCAGCTTTCGGTGCGGAGCCCGGGAGGCGGGCTGCTGGTGATGTCGGAGAACGATTACCCCGGCTGGAAGGCTTGGCTCGACGAGCGACCGATACCGATCCACCGTGTCGACGTTGCCTTTCGGGCCGTGGTGGTTCCGGATGGGGTGCACCGTGTACGAATGGCCTTTGAGCCAATGATTCTGCCAATTTCCTTGGCGATTTCACTTGTGACCGGGGTGATTTTGCTGATCCTGGCACTGCCGAAACTGAATCGGTTCGGATAGCGAAACCCGGCCTCACCGGCGGGGCTGAAGAGAGTTTTTCAGCCGCGTCCCGTAAGGGCGGGGGTCGCAATTTTTCACAGGCCCCCGCCGCCAGCGCTGAAAGCAGTTACGAAACCACCGCGATCGGCCGCATTGGGGCGCCAGTCGCGCCGCGAACCTTCAGCGGAGCGGCCAAGAACACAAAGGTCGAAACACCCGCGGCCGCGAGTTCTTCCAGGTTGAGGCACTCGATGATGTGGATGCCGCTCTCTACGAGCAGATGCACATGCACCGGCATCGACGCCGACGGGGCGCTTGTCACCAAGGATGAACTCCTGGGCCTTATCTGGCCGGGCATTTTTGTGGAGACCTCTAATCTCAAGGTTCAGGTCTCGGCGTTGCGCAAGGCTCTCGGCGATGACCGGGACTTTATCCGGACCGAATTCGGTCGCGGCTATCGCTTCACCGGCGCGATAAGCTCCGTTGCCCCACCATCACCGGAGTATGATCGGCGCCCGAGGCGACGGAACCGCCGGGCTTGTCGAAGGCCGCGTCACCAACGCAAATTCCGGATATCTCCACGGAGTTGGCGCGCCGTGAGGCGGGCCCACCGAGGTGGTGGACGCGCTCGCCCGGCCTAGACCGGGAATGCCGGGCTGGGTCGGCTGCCCGGGTGACCGGCCCTGCCGCTCTTGCGGTTGGTAAAAGGACCTGCCAAGGTCGCCTCATGCCTAGCGCCGGGGCGCCTGAGCGCTTCGGCCCC
>CAYMHP010000323.1:0-6680 GCA_964390225.1 uncultured Solibacteraceae bacterium
TAAAGGTTCAACGGTTTTCGAGACCGCCCGATTCAACCGCTCTCGCACCTCACCGTCTCCTGCGGGCGTGAGCCAAAAGGCCCGCTTGTCATTTTACCAGACACGTCCCAAAGGCGCGCCCCGGCACATGAAAGGGGCCTCCGGACGCCCGAAATAGTGGCCTTCAGGCCGCTCCGGTTGAGCCAAGTCCCTCATTCTGCTATCTTGAATTGGTTGCAATCATAAAACGATTCCTTCCCGGCCGGTGTGACCGGGCCTACCTGCGAGGTTCAAATGTCAGGCCACTCTAAATGGGCCACCATTAAGCACAAAAAGGCGGCTTTGGACGCCAAGCGCGGCAAGATGTTCACGCGCATCATCAAAGAAATCACCATCGCCGCCCGCAACGGGGGCGATCCCGATTCGAATCCCCGGCTGCGCACCGCGATTTTAGCGGCGAAGGGCGTCAGCATGCCGGCCGACAACATCAAGAAGGCCATCATGCGGGGCACCGGCGAGCTCGAAGGCGCCACCATGGAAGAAGTGATGTTCGAAGGCTACGGGCCCGGCGGCGCGGCGGTCCTGGTCAACGTCGCCACCGACAACCGCAACCGCACCGTCAGCGAGATCCGCCACGTCTTTTCGAAAAACGGCGGAAACATGGGCGAGCAGGGTAGCGTCGCCTGGATGTTCGAGCGCAAGAGCCAGATCTTCATTCCGGGAGAAAAGGCCACCGAAGATCGGCTGATGGGCATCGTGCTGGATGCTGGCGCCGACGACCTGCGCAACGACGGCGATCGCTGGGAAATCCTCTCTTCCCCTGACGCTCACGAATCGGTGCTGAAGGCGCTCGAGGCCAACGGTCTCCCTCCGGAAGAGGCCAGCATCGCCATGGTTCCCAAGAACCTGATCAAGCTCGAGGGCAAGAACGCCAGCGGCATGCTCAAGCTCAGCGAGGCGCTCGAAGACCATGACGACGTGCAGAACGTCTACTCCAATTTCGACGTCGACGAGAAGGAGTTGGAGGCTCTGGCCTGAGCCGTGCGCGTGCTCGGGGTCGATTGCGGCTCGGAACGAACCGGCTACGGCGTGGTCGAAAGCGATGGCGTGGAGCATCGGCTCGTCACGGCGGGCGTGATCCGCACCAATCCGAAATGGCCGTTCGAGAAACGGCTGCTGGAAATAGCCGGCGGTTTGCGGCGCCTGATTGCGGAATACGTGCCTGAAGCGGCGGCGGTGGAAGAAGTTTTCTATGCCGCCAATGTGAAAACCGCGCTGAAGCTCGCGCAAGTGCGCGGCGTGGCGTTGCTCGCGATTGCCGAGGCGGGTATGGAGGTGGCCGAATATTCGCCGCTCGAGGTGAAATCCAGCGTCGTGGGCTACGGCCGCGCTGAGAAGAGCCAGGTACAACTGATGGTACGGTCTCTGCTCGGTCTGCCTGAGATTATCGAATCCGAAGACGCCTCCGATGCGCTGGCCGCGGCAATCTGTCACGCCACCCATCAGGCCGTGAGCCGTCGGTTGATTTGAGTGAGAGTTGATATGAGGCTTTGCGTTGTGCTGATCGCCGCGTGCGGGTTTGCGGCTGGCGCGGAAGGCCCGCGCATTTTCTACTCCAAGTCGTTCCCCGGCAGCGTTCCGCCGTACGTCCAGATAATCTTGCAGAAAACCGGCGATGTCGAATACCGCGAGGCTGCCGATGACGACAATCCCCTGAAGTTCCACCTCACTGAGATGGACACCCAACAGGTATTTGACCTCGCGGAGAAACTCGACTATTTCAAACACCCGCTGGAAGCGCCGGTCAAGGTCGCTTTCATGGGTGCGAAGACGTTCCGTTACGAGAACGGGTCCGACAAATCCGAAGTTAAGTTCAATTACTCGCAGGACCCGTTGGCGCAGGCGCTGAGTGACTGGTTCGAGCGCATGGCGGAATCGGCCGCGCGCCGCATCGATCTCGAACGCGCCGCTAAGTACGACAAGCTGGGCGTCGTCAAAGCGCTGCTGCTACTTGAGATGGCGCTGGACAAGAAACGCCTGCTCGCAACCGAGCAGTACCTCCCGATGCTCGATCGCATCGCCAAGAACGACACCTACATGCACACGGCGCAGGCCCGCGCCGCCGAAATTGCCGAAGGTATCCGCTCCGGAAAGCTATAACCGCCAAAATTCCATTCCGTCGAGACACTCTGGAGGAAACCGACCCAACCTGCGAGAAGTGTGCGTGCGGCCTCGGCCCCCGATGATTTTGAGCTAGAGTCTGTGCCGATTGAGGGTGAGCTTGAGCGTGGACTCCGAGGCCGCAATCCGATCATGAGGTCATGCCCCGCTTGCGAACCATTCAGGACCTTCCGGGGTTAGGTACGGTTAGCGCGGGATCGGATGACAACCACGTCAACCGGCAGGAGGACTCCCCTCGGCAGACCGCGCCAGTTTCGTGATGATTCAGACAGTCTGAGAGTGCGTGTTTCTGTACACCAAGTTAATGTGCTGCTATCGAAGGTGAACTTGTCACCGGCGGCATCGCGCATCGAGCATGAATCAGGAGGTTGAGATCTAAAAAGATGCATGTCTTGATTCGAGATTCGAGAGGGAAAAGCGCGGAGGGCATTTTGCTCGCGGCGGGGAAGGACAAGTTCCGTATTGTGATGCGGGGCTACCGGGACACAATCGAGCTCAGTCGCGTAGAGGATAACTGGATTTCAGACGGCGAAAAGCCCGTCGTATTTGAGGCGCTCCTGATGCACGAGGATATGAGCGCGTTCTGCTCTGAGCTCTATCCGCTGACGCAAACGGCCGGCGGAAGCACCTTGATATAAGCGGGACGACAGCCATGGATGTTGCCAAGATTTTGAACGAACTGAGAGCGGAACGGCAGTTCATCGGCGAGATTATTGCCTCGCTGGAGCAGTTGACGGAGTCCAGGCGGAAAGGGCGGCGTCGACCAGCTGATCCAGCAGAGCAAGCGGCTGCTGCTGCCGCGGCAGAGGGTGAGGGTCCTCACCCTTGTTAAAGCGGCCAATCGGTCGGGTATCGACCGAGCATGATGGCCTTACAATATTTTGGATGAAGAGCTAAGTACTTTGCCTGCCGCCAAGTCAATCGCCGCAGGCGTGAAAAGCCCCCGGGCGCCGGAAGAGCAATAATTACGGATCCAAAGGGCTCGTCCCATCGGACGGCGCTCTCACCGAAATACACCCGCAGCAAGCGCATTGCTTCTGGATACGGAAGAGCGGGAAAGGGATCGGGTGCTCCGTCCACAGTCAAATCTACCACCCGTCTGGCATGCACGGTGCCAAAGTTGAACGCCGGGAAATACCGTGTACGGCAACACGCAAGAGCACGAAATGTGCCGGTAGGCTCGCCAAGCCCCCGGAAGGACCGCGTGCTACGAGAGCCACTTCTGCGGTTCGCGCACGGCCTCGGCGAGATCGTTCAGGAACACCGCGGCTTGGGCGCCATCTACGACGCGGTGGTCGCTCGAAAGCGTAATCGTCATCATGGGACGGATGCCCGGTTTGCCGTCGACGGGTACGACCCGATCGGCGATGCGGCCCACCGCCAGAATCGCGGTCTGTGGCGGTGTGATGATGGCGCTGAACGCATCCACGCCATACATGCCGAGATTGCTGATGGTGAATGTGCCGCCGGCGACGTCGGGGGGATGCAAGTGACCGGAGCGTGCGCGCTCCGTCAGGTCCCGCCGGCGCACGGCGATGTCCCCCAGCGAGAGGGTCCCGGCCTTGGCGATTACGGCGCCGACCACGCCATCCTTCACGGCCATGGCCACGCTGATATTCACATCGGGGTTAAAGCGGATGGCATTGCCAGTCCAGCTCGCGTTCATCTTGGGATGATTTGCCAGAACGCGCGCCGCGATGGCGACCAGCAGGTCGGTGTGCGTGAGTTTCACGCCGTAAGCGCGTTCGATCACCGGCCCGAGCCACTCCCGGCCGGCGACGAGCGCACTGGCATCGATGTCGCGAGCCACGAAAAAATGCGGTGTTGTAGTCCAGCTTTGCGTCGTTCGCTCGGCCATCAGCCGCGAGATGGCGCTCAGCGCGCCGGGCTGCTCGATGGCTTGAGTCGCCGCCGGTTGCGGCGGGGTTGGTCTGACGGGAGCGGGTTTCGCGGCAGCAGCCGTGGCTGCCGGAGCCGCCGTCTGCGACTTCGCGGCTAATTCCACGTCTTCCGCGTTGATCACACCGCCGGGTCCTTTGCCTACGACGCGGCTGAGATCCACGCCGAGCTCCTTGGCGAGACGCCTGGCCTTGGGCGAGGCTTTCACTTCCCTGGCGGGAACGGTTGTGGGAGCAGCCGCGGCGCTGGCAGCCACAGCTGCACGCGTCTGTTCGGAGATCCCCCGCGCGCCCGGACCGGCGCTCGCTGCGTCGGCGGGCGGCTTTTCGCCTGGGGCGACGATCCACGCGATTGTCTGGCCCACCGGCACATCCGTGCCTTCGCGCGCTCGCACACCGGCCAGAACTCCATCGCCGGGTGCTTCCACTTCGAGCGTAACCTTGTCGGTTTCGATCTCTAGAAGCGGCTCGCCCTTTTTGACCGATTCCCCTTCTTTCTTCAGCCAGGCGAGGAGTTTCCCGGTTTCCTGCGCCATTTCGAGTGCAGGCATCACAACACTGAGGGCCATGCCTACTTAGCGACCTCGACTTGTTCGGTTTTGGCGCTGGCCTCCACCATTTCAACCACGCGTCGGCTGGGCGGCGCCTCGTTCTCACGAATGGTGGGCAAAGGACCATTCACGGTGTGGTAGTGTGCGCCAGCGACGAGCAGGGTTTCCGCAGGGAAACGCGTGATGACTTCGTGGCCTGTCTCGGTGACGACGATCTCTTCTTCGATGCGCGCGGCGCTCCAGCCATCCTTCGAGGGCCAGAAGGTTTCGAGCGCGAAGACCATGCCCGGCTTGAGTTCATGGGAATGCTCGAGCGACACCAGGCGGCTGATCACTGGCTTTTCCCAGATGGCAAGGCCAATGCCATGTCCGAACTGCAATGCGAAGGCAGCCTCCTCGTTGGCGAAGCCGAACTCCTGCGCCTTGGGCCAAACCGCCGCGACTTCGCCGGTGGTGCGGCCCGGCTGGATGAGCGAGATCGCCGCGTCGAGGTATTCGCGGCAGCGCTTGTATGCATCGAGCAGTGCGTGCGAGGCGTAGCCGATCGAGAAGCACCGGTAATAACAGGTGCGGTAGCCCATGTAGGAATGCAGAATGTCGTAGTAGACAGGATCGCCGGGACGCAGCACGCGATCGGAGAACAGGTGCGGGTGCGGGTTGCAGCGTTCGCCGGAAATGGCGTTGACGCCTTCGACGTACTCGGAGCCGAGATCGTACAACACCTTGCTGGCCAGGCCTACAGCCTCGTTCTCGCTCATTCCCGGCTTCATGGCCATGTAGAGCTCGTGGTAGGCGGCATCCACCATCATGGCCGAGGTGTTCAGCAGCGCAATCTCATCCTGCGTTTTGATGACGCGGGCGTCGGACATGAGCTGCTGGCCGTCGACCACGGTGATGCCTTCCTTCTGCAGCGCGAAGAGGATCGGCGGCTCGACCACGTCGATGCCGACGGGTTGCTTGTGCAGGCCGCGCATCTCGAGCTCGATTTTGATATTGCGCGCGACGTCCTCGGCGCGACCCATCTCCGGCGACATGGCGCCGCGCAATAGCGGAATGCCGGCGCGCGAGCGCTCGCCCAGCCACGGGCAGTTGAGCTGGTGGTGCCTGGCGGCCGAGCCGAAATCCCAGAGGATCGGCTCGTCATTCTGTGGCAGAAGCGTGAAGCGGCTGATCTTATCCTGCGCCCAGGTGCCGATGTGCGTCGCGGTGATGTACCGGACGTTGTTCATGTCGAAGCAGAGCAGCGCGCCCATTTCCGACTTGGCGAGCAACGCCTTGGCGCGGGCCAGACGCTCGCGGCGCAAGCGATCGAAGTCGATGCGCTGCTCCCAATCCACCGCCATCGTTCCATGAGTCTTCAGTGCCACAGTAACCTCCAGTTCCAGAAACTTCTGGCAGGCTAAAGCCTGCCCTACCTTGCTTACGCCGGCCGCATCATTGCCTTCGCCGCCTCGAAGACCGATTGTTCGGTCGGCACGGTCACATCTTCCAGCGGCGGCGAGAACGGAATCGGAACGTGCATCGCTCCCAGCCGCTTCACCGGCGCTTCCAGGTCATAAAACGCGGCTTCGGCGATCGTAGAAGCCAGCTCCGCCGTCACGCCATACCGTCCGTATCCTTCGTCCATCACGATCACGCGCGAGGTCTTGCGCGCCGACTCGACCAAGGTGTCGACATCCAGCGGCCACAGCGTCCGCGGGTCGATCACCTCGGCGCTGATGCCTGCCTCTTCGAGCAGACTCGCGCCGCCAAGCGCCACCTGCACCATGCTGCTCGTCGCGACAATCGTAATGTCGGTTCCGACGCGTTTCACATCGGCCACGCCGAACGGGATCGTGTATTCCGCTTCGGGCACCGGTCCCTTCAGCCGGTACATCATCTTATCTTCGAAGAAGACCACGGGATTATCGTCGCGAATCGCCGTCTTCAGCAGCCCTTTGGCGTCATAGGGCGTGGAAGGCATGACAACCTTCAGCCCGGGAATGTGGCAGAACCACGCGTGCAGCGACTGGGAATGCTGCGCGGCCGAGCGGCGCGTCGCGCCGAGCGTGGTGCGCATCACCATCGGGAC
>CAYMHP010000324.1:0-6553 GCA_964390225.1 uncultured Solibacteraceae bacterium
AAGGCCACTGCGCTGAGGATCTCTGTATTGGCTTAATTGGCCATCGCGCGTTGGCGAAGCTCTTCGAACCAATTGACCACCACGTGGATTTCGAACGGTGCGCTTTGCTGGGGGGCGATCCTCATCATTAGAAAACGCTTGCCATCCGGCGATACATCGAAGCCGGGGAGATAGGGCCTGTCGAAAAGTATCTGCGGCACGTCCGCATGGAAAGCGTCGCCGAGTTCTGTTTTGACGGCCATCAGCTTCCCGCCATTGCGATAGAACAACTCCCGGCCATTGCGGTTCCAGCGCGGCATCGCGCCGCCATCGGACGAGATCTGCGTTTTGTGTCCCGGCAGGGAGTAGGGAGTCACGTATACTTCGTCGCGGCCGGATTCGTTCGATGTGTAGGCGATCCAGCGCCCGTCGGGGGAGAACATCGCCTCTTTCTTGCCGAAAGAGGATTCAATCAAGGGCCGCGGTTTTGCGTTCTCGCTGTTCAGAGCCAAAGCGAAGATATCGGTATATTCTCTGGACACGCTCCGCGTACGATTCGCGAAGAGAAGAGTCTTACCATCGGGGGAGATTGAGGTCGGAATCAGCGTGGTATCGCTCGCGACCAAAGAAACCGGCTCGCCGCTCCCATCCGCATTGGTCCACTTGAGAACTCCTCCGCTCCCGACCGCAAGCCCCGAGCCATTCCAGTAGATCACCCGGCTGCCATCCGGCGTAAATATGCCGTGAGGGTTCGAGATTTCGAATGTAATTCGGGCCATCGTTCCGTGGACCAGATCGTAAATCCAAAGATTATCCAGGGTCCGGTTCGGATTGAAGATCGGCGAAAGGAATCGGCTACCGTCTGGTGACAATCGTATGCTATACGAGACGAAATTGCGGGTTCCGGCGGGAATGGCTTCCTCCCCGCCTTGCCGATCCACCCATGCGGCTTTCGTGCTGGAATAGCCCATACTGGCTGTGATCGGCAAATATGCCAGCGTGCCGGAATCGGAGAGGCCGAACGGCCGCCAGGACCCGGTCCCCTGGACACCATCTAACACCAGAGAAGGCGAACCGATCTTTTGGCGGATGACATCAAACGGAGCAGCGAAAAGTCCCGTTCCGTGCCCGTAAACGATGTGACCCACCGAGGCACGTGGGCTCGTCGGAGCGAAGCGGGCCAGTCCCGCGTCTTCGAGTATGACCGTGCGAACGTGCGTCTCAAGATTGAGAATCGCTATTAGAGGGGTATTGAGTCCCTTCGTGGTCTGAATCGTGAACAGGATTTGCTTACCGCCGGGGAGCAATTGCGGAGCCAGCAACAAGACCTCGTTCTTCGCCGGGTCCGGCGTGGCGATGAGTTCAGATTTGCCGCCGTTGGGATCGGTTCGCATGATGCCCGTATTCGCGGCGTAATATATGTGGCCGTCGTTGGCCCAATCGCAAAGACTGATAGCATCCTGTCCATCGGCCAACGTGACAGCCTCGCCACCGGAGATAGGCGCCTTCCTGAACTGCTTACCGCCGGCGCTAAAGGCAATCCAGTGCCCATCCGGGGAAAAGCACGGCGGGGCGAAAGCTCCTTCGGTCCCTACAACCGGCTGAGCCTCAAATTGATCTGCCCGCCGAATGTAGATTGGACCTTGAAGGGAGTAAAGGGAAGCAAGGTAGAAACCATCACGGGATAAGGTAGGAATCAGCACGTCCGGCACGTCCGGGGCATGAGGCGGCGCGATACTGAATCGCATGACCGGCCGGGCCTCGGCCGGACGGGGTTTAAACCAGCCCAGCAGGGAGATGCCAACCACCGCGATGAGAGCCGCCATAGCAATCGCGACCCATAGCGGTCTAGGGGGCAGTTTCGTGACGCGGGGTTCAGCGGTAAATGCCCGCATGTTGGCGGGCGCGGCCGGAGCGCCATTAAGATCCAGCCGATCCACGCTGGCGATGAACTTATACCCGCGGCGCGGCACCGTGAGAATGTAATTCGAATCGTCTCCGTTCCCATTTACTGCCAGAGCCTTCCGGAGCATAAACACGGTCTGGGCCAGATTATTCTCCTCCACCGTCATGCCGGGCCAAAGGGCGGAGAGCAACTCGGATTTGGTGAACGTTTTGCCGGCTCCTTGCACCAGGATTAAAAGGAGGTCGAACGTCTTTGCGGTCAAGGCAACCACTTCATTGTTGTGGCGCAGCTCACGTTCCGCGAGATCCAAATGGAACGGGCCAAAGCGGTACTGATCACGTGATGTCATGGCGCCGGGTTCTTTTTGGTGGATCACGGTTGCTGGATCACTGTTGTATGCGCGTCCTGCCCTTTGAGAAAAATTTCAGAATGATTTTATCGCTATCTAAAGACATTTGGGCGTACGTCGGCGTAGTGTGGCTCTGTCTCTTGCGGTTCAACAAATCTCGAATGTCCTAAGGGAGCGTGAATGCCACACCTGCGTCAAAAAACCGCATTCGCTATAACTCTGTGCGCCGCAGCCTGGACACAGCAAGGTCTCGCGCAATTAGGCCCGACCGCGATCCTGACGGTCGATGTAAATAACGCCGTGCGATACGACGAGGACATCTCCGACCCCTCGAAATTCGCCACGGTACCTGGACCCGCGCCGGCGAGCCCGATAAGGACCTTTACCAAGTCCGTATTCATTTACGACATCGTCGCAGTCAATGGTCAGCCAGCCAAGGGCACAATGATTCAAAGTTCGCGGGCCGTTTTTCTTAGACCAGTTCCCACGCCCGGGCAAGCCATCGGCGATACGACAGAAAACACCATCACTGAGTGGACGCTTGAATTCCTGAACAGTGACGGCTCCCAGATCGGGACCATCGCGACGTTAGGAGTCGGCGGCGGTCCCCCTCCGCCGGGAGCCCCGCTGAAGATCACGCAAGGTACCGGCGCGATCGTCGGTGGTACCGGGGCTTTCCTTGGGGCGCGGGGCCAGTTTGGATTGTCAGTGAGTACTTCCGCCGCCCGCGCTGCGTCCATGGCGGAGGATCCCGCCAACCGCCGTACTAACGGCGGAGGAACACAGCAGTTTGTTCTTCAGTTGATTCCGATGGTCTGGCCGCAAATCGTCACGAATGCCGGGATGCCCGCAGTGACTCACTCAAGTGATTTCACTCTGGTTACTGCATCCAAGCCAGCCGCAGCCGGGGAAGTGCTATCCGTGTTCGCAAGCGGCCTCGGGCCGACGCGTCCGGGCGTTGATCCGGGCCAGCCATTTCCCGCCAGCCCGGCGGCGGCAGCAAACTCCCCGGTTCAGATCACGGTGAACGGGAAACCAGCCCAAGCAATCGGTGCGGTCGGCTTCCCCGGGGCCGTCGACGGATACCAGATCAACTTTCGAGTTCCCCCGGATACAGCAAAGGGAACCGCTACGATTCAGTTGAGCGCTGCATGGATAGCCGGGCCTGCGGTTAGCATCGCGATTCAATAGAGCAGCGGCACAGGGCCGGCGCGGCCCTCGCTCGATCCGGAAACTTGACCAGCGGCCGCGCCAGGCTCCGTTGTGCCGTGAGCTTCCGAGAACGTCATCGGTGAAGCCCTTCCGGGTGCCGAAGCGCTTCAATGCGTTTCGGGTCTCCAGAGGTGTAGAGGTAGGCGGTAATGTCGAATCCGTCGGCTGATGTCACTCCGACGTTCGGCATCGCCGTATGTGGCTTAAAGTGTTGCGGGTTCATGATCCACGCGACGGCGTTCGAGGGCACGTTAACGAGGGTGCCCGCGATAAATTGGCGTTCGGCGAATCCGACTAGCGGCGGTCCGACGTAGCTAGGTCGAAAGCCGGGGGCTTCGTGACAGGTTATGCAACCGTAGCTGCGCAAGAGATCGTGGCCTCGCCGAAGATTCGCGCGGTCGAGCCTCTGGAATCCGAGGTCATCACGGGGCGGCCAGTCCGCAGGCTTGGTTCCCCGGTCAACTTGGGCGGCAATCCGCTTGTAATCCGCGGGCGAGAACCAGAGCATCCGGCGCAAGAAGGCAACAATGGCCCATCGATCAGTGTCGCTTAGGCGTGGAGCGAACGCTGGCATGCCACTCATCTTCAGGCCACGGGAGATGATCCAATAGAGTTCCGAATCTGTTAAGCGATTGGCTGCCGTCAACAGACGCGGAGGTTTGGGATTGATACCACGGCCAATCTGTTCACCGGGTTCGCCGGGTCCACCATGGCAGGGTTGACAGTTCTTACGGTAAAGCGAGAATCCGCCAGCGGCGACCGAGAAATCGCCAAGATTGGGCACGGAGATCCCGCGGCTGTGGAACCGGACGGCACGATTCCGCATCGTTACTAGAATCCAGCGGATAGGAGCAAAATGCGGCGTGTCGGCCGCAAGATTGTACCAGCCCGTTTCAATAAAAATCAGGGTGCCGAGGACGAACAGAACGCCAGTAGCCAGTAGTGTCACGATTGCAGTCTTGACGACCAACTGGCGTGCGGGCGGCTCCTTAGCGCTGATCTCGGGCGTTGCGCTGGGAGCCACTACCTCAGCAATAGCGGCAGAGAAAAAAATGGCGCCGAGTCCGACCTTGATCAGGGATCGGATAATCTTCATGATCGCTCACCGAAGCGTGTACAGGTATGCCGCCATGTCGCGGGCCTGCGCCTCGGTCACACCGAGGTCCGGCATGGCGTTTCCGGGTTGCACTTCCTGCGGCTGAGAGATCCAGCGAAACAGGTTCTCTGGCGTGTTTTGCAGCAAACCGGCGATGTAGATCCGGTTTGCGAAACCCCGAAGTGGCGGCCCAATGGTGCCGTCCGCTTCCCCAACACCCGGAATCGTGTGACAAGACCCACAACCATACGAATAGAGTAGGCGACGGCCGTTCGCGGAGTTGCCCCCAGTGACGTCTTGCGTGTCCGGGGTCCGGCGAGCGCACCCCGCCATAATAGTAATGAACACGACAGAAGCGGCGCTCAAACTGCGAATCATCGCGAAACCGACCATAGTGGCACTGCGCAACCAAAGTGCCATCTCGGATGCGCACAACGTCTGATGCTGTCGAATTTGTGCCCCCAACAACCTGAAAAGCCGAAAACCCGCCATTGCGTCGCGGTGGCATTTGCGGCGCCGCCGACGGTACGGAGCGGAAAGCACCCCAATGCGGGACGCGGTCCATAAGATGCGAAGGGAAATCCGTCCGCCTTTGGAAATTACTTAACGCACATTGAAGAGCCCGATCGATGTCATTGCTGCCAAGTTCCGGGACCGTCGCGAAAAACCAAGTTCTCGTCCCCAAGGCGACGCTCTTAGCTGCGGTGCGCGTCAAAGGCCTAGAATATTGAGCTGGAGCTTTTGGTAACCAGCCTCCTGGGCCCACAGGTCGAACGGGAGACTGGCTAGGTCATCGACAATAGGGACCGCGAGACCGTCCTTAGTCAGGTCAATGGCTTTGATGTAGCAGCGGCAGCTGTCGCAAGCCTGGATACGCACGTAGTCGAAAGAACTGCTGAGATACACGGGGAGACAGTCCTTGTCCTCTTCCCCGCAATTCGGGCAGACGACGCGGCGGTATTCCCATTCTCCAGAACAGAGGGAGCAAACCAGCCAGCGTTTGGCGCCGTCGCCTTCGCCGCGAAGGGCGGCGGTTTGCGGCCATTCGCCGCAAGCCGGACAGCGTGCCGGAGCGCCCGCGGAGACCGGGCCGCTCGCCCTATGCTCCGCCCGCGGTTGGAGCAGGACGCGATGGAAGAACGGATCGCCGGCCGAAGTACGGGCTTTTTCCGCCAACGGAGGTGGCCCGATGCGCTGGATGAGGTCGAGAAGATCGGGGAGATCGAGTTCGAGAGGACCGGTTGGAGATCGGTCGTAGATGGATTTTTGGAAACGCGCGAGCTCGGCGTAGAAGCGGAGAATGCCAGCCGTAGCCGGAAACTCGTTGGCCAATCGTCCTGCACGGTGGATGCGGGAATCCCAGGAGCAGCGATTCATCGCTCGGCCGTCGGAGATTCCGCGATGCGGTTGTACCAGAGGCGGTGATGAGCCTTGGCCCAGCCGCGCGAGACGTAACCGCGAACGATAGCTCCGAAACTCCCCGGGACCAGGAACAGCCCCATGTAGACGTGGATAATGAACGCGCCGATGGTCACGAGGGCGCCGATCTCGTGCAGAATAACGGCGATCGGACGCAGTCCCCGAAAACCGGACGGAAGGTATTCGGGGAACCACATGACCAGCCCGGATATCAGCAGCAGAAGCATCCCAAAAAACATGACCCAGTAGAATTGCTTCTGGCCGGAATTGAAGCGCCCAGCCGGCGGCATCTCTTCATCGCGATTCTGGACATAGAGTTTAACCTTGCGGTTCCATTCGCGATCTTCGCGAGTGGCGCGCATCTCGCGATTCCACATGACATCCATCCAGACCATGGCGCCGCTGAAGAGAAGACCGATCCAGGGATGCCAGAAGCGCACGGTCGGGCCGCCCCCCAGTACCGGTGCCATCCAGTAGAGATGCGGTGAGAAAAGGGCGAGACCGGTGAGCAGCAAGTATAGATAGCTCAGACCGACCAGCCAGTGCATGATCCGTTCCCGCAAGGTGTAGCGCAGGACGGGCTGGGTATCCT
>CAYMHP010000325.1:0-6546 GCA_964390225.1 uncultured Solibacteraceae bacterium
GGCCGGCACGGTCTCGTTGAAGATGGCGCCCGTACTCAAGCGCATCTGGGCCCAGATGCCGGAGCCCAAGTGGTGCATCGCGATGGGAGCCTGCGCCACCGCCGGCGGTCCGTTCAACACCTACGCGGTCCTTCAAGGGGTTGATAAGATTATTCCTGTGGATGTTTATGTGCTCGGTTGTCCTCCGCGGCCGGAGAATCTCTTCTACGGGCTGCTGAAACTGCAGGACAAAATCGACCGGATGACGACCCTCGCCAAGCGGCCCACCGAGGTGCGGCTGGACGAATCGATGCTCGCCAACTTTAAGGAACAGGTGAGGATCGCGCACATTCAGACGCCCGCTTAACGCGTGTTCTATAAAGACCCCCAGCAGATCTACCGCGTGCCCGAACTCGATAGTTTGCCGTGGCTGGCCCACGGCTTCGGAACGCGCGTGGTCGACATTCCGTTTCTGCTGGGACCCTTGGCCACTCTCAAACAGGTTCATTCTGCCGATTGCGTTGTCGCCGGCGGCCGGTCCGGTGTCCTGGGGCAGGGAGACGCCTTGCTCCAGAACGCTCCCGGCGCCGCGGTCGCCGTGCGAACCGCCGATTGCGTACCCATCTTGCTCGTCGATGAGCGCCGTCGCGCTGTGGCCGCGGTCCACGCCGGCTGGCGCGGCACCGTGGCCCAGATCGCCCGACATGCAGTCGACGCCATGGGCCGCAACTTCGGGTCGCAGCCGGCCGACTTGCACGCCGCCATCGGTCCCGCGATCGGCAAGTGTTGTTACGAAGTCGGACCGGAAGTCGCGCAGCACTTTGGCGAGACCGGCCGCGCACATGTCGACCTCGCCGAAGCCAACCGCCGGCAGCTCCTTGAATCCGGCCTGCGCGCTGAGCGTATTTATGCGAGCGGCCTCTGCACCATGTGCCTTTCCTCCGAATTCCATTCCTATCGGCGCGACAAAGAGGCTGCCGGACGGATGTACTCGTTCGCGGGCATTCGCCAAGCGGTAGAGTAAAGGAAGGTCGGTACATGTTCAGTTGGATTTGCCCGAAATGCGGGCGCGAAGTTCCGCTGTCGTATACAGAGTGTCCGAATTGCGGCCCTCAAAGCGAGCAGCCCGCCTCACCGTCCGTGGAGGCCGCGCCCCCTCCTTCCGCCGCGCCTTCGGTACCCGTTACGCCCGTAGCAGCGACGCCCCCGCCTCCACCGCGCCCGGTCGGGGCTGCGCCGCCTGCCGCGCCTCTTCCGGCCGCTTATGCGGTCCGGCCGCACACTGGCACGTCTCTCCCCACCTGGCTGTTGACTCTGTTGTTTGCCTTTGCATTCCTTGGCTTAGGCGCGGGCATTTATTGGAGCGTCGGCTACTTCCGTGGGCGCAGCCAGGCAGCCGCACCATCCCCCACCGTGGAAAGCCCGGCTGCCAAGCCTGGGACGCAAACCAACCCGCTGCAGAAATACATTGAAATTTCCGGCGTTCGCTTCGGCGAGGATGCGAAGAAGCACATCATCGTGAAATTCACGTTGACCAATCATTCCGATGCCGACCTCAGTGGACTCGCCGGCAACGTCACCATTTGGGGCCGCACCCAGAAATCGGAGGAAGACGCCGTCGGCACGTTCCCATTTACGGCGAAGAATGCCGGGCCGCAAAGCTCTCAGGAACTCACGGCGCCTCTGACCACCAAGCTCAAAATCTACGAGCTTCCCGATTGGCAAAACGTCACCACCGATCTGCAAATCACCGCGCCGGCGCAGTAGCCGTTCTCCGATCGGCGATCCCCTGGCATAATCGTGAAAGTGAAGACCGGAACCAGGCGAACCGCGGCACCAGCCGCAGTCCAAAAGAAAACCGCTGCGCCCCGGCGGAGTCGAAGCTCGGTAAAACGTCCGAAAACCGCAGCCGAGCGGCAGGAGCGGATTGCCGAAATTTTACGTCGCCTGGATAGGATGTACCCCGGCGCGACCTGCGCGCTTCATCACCACAATCCCTGGGAGCTGCTGGTGGCCACGATCCTCTCGGCGCAATGCACCGATAAGCGAGTGAACGAGGTGACGCCCCGCCTTTTCGCGAAATATCCGACCCCTCGCGATTTCGCCGCCGCGCGTCAGGAAGTGCTTGCGAACGATATTCGTAGCACTGGGTTCTTCAACAATAAAGCGAAGTCTTTGATCGGCGCAGCCAAGAAGGTGGTCTCCGATTTTGGCGGCAAGGTTCCGCAGACCATAGAGGAGCTTTTGACCGTACCCGGGGCGGCGCGCAAGACCGCCAACGTGGTCTTGGGAACCGCGTATGGGATTGCGTCGGGTGTGGTGGTGGATACTCACGTCCAACGCATCGCCGCGCGCCTCGATCTCACCAGGAACACAGATCCGGTGAAGATCGAGCAGGACCTCATGAAGACCATCCCCCAGGACAAGTGGATTCTGTTTTCGCACCAGATCATCCTGCATGGACGCGCTTTGTGCGTGGCCCGCAAGCCCAGGTGCGCGGAGTGCGACCTGAACTCCCTCTGCTATGCGCCGGATAAGACCTCGGACGTGCAGACCACCACCACACCGGTTTACTAAGTCTTTACAAACCCTTCGCATCCGAATTAGCTCCTGGCACGTTCTAATAAGTGGAGGTCAAAGAGGTATGAAGACAAGGTTTCTGGGGCGTTTTCTGGCGGCCGCGCTGCTTGCCGGAGCCGGAATTGCCGGGGCGGCGACCGGCCCGAACGTGACGGCGCCGCAGACGGATGCGCAGATCGCCGATCACGTGCGCCATGAGATCGTGATGTACCCCCACTATACGCTTTGGGACGACATCAACATCCGAGTCTCGAATGGACAGGTGGAACTCACCGGCGCCGTCACGCAACCCTATAAGAAGAGCGATATCACTCACATGGTGCAGCGCGTTGCAGGCGTGACCAGCGTCAGCAATGACATCGAAGTGCTTCCGCTGTCGCCCATGGACGATCGCCTGCGATTCCAGGTGGCGCGCGCCATTTACGGCGATCCGACGCTCTCCCGATACGGGATTCAGGCCGTGCCGCCCATCCACATTATCGTGGACAACGGGCATGTGACTCTGGACGGCGTGGTAAACAGCGATATGGAGAAGCAAATCGCAGGAATTCGCGCCAACAGCGCCGGGCTCAGTTTCGGAACGGTGACCAATAATCTTCGGGTAGAAAATCCTTCGCCGAAAAAAGGCTAAATCCCTAACGATTGGCGCGCGCTCCATCGTGCGCCTGCAGCACTTCAGGGCGGCCGGCAACATGCCGAGCCGCCCGTTTTGTTTTTTGGCCCGAGCTAAAATCGGGATTCCTGATGCGACTTTTCCTCGGAGTGGATGGCGGGCAATCCAGTACAACGGCGGTGATCGGCGACGAAACCGGGCGGATCGTTGGGGAGGGCATTGGCGGACCTTGCAATCACGCCACCGCGGAAGAGGGCCGCGCGAAATTGGAGAGCGCGATCCGGGATAGTGTCGGCCGGGCTTGCGCTCAGGCGAGTCTGGACCCTGAGCGCATCCGCTTTGAAGCGGCGTGTTTCGGGATGAGCGGCGGGCCGGACGATAAACAGACGATCGTCGCCAACCTCGTGCGAGCCGGCAAACTGATCGTCACAACCGATGCGGAAATTGCGTTATCCGGCGCGACCGGGACAGGGCAGGGAATTATCGTAATCGCCGGCACCGGCTCCATTGCATTCGGCCGCAACGCAGCAGGCACGCTGGTGCGCGCCGGCGGTTGGGGGTACATCTTCGGCGATGAAGGCAGCGCGTTCGATATCGTCCGCCAGGCTCTGCGCGCCGCGCTCCGGATGGAAGAGGGGTGGGGGCCGCAGACGGCGCTGCGGTCGATGTTTCTGGAAGCCACCGGAGCGCGCGACATGAACGGCGCCTTGCATCGTTTTTACACGCCGGAATGGCCCCGCGTCCGTGTCGCAGCATTGGCCCCGAAAGTCGACGAACTGGCCCTGGCAGGCGACTCGCTCGCGCTCGACATCCTGAACGGAGCCGCCATGCAACTGGCGACCCTGACTGCTTCCGTCCGAACGCAACTCTGGAAGACCGGCGAGCCCGTCGCGATCGCTTACGGCGGCGGCGTCTTTCAAAGTGGACGAGTGCTGCAGCGTTTCCGAATGGTGCTGGAACTGGACCCCGGGAATTCCGCCGGTCCGCCGAAACATGGCCCCGCGGAAGGCGCACTACTGGAGGCGTACCGGGCGGCGGGGATTACAGGAATTCGGTTAAGTCGCTAAACGGCCCGAACGGGCACTGGTCAGGATTCATCGCCTTCCAGATGAGGGAGGCGGCGCTCATGGGTCTCTGCGATCCGCGCGAGTGCGCGGATGTTCTCAGCGTCCTGCGGAAGCGCGGCTGCGATCTGCTGCCACTGTTTTTCCCAGTCGCGGTGCATGAGCTCGATCGACTGGGTCAGCGCCTCGTGCCGTTCCGTCAGGCGATCCAGGCGTTCATCGATGGTCATGGTAGCTCCTAGTGTAACGTGAGACTTCGGGAATTGCCGCTCCGCTGATGTTCACTTCAGCGTTCCGTCTTGCCGTTCGTGTGCTCACGGGTAATCGCGCGGATCAGCCCATCGAGGTTTTCTTCGATCCGTTTCATGCGTGCATCGGCTGCTTCCACATAGCTTCCGACCGACTTCGCCAGATCCGCGATGCTGTCGTTCGTACGCACTTGAGAATCGATCACCGTCTTCAAAGCCTGTTGGATCTGAAGCCAGCCGTTTTCTATTCGTTCAAGGCGCTCGTCTGTCGTCATTGTGGCGCTCAGATCCTATAACGACTAATGTAGCGTGTCGGGCAGCGGAGCGGGCGCAGCGCGGGAGTTACGGCTGCGGTGGGCGTGTTCGAGGGCAAGCACACGTTCTTCCAGAGCGTTGATGCGTTCCGAGAGGTCCTGGTCCGAGACTTCGAGGCGGTGCATGCGGGCGAAGTTGCCACGGGCGAAGCGTTCCAGGCCGCGCAGGATCTCGCTTTGGATATCGCGCATCGGTGTTCGGCAGCCGCGATTTCGGCGTGTACGATGACTGACGCTTCCTCGCGCACGATGGCGCGGACGGCGTTGAATTCGTCGGGGGTCATGTGCTCCTTCAGTGGGCGTGAGACCCCGAAGCGGCACCGGCATGGATGTAATTTGGTGATTATGTACTTGACTAAGAGCGCTTCCGAGCACCACAATAAGCTGTGGCTACCGATTGGAACAAACACGGTGCGATTGCCGGATATGGCGCTTGGATTTTTGCCGCCGGAAATATTGTGGTCATGCTTTGGCTTGGACTGCGAGCGCAAACCCAAGGCGTTCCGATTTCGGCAGCGAGCGACACATTGATTTCTGCGCACGGATTTCCGATTTGGGTTTTCTGGTTAGGTCCCACTATCTATGCAGTTGCTATCATAGCGGCGGCATACCTCCAGTATTTGGGTCGAAACAGCAAATCGGCCCCAACTGCGGGCAGCGTAACAATCCACTCGGCACGTTACGGTATCGGCGGTGATGCTTACAAGGACGTGACGGATACTGTCCGCAAGCAGGTCAAGGCTGGAGTTCTGAATATACCGGCATCAAACGGACTTTTTGGCGACCCATTTCCAGGTGCAGTTAAACATCTGAGGGTTGTATTTTCCACACCCACTATGCGGGAGGCGAAGGCCAACGAAAATATGGTTATGTCGCTATCCGGTGAGGAGATCGCTAGGGCCTCAGCACAGATATGGGATCTGAAGCAGGGACTCCGAGAGATCAAGCGGCGATGGCCTGATTGCGATTTTGTGAAGTGTCCAGCGAACCGCAGAATATGGAGTAGCTGGGTGCAGCCAGAAGGCCAAACTCGCCTGGGAATGACAATCAGTCCGCCGCCATATTTGGAGCACGCAATCAGATGGCACGACAAATTTAAACAGCATAACCTGATGACTCCTCCATCGAGCGATTACCTGAATTTGTTAGATTTCGACGGTGTAATTGCCCTATTAGACGAAGACGAGCGGCAGCGAAATGGGTACGCGGTTTAAGCGAAATGAGGAGGGCGGCGGAATCGAACCGCGTCCTCGAAAGGACTAGTCGCTTATAAGGCGACCTCCGGCACCAGCCAGTCGCCCTCCGAATCACTGGAGAACCGTTGGTGGTGCATGTTCTTGGTCCTTTCTGGCGGTATTAGATGCCGCTACAAAAACGAAGATTCGCGTTTGAAACGTAATATTGCTAGAATGGTTTACAGAGGATTCGGGCTGTGGGCCTTGGCGCAGACTGGGCTAGTCGGGTACTGAAGGGTATGGATTCTGAAGAGTCGCGCCGACAATGGGCTATGTTCTCGCATCAGCGCCTGCAAGAGCTCGCTGGTTTCGCGTGGACTACGTTGCGAGATCAACTGCAACACGAAGTAAACGACTTTAACGATCGGCTTGAACAAGAGACGGGTAATCGGCCGATCAGTTTCAGTAGCGGCAATCGCAGTATCACGGTTCGAAAAACCCAGTTTCCCAGTCACATCCTTCGCGTTTTGTCTCGGCTTGACAGGGATCAGTTTTTAGCAGAGGTCGAGGCGG
>CAYMHP010000326.1:0-6538 GCA_964390225.1 uncultured Solibacteraceae bacterium
GTCAGGAAATAGGGAAGAACAACAATTCGACCGATGCCCCGGCTGGTCAGCCGCGCCGCCGCGCCCGGCAGGTCCGGATCGGCGAGTTCCAGAAAAGCAGCTTCGACCTCATGAAATGGACCCAAGCGGGTCAGTTCGCGGGCGACGGCCCGGACGCCCTCGTTGGCCGCCTCGATCCGGGAGCCGTGGGCGAAGACGATGAGGCCGGCGGTCGTGCCGTGCCGCGGGTTTTTGCGAAACGAAGCCATTTTGGGCTGGTCGTTGAAATCAGGGCAATCGAGCGAGGCCAATGCGACACCGGAAGCGCCGGTCGGATGGCGTTCATGCTCCAGCCGTAGTGTAGCGCGGCGGAGAAGGGAGATCACGGGTGCCGGGCCATGGTTTCCGCCATCGGAAACAGGTCGTCCGGGAGGGAGATCGCGGTTCATGCTTCGAGGATCGCTACTTACGCGTAGATGCCGGGGGCTTCGTGGCCGAGGCTCTGGACGTACTCGATGTAAGAACCGGGGTAGACGATGGGGGTCCGGCTCGTGCCGCTTTCTCCGCCAACCTCCAGGACGCGTGTGCTCAGGCCGCGGAGGAAGGTGCGGTCGTGCGAGACGAAGATCATGGTGCCTTCGAAATCTTTCAGCGCATCGACCAGCATCTCCTTGGTGGCCAGGTCGAGGTGATTGGTGGGCTCGTCGAGCACGAGGAAGTTTGGGGGATTGTAGAGCATGCGCGCCATTGCCAGGCGCGACTTCTCGCCGCCGGAAAGGGCGCGAATGGGTTTGTCGACGTCCTCGCCGGAGAACTGGAAGGCGCCGGCCAGGGTGCGAAGTGAGCCCAGCCCATCCTGCGGAAAATCCTTTTGCAGTTGATCGATGACGGTGAGGGCGGGATCGAGGACGTCGAGCGACTGCTGCGCGAAGTAGCCCATGATCAAGCTGGCGCCCAGGCGCACACAGCCGGAATCGGGCGCGGCCGCGCCGGCAATCATCTTCAGTAACGTGGTTTTGCCGGCGCCATTTTTGCCCATGACGGCCCATCGCTCGCCGCGGCGGACGGTCAGGCTGAAGCCGTCATAGAGGATGCGCGGGCCGTAACGCTTGTGCACGCCTTCGAGCACGGCGACCTGGTCGCCGGAGCGCGGCGGGACGCGGAACTCGAACTTCACCACGTGGCGCTTCCTGGGCAACTCGATTTTGTCGATTTTATCCAGCGCCTTGATGCGGCTTTGCACCTGCGCCGCCTTGGCCGCGTGCGTCTTGAACCGCTCAATAAAGCGCTGCTCCTTGGCGAACATGGCCTGCTGGCGCGCGAAGGCGGCCTGCTGGTTGCTTTCGCGAATGGCGCGCTCGCGCTCGTAAAACTCATAGTCGCCCGAATAGGTGGTGATCTCGCCGGAATCGATCTCGGCGATTTTGGAGACGGTGCGGTTCATGAACTCGCGGTCGTGCGAGGTCATGAGGAGCGCTCCCGAATAGGACTGCAGGAAATGTTCGAGCCAGATGATGGATTCCAGATCGAGGTGATTGGTCGGCTCGTCCATCAGCAGAACATCCGGTCGGCCGAGGAGCACACGCGCCAGGGCGACCCGCATCTTCCAACCGCCGGAGAGCGCGCCGACGTCGCCATCGATCTGATCGTCGGCGAAACCGAGCCCGTGCAGAACCTCGCGCGCCTGCGCCTCGAGGGCGTAGCCGCCGAGGTGATCGTACTCCTCCTGCACCTCGCCGTAGCGGGCGAGAATGCGGTCGAGGTCGCCGGCTTGCGCGGGCTCGTCCATGGCGTGCTGCAGCGCTTCCAATTCGTGATGAAGATCGCCTACGCGACCGCTTCCGGCAATCGCTTCGTCGAGGGTGGAGCGGCCTTTCATCTCCTCGACATCCTGGCGGAAATAGCCGATGGTGAGGCGCTTGGGGACGGAGACTTCTCCTTCGTCGGGGAACTCCTCGCCCACGATCATGCGCAAGAGTGTGGTTTTGCCGGAGCCGTTGGGGCCGACGAGCCCGACCTTCTCGCCGGGGTTCAACTGAAAGGAGGCGTCGACGAAGAGCAGTTGCTTGCCGTATTGCTTGTGGATGTTGGAGAAGGAGATCAAAGACCAAGCTAGCAAAGTCGGCACCCGGGACGAGCGGCCGGAGGAGGGCCGTGGGGTTTGCGGCGAACCGAACCGGCACCGGCCAACGGCCACTGCTTGAAGTTGCTGCGCGGGTCCGATACTCTGTTGTAGAAAATTTCGAGTTCAGGAGCGATCGATGCGCGACATGACAATTCTGACGACGGCTATGCTGCTGGCCTCCGCGACGTTCTTGGGAGCCCAGGAGAAGGGCGGAAAGAAGGGCGGGTTTCAGCTTCCTCCCATGATCCACATCACGATAGCTGATTTTCCGGATGGCGGGCGCATCCCCGCGAAGTATACGTGCGCGGCCGGCCAGAACAGCCCATCGCCGGCGATGACGTGGACAGGCGCTCCTGCCACGACGCAAAGCTATGTGGTGATCATGCACGATCCGGACCCGGTATTGAACGGCTCGGCGACGAACGATGTCCTGCACTGGGGCATTTTCGATATACCGGGCGATGCGAAGGGGTTGCCCGGAGGCGTCAAGAGCGGGGACCAGACTGACGGGGCGAAACAGATCAACAACATCGCCATGATGCCGGCGTACCTAGGCCCATGCCCTCCTCCCGGACATGGCGATCACCACTATACATTCGAGGTTTTTGCATTGAATGCCAAGCTGGGGCTGCCGGCATCGACATCGCGGGCGGATCTGCTGAATGCCATGAACGGCAAAGTGGTGGCAAAGGGCGTCTACATAGGGATGTTCGGGCAGAAGTAAGAGTGGGGCGCGACCGGCCTGTGGCCGGTGCGGGACCCGCTGAAAGCGGGTCCGCAGCCTAACGCCCTGCCGCACGACCAGCCGCCTGGGCGGCGCGAAGGAACGGCGCGAAGAAAGGCAAGCCGTCGGTCATAATGAGGCATGGCGCAAGCTCTGCGGTTCGAGTGCCAGCCCGGGTGCACCGAGTGCTGTCGGCAGCGCGGCTTCGTCTATGTAACGGAGGCGGACGTGTCGCGGATGGCCGAGTTTCTGGGAATCACGCGCTCGGCATTCGAGCGGCAATACGTATATCGTACGCAGCATCGGATGCGTCTGCGGACGCCGCGGGAGACACGCTGCCATTTTCTTCGCGGCGAGGGCTGCTCGATTCATCCGGCCAAGCCGACGCAATGCCGCATCTTTCCGTTCTGGCCGGAACTGGTGGAGAGCCGGCGCGAGTGGAACAAAGCGTCGCGATACTGCCCAGGGATGGGGAAGGGGCCGCTGATCCAGATCGAGGCCGCACGCCAGCAGGCGCAGGACATGCGGGAGGCATACCCGGGATTGTACGAGTAGCGAGCACACCGGGAAATACACTGGCGGCAAGACCGCCGGCGTTCCCACAATGATCCGAGAGTTAACAGGCCGGGGGCCACACGAAACCGCGCGAAAACCGTCATAATGTTGAATACACAGGGAACCACCAGTGGCGCAGCCGAGGCACAGTCCCATCCAGCACTCGGCGATTCGGACGCAGATCGATAGGATCGTCGCCCATGGTCTATTCACTCGCTCCGAACGCATGGCGAGATTCCTGCGCTTTGCCGTGGAGAGGAGCCTGGCGGGCCGCGCCGATGAATTGAAAGAGTATCTGATCGGCGTGGAAGTGTTTGATCGGCCGTCTTCGTACGATCCGCGGGTGGATCCCATCGTGCGGGTGGAAGCGCGCCGGCTACGTTCCAAGCTGAAGGACTACTACGATGGGGATGGCAAGAACGACCCGGTACTGATCGAGTTCAGTACGGGAGGGTACGCGCCGCAGATTTGCATTCGGGAGGACGCGCCTGCCGCCGAGCCAGAGGTGAATACGATGGCGGTGCTGCCGTTCTCGAACCTGAGCGGCAACCCTGAAAACGATTATTTGAGCGACGGGCTCACCGAAGAACTGATCCATGCGCTCACGAAGTTCAGCGGCATGCGGGTGGTGGCGTGGAATTCGGCTGCCCGGCTGCGCGGGGTCGAGCAGGATATTAATGAGGTCCGCCGGCAGCTCAAGGTGGCGAACCTGCTGACTGGAAGCGTGCGGATTTCGGGAGCGAGCCTGCGTGTGCGGGCGCAACTCATCGACACGGATTCCGGAGTTTATCTGTGGTCGGAGACGTTCGATCGCGAGATGAAGGATGTGTTCGCGATTCAGGAAGAGATTGCAGGCGCCATTGTGCGCACGCTGCACGGGCAACTCGTGCGGGGTGCAGAGAGCGCGCTCGCCGCGCGCACCCGCACGACCGTCAGCTCCTATGATTATTACCTGAAAGGCCGGTACCACCTGCACCGGCGTTCGCCGGACGAACTGGCGCGGAGTCTGGAGGCGTTTCAGGCGGCCGTGGCGGCGGACCCGGCTTCGGCCGTCGCGCAATCGGGCCTGGCGGATGCTTACACGTTATGTTCCGAATACGGCGTAATTTATCCCGAGCAGGGGATTCAGAAGGCGCGCGCCGCCGCGATGCGGGCCATTGAGCTCGATCCAGGTTTGGCCGAGGCGTATCCGTCGCTGGCGCTGATCCGCTCGCATTGCGATTGGGAATGGGCGGAGGCCGAAGCCCTGTACGGAAAGGGCATTGCGCTGAACCCCGGTTATGCGATGGCGCATCACTGGCTGGGCACCGATTGCCTGGCACTGGTGGGCCGTTTTGAGGAGGGGCTCCGGGAAGTGGAAATCGCGCTCGAACTGGATCCGTTGTCGAGCATTATTCATGAGTGCCGCGCCTTCATCCTGATGCTGCAGGGCCGGCATGAGGAAGCGATTCGCCGCTACCGCGAGATTCTGGAATTCGACCCCTCGTTCTACAAGGCCTACACTTCGATGGGACGCGCCTTGGCCCAGCAGAGCAACTATACGCAGGCGCTCGAAATGCTCGAGAAGGGCAGGAGCATTGCCGGCGACATGGGCCAGATTCTGGCCGCGATCGGGCAGGTGTTTGGCCGCATGGGAGACCGCGGGAGTGCGCGCGGCGTGCTGGCGCAACTGACGGCACGCTCCGGAGAGCGCTACATACCCTGCACCTGTTTCGCGCTGGTGCATCTGGGCCTCGGAGAACGCGAACGCGCTCTCGATTGGCTCGAGAAAGGCTGCGAACAGCGGGAGATGTCGATGTGTTCGTTGAAGGTGCACCCGGTCTACGACGATCTGCGCGGGGAGCCGCGGTTCCAGGCGCTGCTGAAGCGGCTGCGGTTTCCGTAGCGACCCTGAGGCCGAGCACGTCCCTCCAGAGTGAGGCGAAGCGGTACGCTATTGGCAGGCATGCGGCTGCGGACGGCGAAGGACCGGTTGAAGGTAGAACACAGCATCATCGGCGGGCTGCGGGATGTGCTCGAGAGCTTGCTGGCCGCCACGCCGGAGATTCGATCCGTAATTCCCGGAGTGATCAGGCCGGTGCGCGATGCCAAGGGGCAGGTCCGGGTGCGCATCACGGTGCCGGTTCAGAACGGGTGGAAGGCGATCGCGCTCAGCGCCGGCGCACGGCAAGAGTTGTTCATCAGCACCGCGCTGGGCAAGGCCGAAGTGGAAGCCGCCTTTCGCCAGGCGGGCGCTGCGACGGGTGGCGAATAGGCCGATTTTGCGGGTTCCCAAGAGGACCTGATATCATAGAAATACTCCAGTACTTTCAACGGGTTATCGTCCGGTGCCTGGGTATCCGGTATAAATCACGCGAAAGCCCGAGTGCTGTAGACTGGTGCCCGATCCGCCCGAACACATGAATTTGCAATTCGGAGTTACGTTTGAGGATTTATACGAGCGTGAAGGACTGCTGCGCGTCGACGGGAAATTTCTGGAGCATTTGAGCGCTGCCGATCCGCGGCTGCACGTCCAGCTGCTCGAGGCTCGCGCGGGACGAGGTCCGGATACGCGCAAAGGGCAATCGGAATTGATTCTGGCGATTGCGCCCCACCTGGAAGATTTTCTGGGCGAGCTGTTCGGCATCGCATCGGAGATCCGCGAATTGCAGGCCCGCGAATCGGCGTGGGCGCCCATGTACACGGTAAAGCGGAAGTTCGTGCACAAGCGTGCGCTCACCGGCATGAACGAAGAGAAGGCTTCCGCGATTGATGGCGCGGCGCTCGAGCGCGACCTCGAAGCTCTCTTTGGAGAACCGGTAACGGACCACGCGTTCGCCGAACACGTTTCTCAATGGCTGGAAGCCGAGCCGGATCACGAAAGCGCCATCAAGAAAGCCGCGCAATACGCAGCATGGGCCACGCTGGCCCCCGAAGGCAAGGCGCGGCACCGCGGCACGCGCCTGTTCAAGGCTCCGGCGAAGATCGACCCTTATCACTTGGTGCCGGTCGAAAGCCTGACACAGAACGGCGTGCTTAAGCTTGAGCTGGGAAACGATCACTGGCGGCATCGCGAGGGGTTTCAACTCACCGATCCCGGCACAGACCTGTTTGGCGCGCTCGACCAGGCCAACTACTGCATCAAGTGCCACAACCAGGGGAAAGATTCCTGCTCC
>CAYMHP010000327.1:0-4514 GCA_964390225.1 uncultured Solibacteraceae bacterium
CTCATGGAGAGCTGCTTCGAGTCCGCCGCGCTCGGTAATGTCGGCAGCCGCACAGACCCATTCGCGCAAGCTCGCGTCCGTTCCGTACACCGGCATAAGGTGGACCTCAAATGTACGGTAGGCGCCATCGTGGCGGCGAATACGCCACTCAAGCTCGGCTGGCGCCTCGCTTGCCACAGACTGTTCCCAGCGCCGTACCGCGCGCTCCTGGTCGTCTGGATGCACGGCATCAAGCCAGTGCCAGCCGCGAACCTGGCGAGCGTTCTGGCCCGTGAATGCGCGCCAGGACGACATATCCATGACCGACCCATCTGGCGCGGCGGTCCACACCACCTGGCCAGTTGCTTGCGCGAGAGCGGCGAAGCGATTTGCGCTCTCCGGCCGCTTCCGGCCCTGGCTGCGAGCACGAGATGGCGGCTGCTCAGATGAACGAGGTTCGCCGCCCACGGTATGCTGTCCGCTCGCTGCTGGCGGCGAGGAACGTGTGCTTCCGTGGGTGGTCGTCATGATGGTCCTCCTTGCGGAAGCCGCGTGTAAGGTCACTTGCCAAGACGTGTTGCCAGCCCCGCACGTTTGTGCGCGGTGCGCCATGAATCAGATATGGATCAGATACGGTCCATGAGGAAGACGGTGCGGTGACGGCTCGTCAACGTGCGGGGACCATCAGGGCTGTGAGAGTGTCGCCAGCCAGAGCCGCACGCGCTAGCGCGAAACCGGCTCTGGCTGGCAATGCATTTCGGAACGGCAACAGCCACCCCGCTCACCAGAATCATGCCATAGGTGGAAGGCGCATCGCATAGTCGAAAGGTGGCGTCACGGAACTTCTAGCGTGAGGTTCCGTGACGCCACATCGTTGTGGATGTGCTTCGCCTGTGCTGCGCCTGTGCTGCGCCTCAGCGCACGGTGTGTGGTGAAGCCGGCGCCGGTGGCGCAGCTCACTGGCCCTCTCGGGCTCCTCACATAGTCGCCGCGGGCACAAGGTGATGATTGAGGGCAAGGATAACCGTCTCGGTGCGACTGGACGTGCCCAGTTTGGAGCGAATGCTGCGCGTGTGGAACTTGACGGTCGCGGGCGTAATCACCAGCCGCTCGGCAATCTGCTGGTTGGACAAGCCTTCGGCCAAGAGTCCCAGCACCTCGCGCTCGCGGTCGGTCAAATCCTGGCCCAGTGGTGGAGGTCGGCGGACAACGGTGTGGACGAGCGCCTGGGCTGCTCCGGGCGATAGCGTCGGCATGCCACGGTGGACCAGCCGTATCGCCTTTGCCAGCTCATCAACCGCCACATCCTTCAAGAGGTAGCCGATTGCCCCCGCCTGCAACGCCTCTTCGACGAGATTGCCTTCCTGGAAGCTCGTCAGCGCGATGACCTGGACCTGCGGATAGTCGGTCTGCAGCGATTTGATCGCCGCAACCCCGCCCATGCCCGGCATCATCAGGTCCATCAAGACGACATCCGGTAGCGTCTCGGCCTCGGCGCAGTACCGAACCGCTTCCTCACCTGTGCCAGCTTGGGCAACGACTTCCATGTCGCTAAAAGCTAGCAGCGAGAACGCGATGCCATTCCGGACGACCGTATGATCGTCAACAATTAGCACGCGGATCGGCGGTGACGGCGCGACGCGAACGTCCGTCCGGTCGGCTATGCCCGGAGTCCGGTCAGACTGCAAGCTAGGGGGAAGCGTCGCCGTAATTCGCGCCTGTTGGGGTCCATAGGTGTGCTCAAACATGCGCAGATCTCCTTGTCGGCGTACAAGTCAGCACAAGCAGGCTCGCTGCGTCACATACCTCGCCGTCCGTGCGAGCGATGTTTACAGTCCCGCCTGACTGCTGATGAAGTGCGTGGCTTCTGTGCCAAACCACTCGGCGATGACCTACACTTCCTGTCGAGAACCGCGCTGGATGCAGGCATAACACTATCAGGAAGAGTTTCCCACTCCCATTTCGTTCTCGACGCACAGGTGGATGATGAGCCTCACACCTGCATCGAAACCGCATCCTGGTCGTTGGGCCAACAGCGCACTAACACGACGCGTTGCGGACTTCAACATGCTCGGCGACCAGGCCAAGCATGTACGGCACTACGACTGCACTATGCTGGCGAGCCAGGCGGAATCCGTGATACAGTGCTACCACCGTGCTATCACGAAGCGCTCACCATCGAGATCGTGCGCCTCACGGATTCGTCACGTCGTCATCGGCTGACATACACCGGAATACCCCGGCGTCCTGGCCGGAGCCGAGCAACCTGCGCCCGGCTCCCATTTCAGCCTAACCTGAAGTTGCGTTACCCCCCATATGGGCTAGGCGAGAGTAGAGTATCACACACTCAGCGGTTCGCCTATGCGCAAGAAGGTGTATTTTCGACCGATGCGACACTATGACGGTCGTCTCCATCACCTCAGTGTATGCTCAGCCCGGGCGCTAAGCGCCAATACAGACTGGCGCTTAGCGCTGGGCCTCGAACATCCGAGGCGATTTCTCCGCGGGCACACGCCGTCGTGGTAGATGGTCGCGCGGGGCCATCAGCGGTGGGTCGGAGCCGGTGAAATCGAGCGGGCGCGTTGAATTCATGCGGACTCGGCCCCGTCTCAGTCCGTTATGGACCTTGCCCAACTTACGTCATTCGGCTACTACGACGGCAAAGTTGGGCAAGATAACATAACCTGCTATCGTACTAGGCTACACTAGGCCACACATCTATAGGTGTCCGCTCAATGCCTAAGAGCGCGGAGAGCGCGGGACTTCGCATTGTCCCGCATTGCGGCGGCCGGAGGGATTGCGCTACGCTCCCTCTCCCGAGGGCGTGCGGACCTGCCACTTCTGTGCTCTCCCTTGAGAGAACTGGCCGGAGGAACTCTCTTTAGGGCGAAATCGCGAGGTGCATCCGGCGAAGCCCGAAGCAGGCATAACGGCATAAACCGCACGCCTGATACCACTCCTAAGCCCCTTAAAAGGCTCGCTAGCCTTGCGGGCCTTTGAGCCTCGCGAGCCTCGCGGCAGCACTCACCCGATGGCGAGGTATCCCTCGCTAGAAGGCGGATGCCAAGACTGATCTCAAAGACGCCCCTTACGCCGGGGCGGTACACCCCGTTTGCAGCCTACACTCTTCTCGGCTGTACGAACGCGGACGGCATTCCGCGCCTTGATTGCGTCAATCTCAGGGAAGGTCACGCATGGCGGCGCGCTTGCCGCGGTACGGCTGATCGGCGTCGAGCACGGTGTATCTGGCGACAGCATCGAGAATGTGAGGGTACCGCATGAGCAACGACGCTACAAGTCAGGGTCAGGCGCCACAACCAACAGAGGGGCAGGCGGCGCGAGAAGTTGCCGCATTCTTCGCCAGTGAGAGTGTCCGCGGCTTTCAGCCGCGCCTGGCGTCAGTCACGGGCCTCTGCCGGTTCGACATCACCGGCGCGGGGAGTTGGCTGGTACACATCAACAAAGGCATGCCCACCGTTACGCACGATGCTTCCGATCAATCACCAGCGGACTGCGTTGTCGCCTGCACGGCGGAAGACTTCGTGCGCGTCATTCGCCGTGAAAGTTACTTGAACTTCTTTGCCGCGATGTTGCAGGGCCTGATAACGGTCACCGGCGATTTGGGCTTTGCCACGGCACTGATCGGTGGCGTTACGCTCGATACCGTTGAGTTGGCTCCTCAGTCGCTGCCGCGTGCGTCCGTCTGATACAACGCAAAGGAGAAGGGCATGTCCGGCAACACCGTAAGCATTCTCGAAGGCAACACCTTTGTCGTCAGCGACACGCGCGGCGACATCAACGCCACATCAACCGACACGACCGGTCTGTTTGCGTGGGATACCCGCTTCCTCTCCCGCTGGCGCCTGACCGTTAATGGCGTCACGCCGAACTCGCTTTCCACCGACGACCTCCAATACTTCTCAGCCCAGTTCTTCCTCGTGCCTGGTACGGGCACCGTCTACGTTGACGCCGATCTCTCGATCATCCGCAAACGCGCGGTCGGCAACGGCTTCCATGAAGACCTGATCATCCTCAACCACAGCGAGAAGCCGGCAGACCTGGAGGTGCGTATCGAAGCCGGATCGGACTTCGCGGACCTGTTTGAGGTCAAGGACGCGCTGAAGAAGAAGGGCGAGTTCTATAACTACATCACCGAGGGCCGCCTCGTCTTGGGGTATCGCCGCGCGGCGTACGTGCGCGAAACCTGGATCACCTCGACTGCCCCAGCCGAGATCACCGACCTCGACATGCCAGCGTTGACCTATCACGTGCATATCGCGCCACACGGCGAGTGGACCACCGGCCTGGACGTCTCTCTTGGCAGGGTCATCGCTGGCGTCGGCCACAAGACGACGATCGCACCGCTGAAGACGGCCGCGACGAACCCGAGCTTGAGCCGCCACACCCCGTCCATGAACGGCAAGAGCCCGAAGGCGGCCCATATGAAGACCAGGCCGCAGACGACGAGACCCCAGAACGTCTCGAAGTGGAAAAAGAGGGCGCCCGAGCCGGCCGCCATCGCCATGAGGACGAGC
>CAYMHP010000327.1:4524-5411 GCA_964390225.1 uncultured Solibacteraceae bacterium
CTCGGTGGACGAAACGGCCCACCCAGACATGAAGATGGATCTGGACTCCTGGGTTGCGGACGCACCCCGGCTTATCTGTGACTGGGAGTCGCTCACCACGACCTATAAACGCAGTATGGTGGACCTCGCTGCGCTCCGCTTCTATCCCATCGGCGTTCCGGGCGCCGCGCTTCCGGCGGCGGGCCTGCCCTGGTTCATGACCGTGTTCGGGCGCGACAGCATCCTGACGAGCATCCAGTCGCTGCCCTTCGCTCCCGAGCTGGCGGAGTCCACGCTGCGCACGCTGGCGGGCCGGCAGGGCCGGGCGGTGGACGACTTCCGCGACGAGGAACCCGGCAAGATCATCCACGAGCAGCGCTTCGGCGAGATGACGGCCTTCCTTGAACGGCCGCACTCGCCATACTACGGCGCCGCCGACGTTACACCGCTGTTTCTGATCCTGCTCGACGAATACGAGCGCTGGACCGGTAACGCGGACCTGGTGCGGCGGCTTGAGCCCAATGCCCGTGCCGCGCTGGAGTGGATTGATCACTACGGCGACCGCAACGGCGACGGCTATATCGAGTACGCGCGCAAGATGGAGACTGGGCTAGAGAACCAATGCTGGAAGGACTCGTGGAATTCCATCCTGTTCGCCGACGGCTCGATGTCCAAGCTTCCCCGCGCGACCTGCGAGATCCAGGGATATGCCTACGACGCGAAGGTACGCTGCGCCCGGCTCGCCCGCGAAGTCTGGGGTGACCTGGCGCTGGCTGATCGGCTCGACAAAGAAGCGGTTGAGCTGAAGATTCGGTTCAACCGTGACTACTGGATTCCCGATCGGCAATTCTTCGCCCTGGCGCGCGATGGAGATGGGCTCGGCGCTCGGGGCCGCGCTCGGGCGGGAG
>CAYMHP010000327.1:5421-6488 GCA_964390225.1 uncultured Solibacteraceae bacterium
TCGCCGACGACGACAAGGCGGCGGCCTGCGTCAAGCACCTGATGAGTGACAAGCTCTTCTCCGGCTGGGGGATTCGGACAATGGCCGAAGGAGAGGGTGGCTACAACCCGATTGGCTACCACGTTGGCACAGTCTGGCCGTTCGACTGCTCGTTCATCGCGCTGGGTCTGCGGCGCTATGGCTATCGCGAAGAGGCTGCCCGCGTCGGATACGGCATCCTGGAAGCCGCCGACTTCTTTAGAGGACGGCTTCCAGAAGCGTTCGGTGGCTATGCTCGTGACGTCACCAAGTTCCCGGTTGAATACCCCACCGCGTGCAGTCCGCAGGCCTGGTCAACGGGAGCGCCGCTCCTCATCTTGCGCGCGCTGCTCGGCCTTGAGCCGGTTGGCGATCACCTGCTGATAGATCCCGCGATACCGACCCAGATCCAGGAGATCCAACTGCTCGACATCCCTGGCCGGTGGGGACACGTTGACGCTTTTGGCCGTGGTCGCGTAGACCTGACGCGAATGGCGCAACGAGCGCCCGAGCCTCAAATATCGCGTATCACGGCAGCCAGTGTTCCCGCGAGGTAATGCTGGCGGTTGACGACAACACATTCCCCGCGCGTGGCGGCATCACCTGTGACGACTCCATCACGGGTGATGCCGCTTTCGTTCGTTGCGACGAGTATCCGCGCAATACCTGCGACTGCCAGCTATGGCGTGGCACATGCCGGGCAGTCAATCTGACACGGCAGAAATCAGGCATGCTCGGAGCGCTCTGATGGTCCTGCGGCGGTGTACGCCGCCGTGCTCGATGTCGCGCGCTTGCTGGTTGCCCACTGAATAGCGATGCGCGTGCCCTGCCCTGGCCGGCTGGTAATGCGCAGCGTCGCGCCGACCGCACGGGCGCGCTCGCGCATCATGCCCAGCCCGAAATGTCCCGCGGGCACCGCTGCCGGTGCGAAGCCTTGCCCGTCATCCCGCACCTCGAGCTGAACACCGCTGCCATCAGCCAGATAACGCAGGCGGATCGCGATTCGTTGCGCATGATCGCGGCGACGGCCTTGCGCTGCCGGTCGAGCG
>CAYMHP010000328.1:0-6455 GCA_964390225.1 uncultured Solibacteraceae bacterium
TGTCTTTCAATTTCACGCAGCACCTGCTACAAGGTTTCGGTCCTGCGGTGAATAACCGGCAGATTCGGATTGCCAAGAATAACCGGGAAGTTTCCGATTTAACCTTCAAAGCCCAGGTGATCGCAACCGTCTCCGCGGTGAAGGATCTGTATTGGGACCTGGTCAGCTACCGGCAGAACATCCGAGTGCAACAGGATGCGCTGGCCGCCAACCAGCGGCTTTATGAAGACAACAAGAAGCAGGTTGAAGTGGGCACCCTGGCGCCGATCGAAGTAACCCGTGCGGAAGCCGAGATTGCGGCCAGCCAGCAGGCCGTGACCGTGGCGCAGACTCAATTGCTACAGCAGGAGACCATCCTTAAGAATGCGCTGAGCAGAAATGGCGTGACCAGCCCCGCTCTCGCCAACGCGCATATCGTTCCACTCGACCGGATTATGGTGCCGGATGTAGAGGCGATTACGCCTATCCAGGATTCGGTGGCAATGGCCCTTTCGGCGCGGCCCGAGCTTTCGCAATTCCGCATCCTCGTTCAAAATCAGGAAATCGCCATCAAAGGGACCAGGAACGAATTGCGGCCGACGTTGGATGCAGTGGCCACACTGGCGAACAATGGTTTGGCCGGCACGCCCGTGCCGCTGCCGGCCACTTGCGCCGTCAACCCGACTAGCGCGCAATGTATCGCGCCGAATGAGTATTTTGTCGGCGGCTACGGCAGCGTGCTCACCCAACTGTTTTCCCGAAACTTCCCCAGCTATTCCGCGGGCTTCAACCTGAACATCCCGATTCACAACCGCGCGGCCCAGGCGGACCTTATCAACAGCGAACTGACGCTTCGGCAGCAGCAACTCGCCACGCAGCGGATGGAAAACCAGGTTCGCGTAGAAGTACAGAACGCCATCATCGGTCTGCAGCAGGCGCGCGCGCAGTATCAGTCGGCCATCAAGCAGCAGACTCTGCAGCAACAGACTGTCGACGCCGAACAGAAGAAGCTGGCGCTGGGTGCGTCCACTTCTTACAACGTCATCCTGACACAGCGTGATCTGGTGACGGCCGAATCCAACGTGGTGGCGGCGCAGAGTGCTTACGCCAAAGCCAGGGTCGAAATGGATCGCTCGACGGGCCAGACGCTCAACAACAACGACATTTCGCTCGATGAGGCATTCCGCGGGACGGTGTCGCGTCCCAGCCGGTTGCCGGATGTACTGCCGGCGCAAACTGTCCAGCCATAGTCCTGTTTGGGAACAAAGGATGGACGGGCACGTGCCAATTTTGCATACACGAGTTCTGCATTCCCGGCCTAGTTTACTGATTTTATGAGGGTTTTTCGTTTGGCGAGGCGATTGCTCGTTAAGCGGGCGTGACTAAGCTTTCACAGGCCCGCGGAGAGACGATTGACCTTCGCAACACTTTCCTACCCAACGAGTCACCTCGCATAGAATCCCTCTAGCTGTCCACGATTCCCTCACAACCGTCTCTTCCAGGGCCTGTGGCAATGCTTTGGCAGCCACAGGCCGTTCGTATTTTGCGATCTCGATTAGGATAGAGGGATGGCCCAAGGTATGTTCGAGGTCGAGTGCCCCTGCTGCCAGGCAGTTCTGAAGATCGATCCGGAGACGCGCGCGGTGATCGCGCATACAATCCCGGAGAAACCTCCCGCCATCGAAGACCTCGCGGCCGAGGTGGCCAAGCTCAAGGGAGAAGGCGCACGGCGCGAGGAGCTGTTTCGCAAACAGTTCGAGGCCGAGAAGAGTCACGGCAAGGTGCTCGAGAAGAAATTCGACGAGCTCTTCAAACGCGCCAAGGAAAACCCGGATACGGCTCCTCCGAAGCGAGACATCGATCTCGATTAGCCGCGAGCTACCGCGGATAGCGGCCTGTGATCTTGCGAATGAGCCCGTGCAGGCGATGGGGAAAACCGGTTTGAGGGAAGAACATCATCGGGCACTCACCGGGGACGGCGTCAATCCCATGCGAGCTACAGAATTCCATAGCACGCGGGCTGACGGCGCCCGCTCCGCCGGCGCGATACATCCAGACCTGGGTCACACCGGCCTCGGCGCAATCGCGAACGATCTGCTCGGTCACCGCGGGAGAGGTGACGAGCAGCGCTGCCTCCACGGGAGGCTGAATATCCTGCAATCGGGAGAAGCATGGGCGCTCATCGATTTCCGTGGCGCTCGGATTCACCGGAACCACGTCGTAGCCACGCGACGTGAACTCGCGAAGCAAGCTTCGGGTAAAATCCTTTGGGTTCCGCGAGACGCCGACCAACGCCAGGCGCTTCCGGCCAAGAAATTTCTGAATCTGTTCCAGTCGTGTCATGTTGCACCGTTACTTCATAGTAATTCAGATGCGAGTGTCCTGTATTCCTTGCAGCCCCGCCCGAGAGGGCGGCGGTACACGACATGAATAACGCGAAATCATCCCCTCCCTCGGCAACGACGAGCCGCGATGCGGCTCCGGAGCCACGCTGGACCGCTACAGTCGCAATGGTGGCCATTGTAGGGCTGCGTTTCGCACTGCCGTCTTCGCTGAGTGTGGGACCCGATTGGGTGATGGCTGTCATCGTGCCGGTGTTGTTGATTCCCTCGATTATTCTGCACCGGCAAGGCAGAAACGTTCCTAACCAGATTCTTGGTTATCTTCTGCTGGTGGTCGTGACCGCCGACATGGTGGCCTCGCTCGGGCTGTTGATCTCGCGATTGCCGGCGCATCGCGAGACGCCGCGCGAACTACTGATCGCCGCCGTGGGTCTGTGGAGCAGCAACGTCCTGGTGTTTGCATCGTGGTATTGGAGGCTCGACGCCGGCGGCCCGAATGCGCGCGAACGGCGCAAGCGGCACGAAGTGGGCGCTTTCCTGTTCCCCCAGATGCAGATGCGGATGGACGATTGGCAGCCGGGATTTATCGACTATCTCTTTCTTGCGTTCAACACCAGCACGGCATTTTCCCCGACCGACGTGCCGGTGCTCTCCCGGTGGGCAAAGGTGATGACCATGGTGCAGGCGTCCATTTCGCTGGGGACCGTCGTGATTATCGCCGCAAGAGCGGTCAATATCCTGTAACGCGGGCAGCTCAACACCCCACCCTGCATTGCGTGACGCGGATATCATAAAAGCATATGAAGGTACTCTGGTGCGCCGCGCTCGCGGCCGCCACTCTTGCCGGGCAGACCTTCTCCGGGTCCGAGGCAATCGACAACGCCGTCGATCTGGCAATCGAACAAGGAAAACTTCCCGGCGCTGTCGTCCTGATAGGACATGATGGGCAGGTCGTATACCGCAAGGCCTACGGTAAACGCGCACTCGTCCCGGTGCCCGAGGCAATGACCGCCGACACGATCTTCGACATCGCCTCTTTGACCAAAGTGGTGGCCACAACTTCCTCGCTGATGAAACTCTTCGAGCAGGGGAAGTTCCGCCTCAACGACAAGATCACGCAACACATCCCTGAATTTCAGGGCGGTAAGAGCGACATCACCATCCGCAACCTGTTCACGCATTTTTCGGGGCTCGCGCCCGACGTTCCGCTAAATTACACGTGGACGGGGTATCCGACCGGCATCCGGCTGGCCGCTACGACGAAGCCGGAAGGGCCGCCCGGCTTGCGCTTCGTGTACAGCGACATCAATTTCATCCTGCTCGGCGAACTGGTCCACCGGCTGAGCGGGCAAATGCTCTCCGACTATGCCCGGAAGAACGTGTTTCTTCCGCTCGGCATGACCGAGACCATGTTTCTGCCGCCGGCGTCGCTGGTACCGCGCATTGCGCCAACGGAACGCACGCGGCCGGACGCCATCCCGTTGCGGGGCGTGGTGCACGATCCGACCGCGCGCAATATGGGCGGAGTTGCCGGCCACGCGGGCGTGTTCTCTACCGCCGACGACCTGGCGCGCTTTGCGCAAATGATGCTCAACGGGGGGGAGTTGAACGGCGTGCGCCTGTTCAGCCCGCTAACAGTTCGCAAGTTCACCGAGCCGCAGAGCCCTCCGGATCAACCGATTCTCCGCGGGCTCGGATGGGACATCGATTCGCAGTATTCCGGCAATCGCGGCGAGTTGTTCCCGATCGGTTCTTACGGCCACACGGGATTCACCGGCACCTCGATGTGGATTGACCCGACGACCAAGACGTACGTGATTCTGCTGGCCAACAGTGTGCATCCCGTGGCCCGGCCGGCCATTACTCCGCTGCGCTCGAAAGTGGCGACCATCGCCGCCGCCGCCGTGGGGCTTAGCGTTCAGAACGTTTCGCTCACTGGCTACAACGAGACCTTCGCCGCCGCCGGCGTGCACCGCGATATCGGGCGCAATGGAGGCACGCGTACCGGCCTCGACGTTCTCGAAGACCAAAAGTTTCAGCCGCTGCAGAGCAAGCGCATTGGCCTGATCACCAATCAGACCGGGGTCGACCGGGAGGGCCGCCGCAATATCGATGTTATGCGGCAGGCCGGCGTTCGCATAGCGGCACTGTTTTCCCCCGAGCACGGCATCGCCGGCAAGGAAGACCGGCCCGGAATCGGCGATACCACGGACACATCCACCGGCATCAAAGTCTTTAGTCTGTATGGCGCCACCAACCGGCCCACGCCCGAGATGCTGCGCGGGGTCGACGCGCTCGTCTTCGATATTCAGGATGTGGGCGCCCGCTTCTACACCTACGAGACCACGCTGGCGTATGCGATGGAGGAGGCGGCGCGCGCCGGCGTTCCTTTTTATGTGCTCGATCGGCCCAACCCGATCACCGGAACGCACGTCGAGGGCCCGCTGCTCGATTCCGCCAACCAATCATTCACCGGCTACTTTGCAGGACTGCCGGTGCGTCACGGCATGACGATCGGTGAGCTGGCGCGCCTGTTCAATGGCGAAAACAAGATCGGCGCGGCGCTGAACGTCATCCCGATGCAGGACTGGAATCGCGGTGATTGGTTCGACTCCACCGGTCTGCCCTGGATCGATCCTTCGCCCAACATGCGCAGCCTGACCGCCGCCACTCTTTACCCCGGGCTGGCTCTTCTGGAATACTCCAAGAGCTATTCGGTGGGGCGGGGAACCGATGCGCCGTTCGAACAGGTCGGCGCGCCATTCATTGTGGGACGCGATCTGGCTGGCTACCTGAACAAGCGGGAGATCCCCGGCGTACGTGCCTATCCCACGACGGTCGGGATGACCCAGGGCGTTCGCTTCGTCGTCACCAATCGCGAGCTGTTCGATTCCACGCGGCTCGGCCTGGAGTTGGCTGCCGCACTGCATACACTCTATCCGGGAAAAATCGACCTGGCCGCCGATCGCAAGTTAATCGGCAACGACGAGGTGATCCGCCGTCTGCTGGCAGGCGACGATCCCCGCGCCATCGAGCAAACTCTCATGGATGCGATAGCCGGTTTTCTCGAGCGGCGCGAGCCTTACCTGTTGTACAAGTAGCGCCCTGTGCAGCGTTTGATTCAGATCGAAACCGGGGACCGGAATCTGCTCGCCCACCTTGCCGACACGATGGCGGAGGCCGCGCGCCGCAGCGGCGAGTGGCTCGCCTGCCGGCCGGGATGTACTCCGTGCTGCATGGGGCCGTTCGCCATTACCCAGCTGGACGCGCTGCGTTTGCGGAACGGCCTGGCGGCGCTGGCCGCGGCCGATCCGGCTCGCGCCGACCGCGTTCGCCGTCGCGCCGCGGTTTACGTTACCGCCGTTGTCGCGGAATATCCAGGCGATCCCGCCAGCGGCGAGCTGTGGGATCAGGACCGGCTCCCGGCCTCGATGGACGACGCGGCGTGTCCGGCGCTCGATCCGGAAACCGGCCATTGCGATCTTTACGAATCGCGTCCGGTCACCTGCCGTGCGTTTGGACCCGCGACGCGGGTCGGCGAGGATGCCTTCGGCGCCTGCGAGCTCTGCTACACGGGTGCAACGGACGAAGAGATCGCCCGCTGTGCCGTGGACATTGACCCGGAAGGTCTCGAAGGCCAGTTGCTCGCGCTGCTCGGAGCCGAAGGCGTGCGCGGGATGACCATCGTCGCGTATGCGCTCACGCGCTAGCCGGCGCTGCCGCCTACCGGCGGCTACGACCGCCGGCGCTACGCCCACTCTTGATATTCTGAAACGCAGAACAAAGGAGGACTTTTATGAAATCGACAGGTATCCTGATGCTTGTGTTGGGGCTTATGGGTGCAACGGCCGTGGTCGGCCAGATTCAGCCGCCTGCCGGAAAGAAGTCTGGCCCCGGAGTACAGGCCGCCCAGGATGAGCGAGAGCCGGAGGTGCTGAAGGCCTGCAAGACGCCGCCTCCGCCGCCAGGCAACCGTGGCGGACCGAGACGCGCCGCTGCCGCTGCGCCCGGTCCCCGCGAATACAAAGTAACGGAGATCCCCGGCGTCATCGCTGCCGGGCAGCAATGGAAAGAGGTCTGGGAGGTGGATGGCAACAATGCGGATGGCATCATCGCCACCAAGGACGGCGGTTT
>CAYMHP010000329.1:0-363 GCA_964390225.1 uncultured Solibacteraceae bacterium
AGCCGCCGCCGCGCTACAACGAAGCCACGCTGGTAAAGAAGCTGGAAGCCGATGGCGTCGGCCGGCCGTCGACCTATGCCTCTATCCTCTCCACCATCCAGGAGCGCGAATACGTCAAGAAAGAAGGCGGGCGTTTCAGTCCGACCGAGTTGGGCATGGTCGTCACCGACCTGTTGCTCGAGGCCTTCGATGACATCTTCGACGTGAAATACACCGCGCGCATGGAGGAGGAACTCGACGAGATCGAGGACGGCAAGGTCGACTGGCGCGAAGCCATGGCCGATTTTTACGGCAAATTCGCGCGCGATCTGGAGCACGCCGAAGAGCACATGACCGACATCAAGCGGATGGAGAAGCCCACCG
>CAYMHP010000329.1:373-6446 GCA_964390225.1 uncultured Solibacteraceae bacterium
GACATGCGAGAAGTGCGGCAAGCCGCTCGTGATCAAGTGGGGCAAGCACGGCAGCTTCATCGCTTGCACCGGGTATCCCGAGTGCACCTACACGCGCGAACTGACGGTGGATCTGCCGGACGTCGACAAGGTCGATCTCTCGGAGCAGGGCGATGAGGAATATTGCGAGAATTGCGGCCGTCCCATGGTCCTCAAGAAAGGCCGCTTCGGTACGTTTTACGCGTGTACCGGCTACCCCGATTGCAAGACCACCAAACCCATCGGCGGGCAGCAAAAGAAGCCCGATCAGGCGCTCGAAGAAAAGTGTCCGCAGTGCGGCAACAACCTGGTCTTGAAGACCGGCCGCTACGGTGAATTCACCGCCTGCAGCAATTATCCGACTTGCAAGTACGTCAAGCAGAAAACCATCGGTGTGAAATGCCCGGAGTGCTCCGAGGGGGAAGTGGTGGAGCGCCGCTCCAAGCGCGGGAAAACATTCTACGGGTGCAGCCGCTACCCCGATTGCAATTTCGTGGCCTGGGGCAAGCCGGTCGCGGAAAAGTGCCCCGAATGCGGCAGCCCATACATGATCGAGAAATGGCTCAAGGCCGGCCCGGTTTGGCAATGCCCGAACGCCGACTGCAAGCACAAACAGGACATCCCGCAACCCGCCGAAGTCGTGGTGCAATAGTTCCTGCATGAAGATCGCGCTCGTTACTGGCGCCGGCAGCGGCATCGGCCGCGCCGTCAGTCTCGCTCTGCAGGCGGCGGGCTATGCCGTGGTGCTCACAGGACGCCGAGCGGACAGGCTCGAGAAGACCGCTGCCGCGGCCGCGCCCGAGGGCGGGAAGGTGCTGGTGCATCCTGCCGATGTGAGCCAGCCTGACGCCGTCCGCGAACTGTTCGCCAAAACCAAAGAGACCTTCGGCCGTCTGGACGTCCTCTTCAACAATGCCGGCAGCAACGCCCCCGGCATTCCGATGGAAGAACTCACTTACGAGCAGTGGAACCATGTGGTAGGCGTGAACCTCACGGGAGCCTTCCTGTGCGCCCAGGAAGCCATCAAGATCATGAAGGCGCAGGACCCGCCCGGCGGACGCATCATCAACAACGGATCGCTCTCGGCGCATGTGCCGCGTCCTAACTCCACCCCTTACACGGCTACGAAGCATGCCATGACGGGTCTGACGAAGTGCATCTCGCTCGACGGCCGCAAACACAACATCGCCTGCGGGCAGATCGACGTCGGCAACGCCGTCACCGAGATGACCGAGCGCATGACCGGCGGCGTCCCGCAACCCGATGGCACCCGTAAAGTGGAGCCGCGCATGGACGTCAAGCACGTCGCCGACGCGGTGCTCTACATGGCCAACCTCCCGCTCGAAGCCAACGTCCAGTTCCTGACCGTGATGGCAACCGCCATGCCGTTTATCGGGCGCGGCTGAGGCGATCGCCGTGCTTCGGTCAGCCTAGTCTCTTCACGACGAAGAACGTGCGGCCCTCGCCGAGTTGCCCGGCCATTCCCAGGTCCCGCGCGTCGTAGCACGACACCTGTCCGAAACCCGCATCCTCTAACGCCGCGCCGATTTCCCCGGAAGTGTAGCAACGCTCCCGCACCGTGACATCGGAGCGCCGCCAGTCGCCGTCGATCAGGCGAAACATCGTCAGGTTGCAGCACGCAATACGAGTTCGGAAATCAAACCCGGAGCCCGTTATGGTCAGCACGTGATCGTCCCGCACCAGCGCAAACGACTCTCCCCAGTGCGTCTGATACGCCTGCTCCAGCAGTATGTCGAAGGCAAATAGCGCGCCCGCTTTCAGCGCAAGCGCCGTATTGCGAAAGGCCGCGGCGAGTTCTTCCGGTTCGAGTATGTGGTTCAGGCTATCGAATGTCGAAACGGCGGCATCGTACGGGCCGGGAGGGTGAAACGTCGCGGCATCGCCGACTTCGAATTCCGCCGCTGGCACGTTTTCGCGCGCATGGTGCACCATTTCGGGCGAGGCATCGAAGCCGAACACCTGGTAACCGCGCGATGTGAGCAGAGCCGCAAGGTATCCCGTGCCGCAGCAGACGTCCAGAATGCGCGCGCCGGATGGCACGTTTGCCAGCCAGATGCGCTCCAGAATAGGGAACGCCAGGCTGTGGAACTCCTCGTTCCAATAACGGTTGTAGAACCAGGCGAAGTCGTCGTACGCTGCCACTCGTTCAGCATGGCATACTGAATGATCTATGCGAAGATGCCAACTTCTGCTTGGCGCCGCAGCGTGTCTGGCGCTCTTCGGTTGCTCATCTGGGAGCCAGCCGCAATCGGAGGCCAAGGTCGATGTCAAGCAGACCACCGAGCGCGCGCCTGATGTCTACCGCGTGAACTTCGATACTTCCAAAGGACCGGTGATCATCGAGGTGCACCGTGACTGGGCGCCGATCGGCGCCGATCACTTCTATGCCCTCATCAAGAGCGGATATTACGACGGCGCGCGGTTCTTCCGCGTCGTTCCGGGCTTTGTCGTGCAATTCGGAATCGCCGCCGATCCGAAGGTCACTGCCAAGTGGAAAGACATGAACCTGGCGGACGATCCTGTCAAGCAGAGCAACACGGTGGGCACCGTTACCTACGCCACGGCAGGCCCGAACACGCGGACCACGCAGATGTTCATCAATATCGCCGATAACCAGCGGCTGGACGGCATGGGGTTCGCCCCCATCGGGACTGTCGTTTCAGGGATGGATGCCGTGCAAAAACTGTACAGCGGTTATGGAGAGTCGCCCGACCAGCAGCAGATCGAGATGCAGGGGAACGTGTATCTGGAGAAGAGCTTCCCGATGCTCGACTTCATCAAGAAGGCCGCCGTCCAGTGATATATTGAAGAAAACCCCGATACGAAGGGGACCAAGAAGTTACCAATACAGGGTCAAATTGGAACGACGCGGCCCGGCGGAGCACAACCCTCCGCCGGGTTTTTCTTTGAACGGCAGACACACTTCTTCCGGTCCATTTATCCGGGGATCTGGCTCAGCGCGGGAATTCGATTCGCAACTGGTCGGCCGGATACGCGTGGTCCGGAGCCCGCACCACCCGCATCAGTTCGCCCTTATCCAGCCAGTCTAGACAACACTGCGAGCAGTCGTCGATGACAATATTCCCGGGACCTTCGTACATGTGCGTGTCCATCAGGCGGCCGCACTGCGGGCAATTAATATGCCGGTCCAGGGCTTTGCGATCCGGCGGCGTCTGCACGCTGCCGTGTACAGGGCGTTCGGCACGCAATTGATCAATCAATGCAATGAAGTCGTCCATCGAGACGAGCATTCCTTCGCAGGCGCCGCAGTACAGGAGGCGATGGCCGGACAACGCCGCTGGTTTCAGCGGAATCGCGCAGACGGGACACAGGCGTGACGAAGATTCTCCCAAGAGGCGGACCCCGGCGTCGCCGGTCGGCGGCGTATAGACGCTGCCGCAATACATGCATTGCACCGACTCTTCGTCGCCCGTTACAGCCAAGGGAGCGCCGCAATTCAGACAGTTCAGCGGCCTCTCAGAGAAGCTGCTCAGCCCCATACACTTCATGCTGGCCTACGCGCGGCCGGACGACAATCTCCCGAAAGAGATCATCCGTTGGACTACGCCGAAGCGCTCTTGCCGCCTGGGTCAGCGGGTGACGAGCTGCGCCGGCCGCTCCAGTGGCTTTTCCGAGCTGGACGCGAGCTCCGACTTTCTATATTTCGGCTCCGTTACGTAGCCTTCCACTTGGTCTTTGCTGACGCGGTTTACGACCAGCTCGACTGGTTGCGCCCGGTCCGCCAGGTTGATCCACACCGGCTCGTACAGGTTGACATGCTTCTTGGTGAGTTGGTTGTCTTCAACCATCATCTGCAGGTCGTAGTTTTTGTGCTTGGGATTGCTTCCACGCAGCGACACGCTCAAAGGCCCCACTCGCTGGAACTGCTTCGATTTGTTCAGGCGGAATTCGTAGACATTCTGCTCGCCACGTTTCCGAAGCGCGATCACTTCGTCGTGTGTTTTGGCGATCGAGCCATTCAGGTCCTCCCGCGTGGAATTGATCCTGCCATTGAATTCTTCACGCGACTGCGCCAATTCCTCGCGCGTCCTGGCCACATCTTCGCGGGTCTTGCCGATGTCGTCCTGTGTGCGCGCCACGTCCTGCCGCTGCTTTGCTAACTCCGCCTGCGTGTCGGCCAGTTGGCCCTGGAGCTTGTCGACCCGCGGGTCGTTCGCCGTCGCGCGAGTAGCGGAGAGCCGGCGAACCGCTCGGGGACCGTGCGTAGCAGGCCGGACTAGTTTCGCTTCGGAGGCTGCCCGAGTGTGTGTTTGTGACTGTGAGAGCGCGTTGATGCGCGTGTTCAGCTCCTGAATACGGCTATTCGCGTTATTCAACGACTCGTTCACAGCCGCCATCGTGCGGGCGTGTTCTGCGTTGAGAGCATCGATCTCCCGACTGTCTTTCACCCACACACCGATAATGAGCGCTGTTGCGGAGAAGAGAGCGATCACTAGAGTTATAGGGACAATACCGTTGCTGCGAGGACGTTCGAGACGGGTTTCATGTTCCATGGCGTGGACGTTTTAGCACCTCGCCTGCCACGCCCTCGCATGGCGCGGCGCCAGTGTTTACGAGCGATTCCCGAAGGAACGTTTTACCGGCGGTGTGCAAAAAAGAACCTCCGCCGGTCGGTTTTTGCTCACGTTATCCGTGGGTATTAGGCGTTCCCCGCGGCGGCCCACCGTCTAAGCCACGGTTTCTTTGGCCGAGTGGATTTCCTGCAGGTTCCAGACGCGGATGGGGTCGCGGCGGCGCGCCGCCACGGCGTCGGCCGCTGCGCGCGCGCCGCTCATCGTGGTGATGCACGGCACCCGATACATCACCGCGGCGCGGCGGATCGCTTTCTCGTCGAAGAAAGCCGGCGCGCCGGTCGTAGTGTAGATGGCCAGTTGAATCGAGCCACCTTTGAGCAGGTCCACCGCGTTCGGCCGGCCTTCGTTCACTTTGAGCACCGTCTTGCAGGTCAGACCTGCGGCGCGCAGCGCCGACGCCGTGCCACGTGTGGCCACTAATTGGAAACCTAGACCGGCGAACCGCTTGGCGATCTCCACGGCTTCCGCCTTGTGATGGTCGTTCACGCTAATGAACACCTTGCCCTGATCGGGCAGCGGGCTCCCGGCGCTGATCTGCGCCTTGAGGAACGCTTCGCCGAAGTTCGTCCCGACCCCCATCACTTCGCCGGTCGAGCGCATCTCCGGGCCGAGCGCCGGGTCCACGCCGGGAAACTTGTTGAACGGGAACACCGGTGATTTCACAAAGTGCTGCGTCACCGAGAGCTTGCCCGAGCCGAATCCGTAATCGCGCAGCGTGCGGCCCCACATCAGCCCCGCCGCGATCTTCGGCAGCGGCACGCCCGTCGCCTTGCTCACGTAGGGCACCGTGCGCGAAGCGCGCGGATTCACTTCCAGCACGTACACCGTGCCGTTCTGAATCGCGTACTGCACGTTCATCAGCCCGATCACGTGCAGCGCCTTGGCCAGCTGTACCGTATATTCTTCGATCGTCGCCAGCGTCTTTTCCGGCAGCGATTGCGCCGGCAGCACGCACGAGCTGTCGCCCGAGTGCACGCCCGCCTCTTCGATGTGCTCCATGATGCCGGCGATCAGCACATCCTTGCCGTCGGCCAGCGCGTCCACGTCGACCTCGGTCGCGTCTTCCAGGAAGCGGTCGATCAGCACCGGCCGCTCCTGCGAGAACGAGACCGCCTCGCGCATGTACTGCCGCACCATCTCCTCGTCGTAGGCGATCACCATGGCGCGGCCGCCCAGCACGTAGCTGGGCCGCACCAGCACCGGGTAGCCGATGCGGCGGGCCACGTCGCACGCCTCTTCCACGCTCGTGGCCGTGCCGTTGGCCGGGGCGGGAATGTGAAGGTCCTCGAGCAGTTTACCGAACAGCTTGCGGTCTTCGGCCAGGTCGATATTCTCGGGATCGGTCCCGATGATCGGCACGCCCAGCCGCTTCAGCGGCAGCGCCAGCGTCAGCGGCGTCTGGCCGCCGAACTGCACGATCACGCCGTCGGGTTTCTCCG
>CAYMHP010000330.1:0-5069 GCA_964390225.1 uncultured Solibacteraceae bacterium
GCTCGGCTGGTATTTAAAGATAGCCATCAGCAGGGCTACTGCCGAAAGCGCCTTCTCGCCTCCGGAAAGCAGTAGAACGTTTTGCAGCCGCTTGCCCGGGGGCGAGCAGATGATGTCGATGCCCGACTCCGCGAGGTTCTCTTCGTCGGTGAGCCGCATCTCGCCGGTGCCGCCGCCAAACAGAGTCTGGAACGCGACCCGGAAATTTGCATTGATGTGCTCGAAGGCCTCCGCGAATTTCTGCCGCGAGACCACATCGATCTCCTGGATCGCCTTTTCCGTATCGCGAATCGAGTCGATCAGATCCTGGCGCTGAGCGCTGAGAAAATCATGGCGCTGCTGCGCCTCTTGAAATTCCTCCATCGCCGCTGCATTGACCGCGCCCAGAGCTTCGATGCGATTCCGGAACTCATTAGCGGCCTGTTCCGCCTCCGCGATCGCCTCTGCATCGGGAATCGGCTCGTCCGTGGATCCCAGCTCAGCCACCGGCAAATTCAATTCTTTGCGGCTGGTCTCGTCGAGATACTTCAACTCGGCTTGTTTTTTCACCAGCTCGACTTCGATCTGCGACCGGCGCTCCTGATTCTCCTGCACGCGCGCGCGCAGCGTTTTGAGGTCCTCCTCCGCGGCCCGTAAGGCCTCATTCCGGGTGCACTCTTCAGTGGCCAGCTGGTTTACACGTCCTTCGAGGTCTAGAATCCGCTCAGCAAGGACAGCGGCCTTCTCACTGAGTCCGACATTGTCGGCAAGCAGACGCGAGCGCTGTTCGCCCAGCCGGTCGATTTCCGAAGCGAGTGCGGTTCGGCGGTTGCTGGTCTCGCGGAATTGTTGTTCGAGACGTGCCAGGGAAGCCCGCTCGCCGCGGTGCCGCTCCTCAAAGCCGGCAAGCTCGGCGCGTAAGGCCGCATGCTCCTCGCCAATGGTGGTGCCCTGCTGTTGCAGGCTTTCGAGCTGCTGGCGTTCGGCTTCTAAGGACTGCTCGCGCTCGCCGCGCAGCTGGTCCTTCTCCTGGACTGCAGCCCGGTTCTGCTCGCGCTGCTCGAGCGATCTCGCGGAGTCGCGGCGCAGGCGCTCCAGCTCGAGGCGCGCCACCGAAACGCGCGAGTTGGCGCGCGAGAGATCGTCGGCGAGCTTGCGCATCTCGTGATCGAGCGCCACCCGGTCCTTCTCGCGGGCTTGCTGCAGTGCGCGCAGCCGTTCCAGTTCGGCCTCGAGCGAGATGGTCTCCTGATTCAGGGTTTCCAACCGAGCACTGTGCTGCTCCAACACGGCCTGCCGCTCGCTCAGTTTCGCCGCCAGTTCCCTCGCTTCGCGCTTCATGGCCAGAGGGCCGGCGCCGCTCTTCTTACCGCCGGTGACGGTATGGCCGTGGTAGCAGACGCCATCCGACAGCAGGAAATACAAGTGCGGGTAAGCTACCGCAAGGCGCTGCGCCGCGGCGCGGTCTTCGGCCAGGAAGCAGAGCGAAAGCCGGGGCAGCAGGTCGGTGGCACGATCCCGGAAGCCATTGGTCAACCGCAGCGAGTCGCTGAGCCGCGCGGCAATGCCGGTAGCCGGTCCGATGGGCGGCTCCGGCAGATTGCGGTGCCCGTTCCCGTTCGGCTCGGGGTGAACGAGGAAGGTGGCGCGGCCGTCCGTCTGCGCGCGCAGAAAATCCAAACCGCGCTCGGCTTCCTGCCAGCTTTCGACAACCACATACTCCAGCTCTTCATGCAGGAACTCTTCCGCGGGCTTTTCAAACTGCGCATCTACTTCGACGTAGTCGGCGAGTACGCCGCAGAGTTTCAGCTCTTCGACCTTGCCCTTCTCGAGGGCGGCAAACAACCGCTTCACGGATTCGGTGGTGTAAGTACGATGGGCGAGCACCTGTTCGAGCGATTCCCTGCGCGCGCGGATCTCCGATACCTCATTTTTCAGCCCGTCGATTTCGCGGCGCAGTTCGACCATCGAACGGCGGCGCTCGGCCAAGTCCTGCTCGGTCTGGTGACGCTGGGTAGTCACGGATTCCAGTTCGAGTTGCCGCTGCGCGACCGTCTGCGAAAGCTGCCGGCTCGCCGCCTCGAGCCGTTCAATCTCGGAGGTGGCGGCCTGTTCTTCCCGTTGCGAGCGGGCCGTCTCACGCTCGATGGCCGCGAGATATTCCTCCACCTGCGCCAGTTGATTCTTCAGCGTGGAGGCTTCCCCGAGCAGGCGCAGAATTACCTGGCGGCCGGATTCGATGGCCTGTTCCCGCTCCCGCACGCGGGCCTGCAGCGCTTCCCGCTGCTGGTTCATTTCGAGGACGCGGCCACGGGCCTGCGCGATCTGCGTGTCGAGTCCTTCCAGACCGGTTTTGTGGACCGCAATTTCGGAGTTTAGGGCGTCGAGGCGGATGCCCAATTCCTGAGACTCGGTTTCGCCACGCGCGATGCGCTGTTCGATAGCGGCGCTCTCGCGCACCTGGGATTCCAGGCGGCCGCGCGTCCGCTCGGCGTCCACGTTCAGTTCCGCGAGTTGCTGCCGTGCGGCGGTGAGCTGCTGCTCGAGTTCATCGCAGGCGGCCCGCTCACGCTCGTGCGCCTGTTCGCGTTCGCTGACCTGTTGGGCCAGCGCTTTCAAGTCGGCGGTCGCCAGGTTGAGATCGATGGCAGTCTTCGCCGCACCGCGCTCGAGCAGCCGGTACTTGCCGGAGAGGGCCACGCGTAAGCGGCTTTCCAGCTCGGCTTTGAGTTCCGTATAGCGCTTGGCCTTGGCGGCCTGCCGCTTGAGCGAGTTCACCTGGCGCGTGACTTCCTCCAGGATGTCGAACACGCGGGCCAGGTTCTGCTTGGCGCTCTCCAGCTTGGCTTCGGCGAGACGCTTGCGCGTCTTGAACTTAGTGATGCCCGCCGCCTCTTCGATGACCGCGCGCCGGTCCTGGGGGCGCGAACTGAGGATCTGGCCGATACGGCCCTGCTCGATGATGGCGTAGCTCTCCGGGCCAAGGCCAGTGCCCATGAACAGGTCCTGGATGTCGCGGAGCCGCGCGAGCCGTCCATCGATCAGGTATTCGCTTTCTCCGGACCGGAACAGGCGGCGGGTGATGGTGACCTCGCCCCGCGGCTGGCCTTCTTCTCCAGCCGGAACCGGCTGGATCTTGTGAGCATGGGACTCGTGCGGGACTTGAGGATCCACCAGGGTCATCGTCACATAAGCCATGCCCAGCGGCTTGCGGTCGCGGGTGCCCGAGAAGATGACGTCCTCCATGCGGGCACCGCGCAGACTTTTGGCCGACTGTTCTCCGAGTACCCAGCTGATTGCGTCGCTGATGTTGGACTTGCCGCAGCCATTAGGACCTACGATGGCTGCGATGCCTTCGCCATTGAAGCGCAGTTCGGTGCGCTCACAGAAGGACTTGAATCCCTGCAGTTCGATCCGTTTCAGTCTCAGCAAACCGTTTACCTCGCCTGCGATGGGGGAGTCGTAACTATACTAAACTTGCTATCCGTAAAAGTAAAGTACCACTCCTACTTCCAAAGGTATACATACCAGCCAACCCACAACATCTAGGGGGTGCCGTGAACAGATGGCCATCTAGGCGGCCTTTTCTGCCGGAAGGCCTCCAAGCCTTCGGCGAAATCGCGACTGGCGAAGACCTCATCCCGAACGCGGCGGGCGATCTCGCCCGCAGTCCGCCAGTCTCTCCCCCGGACCTCTTGCACGAACGCCAGACCGCTGCGCATCGCCGTGGGAGAGGACTCCGCCAGAGCCGCCGCGACTTCGGTGGCGCGCTTCTCCAGATGCGGACTCACCTCGTGCACCAAGCCATAATCCTTGGCCTCCGCCGCGCCGAAGATCCGCCCGGTGAGCGCCAACTCGACGGTACGCCTTTCGCCGACAGCCGCGGAAACGGCCCGGAAAACGAGAAACGGCCAGAGAGCGAGCCGAATCTCCGTAAGCCCGAAGATCGCGTCTTCGCGAGCAATGACCACGTGACAATTGGCTACCAGCCCCGTGCCCCCCGCCAAGGCCGCGTTCTGGACCGCTGCGACCAGCGGCTTTCCGAGCCGCGATCCAATGGTGAACAACCGCTCCTGGGCACTGGTGATCTCGGCGGAATCAGCGGTCTCGAGTTCGGTCAGATCCATTCCGGCGCAAAAGCACTTGCCATTGCCCGAAAGCAGAATCGCGCCGACGGAGGCGTCCCCGTCGGCGGCCTCCAGGGTGTGCACCAAGTCCAGGCAGATCTGGACATTCAGGGCGTTGCGCTTCTCAGGACGATTGAGGGCAACGCAAAGCAGACGGCCTTCGCGGCGGATTTCCAAATCGGTCATGGGTTCGCTCCGAAGGCAGGCAGAGTCAATCGGATGCGTGCGGAGCTCACGCTTCCACCCAATTATAGACCCGCAGGGAGTTCAATTTCCAGGCTGAGCAGGGCGGAGCCGAAGGTTTTCCCCTGGGCATCGGTCCGCAGCGAGACCGTACCGCCGCCGCCGAGAGCGCGGTGGAGGAGGAAATTCAGTGCGCCGAGATTGGGGAGTTCGAAACGCTCGACATCTCCCTGAACAAGGTTACCGAAGTGCCGCTTGACGCGTTCGGGCGTTACCTCTTGCACGAGGACGGGGTAGTAGCGCGGTTCCCAGGCAATCACCCCAATGTTGCAGGTGTCGCCCTTATCACCCGAGCGTGTGTGCGCGATTTGAGAAAGCGGCACCCTCATGAGGCGGTCTCCGGCTTATTTTGCCACGTTTTGTTCGGATCGCGTGCAGATCGCACGAGAGCATTTTATACCCACTCTGTCGTATTGATTTCGACAGCGCTGAAAAAGCACGAGCGCACACATCGGGTAAAGCACTTATCGTCAGCGTGTCCGCCGTGCGCAGCACCGCGACGGTGTACAGAAAAGATCGTACACAGTGGAGTGATTCGTGCAGAACGCAGGGTCTGGAGGCTTCATGAAGAAAACTCTGCTTGCATTGGTTGCAGCCGCCTTCCTGAGCGTTGTTCCGAGCGGATATGCGCAGAACAACCAGGAGGATCAAAGCAATCACCAGCAGCAACGAGACCGGGAAGCCGGCTCGGTTACAATCCGAGGCTGTCTGGCCAAAGCC
>CAYMHP010000330.1:5079-6338 GCA_964390225.1 uncultured Solibacteraceae bacterium
GCAGTACATGGTTACCGACGAGACCTCAGGCGAGAGTGTCTCGTTCGGCGGGTCTGCACGGCTAGATGATTATGTAAACCAGACGGTCGAAATCACGGGCCAGTATGCGAACGACGGCGGTCAAAAGACATTTCAACCGCAGTCGCTCAAAGCAGTGTCTCGGTCCTGCAAGGGTTCGGGGCAGGGAAAGCAGTAACTTGAACGCGCGAAACGCCCTTCTCTGAGGAGCTCGGGCGTTTCGCGCACACACCTTAGGCGGCTTGGGTGGCGGCCGCCTGGAACTCATCACACGGACAGAACTCGCGATTTACGAGATCCCCGACTGTTCCGAGACAGGGCCGGGTGCCCGTAGGGGCGTGCTCGACATCGAAATGGCCGCATTTTGCGCAAGGACGGCGATCTTCCTGCCGTTTCGGATCTTTCCGGTTTTGGACTGCCATAGGGAGGAACTACCTGGTTATTTAGACGTGCTCGCCTGAGCGTAAGTTACACTCTGACGATTTGCTAATGCTTACAAACGAAACTACATCTCCTCCGTCTGTAGAGATAGACGACCTGGTGGCCCCGCGCAGACCAACCACTTGGATGGATGTTCCGCGCTGCCTAGTTCCTTCCGTGAACAGCAGGCTTCCAGAACGTAAGTTTCAGCTACCGAGGCGGTAGCACTCGCATTTGGAGGATACATGAAGGTGCAAGAATCATTAGCGCGTCCGGCAGCGGTAGTTTTGGCGGCCATGCTGGGCTTGGGTGGTCTTGGGTTGGTGGGCGCGGAACGGCTGGGCTTCATCAACCCACCGGCTTCCTTGAGGTTTGCAAATCCCGACGAACCACCCGCCCGGAACAGCTTCGCTCCAGTGGTGAAGAGGGTGTTGCCGGCGGTCGTGAGCGTTTCTTCTTCGAAAATGGTGAAGACCGGATTGGACGGGTCACAAGGGATGGACCCGCTGTTCCGCCAGTTCTTTGGCGGCCGCGGTTTCAATATGCCGCGTCAGCAGCGCGAGGAAGGATTGGGCTCGGGAGTAATCGTCAGCCCGGAAGGCTACATCCTCACCAATAACCATGTCGTGGATAGCGCGACAGAAGTTCGCGTGACGCTCGCCGACCGGCGCGAGTTCAAAGCGCGCGTCGTGGGAACCGATCCCAAGACCGACGTTGCGGTATTGAAGATCGATGCCTCGAACCTGCAGCCGATCGTGATCGGCGATTCCGACAGACTGCAGGTGGGCGATTATGTGCTGGCGATGGGCAATCCATTCGGC
>CAYMHP010000331.1:0-6314 GCA_964390225.1 uncultured Solibacteraceae bacterium
AGTAGGGCGCGTCTGCCTTTCCAGTTCTGCAGACGCGGCACGCCAGCACTTTCTTTTCTGTTCAGCTGCTTGATCCCGAACCGCTCTAGCTGCTTTCAGCACGTGGCATGATACCGATTTCGCTTCGGATGTTGGCGTATCGCCAGGACTTCAGCCCGTTGCGCGTCGCGTGCGCCGGCAGTTCACTGCCGCGATGACCGACCCCGAAGGAGTATACTGCGTCGTTCCTTAAAGACGGTACACGAAGCAGCGCCGCAAGTGGCGGTGGGGTGGGGTGGGGTGGGGCCGGGCGTCCCCAGACCCAGGGCTGGGCGTGACGATTGAGTTGAGCGGTGGCGAGGTCGGTGACGTAGGCGATGTCGTCCGCGTCGGCTAACGACTCGCCGGCGAACGCTTTGCGCCGGAAGAGGCGCCACCACCCTTCGATGAGGTTGAGCCAGGCGGCCCCGACGGGAATGAAGGCATGGTGGATGCGCGGGCGGTCAGCCAGCCAGTCGCGAATGGGACCACTGAGGTGACTGGCAAGGTTGTCGGCGACCAGGTAGAGGTCACCGTCGGTATACGTCCGGTCGAGCGTCCGCAGCAGAGCGAGATCGCCCAAGGTGTTGCGCGAAGGCGCGGTCTGCGTGAGGACTTGGCCGTCGCGCACGCAGAGTGCGCCATAGATCCAGACGCGATCAAGACCGCGCTCATAGTCCAGCGGCACCTTGATACGGTGGCCATCGGAGATACGGTGGCCATCGGAGATACGGTGGCCATCGGAGGACCAGCCCGGCGCGGGTGGAAAGTTGCGTGGGGTTACGGGGCCGAGTTCGTCGACGCAGAGGACGGTGGCGCCCGGTGGTGGGTCCGTGTAGAGCGCGACGATGCGAGCCCTTTGGGGATGAAGTCGGGATCTTTACTGGTCGCCCACACGCGCGTGCGGCGCCAGCGCACGCCTTCCCGCCGGAAGATACGCCGGACCTGACTGCGAGCGACCTGGATGCCCTGCTGCCGGGCTGCAGCGGTCAGCGCATCCAGGGTCCATTCGGGCTCCGCCTCGGGATCCGGCGCCGCGAGCTCACCGGTCAGTTCGTAGGTGGGCTTGCCGGGCGGGGGCAGCTTGACCAGGGCGAGGATCGTGCTGTGTTCGAGTTGGGTGAGCCGGGGCCGTCGTCCAGAACCCGGCTTCATTCCCAGCCCATCGAGCCCGCGCTCGTTGAACGCGTGCAGGCGTTCGCGTACGGTCTGTGGATGACAGCCGAGCTCCTCCGCAATCTGGCGCGTGCGTAGGCCGTCCCAACTGCGGGCGACCATCGTGGCGTGGACGATCCAATCGGCTGGCGCGTGGGCGCTACGTGCCAGCTTGCGCACTTGACGCTCCTCAAAGGCATCGAGGGGTCGGCGAGCCGTCAGAGGTGTGGGCATGGGACGCCTCCTTCGCCGCACTCGCCCGCATATCTTGGACCACCTTTGAGGAACGACGCAATAAGGCACTCGTGCATATGTGCTCGTCGTCAGGTAGCATATACTGTCAACTTTGCTTTGGTGCGCGTTCTAGTCCGCGCAGAAGGACAAGATCATCACTGCCCCTTGCCGGCAACCCTCAACCGTGGCGCGAGTTGCGGCTCCACAAACCTGTAGTTCCCCAGCACCTCGATGTCCTTGTCTCGCCACTCCGGATGATAGACGATCGCGTGGGCCAGCAGAGGCAGTTGCTGCAACGGCAGATCACCCTTCAAAACTTCGCCCGCTCGCTGCAACGGCGCACGCACCGACAGTCTGATCGCCGTGTACATACAAGTGACAAACTCATGTCCGTACTTGTCCGTCTTTGACCGGAAATGTCCGGATTTGTCCGTACTCTCCGCGCTGGCCCCCACGCCTCCCGCATGCTACGCTTTCTACGTACCTCTTTCCTCTACGCTTCCCTTCCCGTCGCAGCGAGCCAGACGCGCCGCCGGGAGCGAGGAAAGCGCAGCGGAGCGGCTGGCGAGCGCAGCGGAGCGACTGGAGGTTAGGGACCCAATCCTCGCCGGAAACCCGATACAAACCAATAACGGAGATGTCAAGTGACCAAGGCCGCTCAACTCCGCATCATTTCCCGCATGTCCGGTCTACAAAACAAATTCAAAACAAAAAAAGCGGACAAAACGGACACACCCTGCGGACACCCACCGAACGGCGCTCTCCGTACCGAATATCACGAGGTGCCAGCATGACGTTCCAGCCAGACATACCCGCCTTCCCCGCCCTCGGCGCCGCCTATACCTCCGTCAGCCCATTCGCGCTGGCTGCCATCGTCGCTGGCGCCGCCTTCCTCGCCGAGCGGCACTACCGCGCCCTGCCCGCCGTCATCCCGTTCGCTCCCACACCCACATCTTCGCCCGCATCCGAGCCCACCCATTCCATCCCTACCTTCTGGCCCCGCGTCTCAATCGTCGTTCCCACCCGCGACGAAGAGCGCAACCTCCCGCCCCTGCTCGACTCCCTCCTCGCCCTCGATTACCCCGATTTCGAGGTACTCCTCGTGGACGACGCCTCCACCGACGCCACCCCTTCCATCGCTGCTGACTACGCCGCCCGCTCCGGCGGCCGCCTCCGCGTCCTGACCGGCGCCGGACCCCAGCCCGGCTGGACCGGCAAAAACTTCGCCTGCTGGACCGGCGCCCAGGCCGCCGACGGCGACTGGCTCCTCTTCACCGACGCCGACACCGTCCACGCCCCTGTCTCGCTCCGCGCCGCCATTGCCACCGCGCTCGCCTCCGGCGCAAGCGCCCTCTCGCTTTTCACCGCCCAGCGCTGTATCGGCTTCTGGGAGCGTCTCCTGCTCCCCTTCGCCTACCAGCAATACTTCGTCGGCGTCCGTCCGCGCTCCCTCACCCGTCCCACCGGACCCGCCCTCGCCAACGGCCAGTACTTCCTCATCTCCCACCCCGCCTACGACGCCAGCGGCGGTCACGCCGCCGTCGCCTCCAGCATCATTGACGATGTCGCCCTCGCCTCCGCCCTCAAGCGCGCCGGCTATCCGCCGCGTGCCTGCCGTGGCGAAGCGCTCGTCTCCGTCCACATGTATGACAGTCTTCCCGCACTCACCCAGGGATTCACCAAGAACGCCGCCCAATTTCTCCAGGAGCAGAAAGCTGCCGGCCTCCTCGTCGTCCTCAGCACGGCCGGCGCCGCCGGCACTCTCCCCATCCTCGCCACTGGCTTCCTCAACCGTAACCTCGCCGCCATTGCCGGCGCCCTGCTAGCCTATGCCGCCCAGACGGCCGGTATCCTGCCCTGGCTCCGTGGCTTCGGCGTGCCCCGCCGCTACGCCTTCCTTGCACCCTTCGCCGCCCTCGGCTTCACCCTCATCGCTCTCTCCTCCGCCTGGCATACCCTCGCCCGCCGCCCCGTCCGCTGGAAGGGTCGCGGCTACCTCCCAACCGCCTCTCCCGCCACCGCAAACCCCGCTTCCCCCGTCCCGCCGCAGGGGGAGCAGACGCTCCGCAGGTAGCGGCTATTGTGAAGCGGAGCGGCCGGACAGCGCAGCGGAGGGAGCTATACCAAGCTGTAGTGGTGCGCAAACGCCAGAGCTTTAACCCAAACTCGCCCCGTGCGCCGGCATTTCAGTGCCGCGAAAGAGGGATTAGCCCCGGCGCTTCAGGCCGGGGGGTCGCCAACGTGCCAACTCGCCCCAACGGTGTAGGGGACCACACCTTCCTCGCTCTTTCGGCCCATCGTGGTCCTATCCGCTCAGCACATATGCTAGAATACCCGGGAATACCTGGATGCGGGTGGCGGATTGGATACCGGGGGAGGACGAGGAGTGCTCTACGGCGTCATCGAGCTTGTCGGCAAGCTGCTTCAACATGTGCTTGGCGTGCTGCTGCTGTGTTGGCAGCGCATGTTGCGCTTCGGCCTCAGCGTCGGCATTCTCAGCTTTCTCATGGCCGAAGTCGTCGGCTCCGCGCTGACACGCCAGTTTCCCCCCACCATCCTCACCACCGTCGTGGCCCTCATCGTCTCCTTCGCCCTTGGGTACGCCGCCGCGCTCACCGCCCTTGCCGACGAGTTGTTCCTCAGCGCCTTGGACACGGTCCGTATGCTGGAAGGTGACGCCAGGGCTGGCCTGCGCGCCGCCACCGTCGTCGCCGAGCGCGAGGCCGGCGAAGCCCGCCAGGGCCTCTTGGGCTGGCTCGGCCACCCACCCGCTAAATCTAGCCCCGTTGGAGCCGCCGGGACCGTCGCCGCTGGAATCGCGCTCGCCGCGCGCCACGCGCGTTCCACGCCGTCCCTCTCGCCTGAACAGGCCGAGACGCTGGAAGCCATCGCCGCTACCGACTCCTTCCAGAGTACCGCGCCCCGGCCCCGCGTCAATGCCCGGCCCGTCCGCGCCGACCAGCTTCCTCGTATTCCCTGGGCCTACGACCAGGCCGCCGATACGGCTTCTCCGTCTTCTGGCGCCGCGCCCGCCGCCGCCGAGGAACCTGATGCCGTACCCGTTCCCGATATGCCGCCGCTGCCGCTCCGTGTGCCCGATGCCGCCCCGCTCGCCGCCCCGGAGCTTGCCGAGGCCGAGTCGGACCAGCCGGCAGCCTCCCTCGCCGACGACCCCGCTGCGACCTGGCCGGCCACCCGCAAGCCCGCGCCGTCCATCCCCGCTTCGCCCGCCTACGACCCCGCCCCGGCTCCAGTCGCCGCCGTTTCAGCGACCGAGACGCCCACCGAGCCCACCCCGTCTGAATCCGGAGTTGACCCCAACAACTCCAGCGGCGACCGCAGCATCTGGGCGCGCATCGGCCAGGCGCTCGTCGGCAACACCATGCCGCTCGCCGCTCTCGGCGGCACGCACACGCTCGGCCCGGCCAACCCTCGCCCCGGCACCTCGACCGAGTCCACCGAATCCGCCTCCGCCGATTCAACCTCCACTGATCCGTCATCCAGCGGCGACCAACCCAGCCAGACACCCTCCACCGACCAACCGTAGCGATACCTTCAGCCCGCTCTGGGTCTTGTCCCACGCCTCGTAGCACCATTCGGGCGGCGTCAATCTTCCTTCCAGGTCCCGCCAGCGCACCCGCCGTAATGGTCGAGTTGAGGTCTTCAGTTTCTTATGTCTGTCTCAGGTTCACCTCATTTTTGGCTTAAGTCTTGTGGATACACTGCATCCGACGCTGGTCACGACGATACACGACGATACCAGCCGGAGCACTGATGTCAGCGCCCGGACAAGCCAGCGTCTATTCATGGACGGGAGACAGACATGGGGTACACGCCCGCATTTGACACGCTTCACACGCCCGAGGCCATCACGGATAGCGCCACGCTCAGCCGGCCCGCCGATACCCTTCGCGGCGCACGGCAAATCCTCCGCTTCGGCGGCCTCGCCATGGACTCCATGACCGGCGCGACGAGCTGGCGCGGCAAGATGGTAACGCTCTCGGTGCAGGAGCGCGAGGTGCTGGGTGTGATGATGCGCCGGGCCGGCCAGATTATCAGCCGCGAGCGCCTCGCCACCATGCTAGGCACCACCTATGACGTCGTGGACAGCGCCATCAGCGACCTGCGCGACACACTCAAGAGCGCCGGCTCCACATGCCTGCCGTGCCAGGTAGACGGCCTCGGCTATATCCTCTGGCGGGCCTAGACTTCCCGTCCACAACCTCCACCGCGTCCGTGACGACAATGGCGTCGTCGCGGGCGTTTCGTTTTGCCCGGACCCTCGGCCCAACGCACTCGTCCTACTCCATAACTGCCTGCCACCCTCGTCCGTATTCCTCTATAGACGACCGGTCAGCGATGCGCTCACCGCCCGTTGGCCGGCCGCGCGGACATCCCCAGGAGTACTGCCGGCCTACGCGCTACTTGCCAGCCGTCATCAAATCTGGCACACTAGTGCGAGCAGTGGAGCGGTTGGCCGCTCTGCGAACTGGCATCATCTGCCTGCGTCTGAAGAACTCCAAATGTGGGGAGGTTGAGAGGAGTGGCATTTATGGAGCAGCGCTTGGTCGCGTTGTTGGGAACAACCGCGAAGCACATTCTCTCCGGGCTGCGTCACGCATTACGCGCCGTCGCGCTCACATTCCTGATCGTCGCGCTGCTGGCGGCGGCCATCACCGAAGTCGTCGCGTCCTTCCTGACGCATTCGTTCCCCACCGGCGAGACACACCTCGCCGCCGCCGCTATCGCCATCGCGTTCGGCTACGCCGCGGCCATCACCGTCGCCATCGAGGAAATCCTGCGCGCCATCATCAAGGCTGTCGAGCTCATCGTCGAAGAGGCCGAGAGGGTCGAGAAGAAGGCTGTCGCCGAGCTCGAAGTCCTGGGCCGTCGCGCCGAGGATGAGG
>CAYMHP010000332.1:0-6300 GCA_964390225.1 uncultured Solibacteraceae bacterium
GCCCGGCCGAACCAGCATCCTTTCCGCCACGTACCCACGGGTTGCATGGTCGTGGCCGGGACGTGCCTGCTCTTGAGATGCATTCATTCAGCCAATAGCGCCACTCACGATTTCCGGGTGGACTTCACGCCTACGCACCTTCGCCTGGACAGCCTGGCTTTCGGCGTTTTGCTCTCCTACTTACAGGAGTTCCGTTCGGAGAAGATCGACGGACTGTTCCAGGACGGCGGCCGCTCGCTCGTGAGCGTCAGCCTGGCCCTTGTACTGCCCGCCGTCGCGTTTGACGCAGAGAATCCCTTCATGCGCACGGTGGGGCTCTCCTTTCTTTACCTCGGTTTCGGTGGCCTGCTGCTCTGGTCCATACGGCGTGTGAGTCCGAACGCTTGGGCTGTCAAGTTACTGGCCGGCATCGGCGGCTACTCATACACGATCTACTTATGTCACTTACCGGTGGCATTCTGGAGCATCGGCCAAATGGGTAAGTGGTCCCCTGCGAGCCTGCATTGGAACAGAAATCTCATTTTTTTGACTTACGTTCTGGTCAGCATCGGCTCAGGAATCGCGCTGGCGAAACTGGTGGAGAGGCCGGTGCTGCGATTGCGCGAAAAGATTCTGCCGCCCAGAGCAGCCGCCAAATCGGAGCCGGCAGGCGCGGCGCTCGCGGTATCGGCGTAATCCTACGAACCGGCCAGCGATTCCAGCCGCTCGATGATTTCCAGGGCCAGGCCGGCGGCCCGCGCGAGATCGTGGCCCGCGCCTTCCACCGGCAGCAGATCGGTGCGCGCCGGAATCAATGCCATGGCATCGCGGAGTTCCTCGAGCGAGCCGAACGGGTCTTCCGTTCCGTGGACAAACAGCGCCGGCGTCCGCAACTCGGGAAAGTGACCGGTTCGCTTTTGCTCCGGTTTCTTGGGCGGATGGAGTGGATACGACAGCAACAGCAGGCCGGCGGCTAGATCGGAGTGCGTCGCCGCCGACATCGCGGACTGGCGTCCTCCGTACGAGTGCCCGCCGAGGAAAATTCGGCCCCGTGCGAGGCCGCGCAGAGCCTCCGCGACTTCACGGATGCCCTCGCGATCGCGCTCCTGCCCTGCGGGAAGCGGCGGACCCTTGGGCCGCTGCTGCCGGAACGGCAGATCGTATCGCAGCACCAGATAACCTGCGTCTTCGAATGCATGCGCGAGGCGGACCAGAAGCGGAGCGTTGCAGTTCGATCCGGCGCCGTGGGTGAGTGCCAACGCATCGCCGTTCCCGCGGTCGGGACGATGCAAGATGCCGCGGATGCGGTCGGTTTCAAACGTTTCTTCCATGCCTTGCCTCGGCCGGCGGGAAGAAACTATTCTTTTTTCTTCAGTAGGTGATCGTTCTCTTCGATGAAGCGGCGAATGTCATCGGACATTCCCAGCAGCTTTTCCCACTGCTCGCGGTAAAGAGTGACGGGGAAACGGCCCAGCCCGTACACCGAAAGGGCCCCTTTTTCGCTGACTTTCATCGAGGTCTGTCCGCGAGGCCTTTTCAGGCTCTCGTTCTCGGCGCGGAGGCGCTCGATTTCGGCTCTCAGTTCTTCTTCGCTCGGCATATTCAGTTTTCAGTGATACCACACCGCGAGCGCTGTGTTACGCTGATCGCTCCGGTGCCGCGCTTCGATGCCATCCTCTTCGACTTCGACGGTGTCCTGCTGGATAGCGAGCCGCTTCACTGCTCCGCCTGGGCCGAAGTTTTAGCGCCGTTCGGTATAGGCCTCGATTGGGAGTTTTAACGCGAACACTACCTGGGAATGGACGATCGCGACATGCTGCGCCGGATTGCCGAGGCGGCTGTCCCGCCACTCGACTGGGCAGCCCTATGGAGCCAGTACCCCGCCAAGAAACAGCGATTCACTGAGAAGATGAACGCGCCGCCGTTCCTGCCCGAGTTGCCCGCGCTCCTCGAACGGCTGCGCCCGGAGTACAAGCTTGCGGTGGTCAGCACCAGCGCCCGCGTGGAGATTGAACCGCCGCTCGAAGCGGCCGGCCTTCGCAAGTTCTTCGATGTGCTGGTTACCGGCGAGGACGTCACCCACCGAAAGCCGGCGCCGGACCCGTACCTGCGCGCGGCGGATTGCCTGCGCGCGCACAAGCCGCTTGTCGTAGAAGATTCCGCGCCGGGCATTGCCAGCGGCCGGGCCGCCGGCTTCGAGGTCCTGGCCGTGCGCACCGCCGCCGAAATGCCGCGGTTGCTGCTCGACCGCCTCTCAAGCAGCCTTGCGGCGAGTTGAACCTCTCTTGCTTCCAGCTTTCTTGCTGGAAGCGTTCTTCCTCGTAGCGGTCGCGGGCCCGCTCTTTTTCCGGCGTTGAGCCGCGCTACGCGCCTGCTTCGAAAGCGCCGTGCGCGACGCCGCGCTGCGTCCTTCGCGCTTCAACGCGCTCCGCACCGCGCGCGATCGTTTAGGCGACGGCTTCTTCGTTCCCTTGCCCGTCTGCCCTTTTTCGAAATCGCGTTCGGCCTGCTGGCGTGTGCGCTCGGAAGCCCGTCCTTTTTTGGGCGGCGCCAGTGGCACCCCGGCCCGCCGCGCTTTCGAGAGACCAATGGCAATCGCCTGCTTGGTGGAGCGGGCGCCGTGCTTTCCCTCGCGAATGTGCTCCATCTCTTCGCGGACGAATTCGCCCGCCTGGGTGGTCGGCGCCTTCCCTTCCCGTGCGTCCTGTCGTGCTCTTTCGATCGTTTTCTTCTCAGGCATACCGCAATCTGTGAGTGCAAGAACGCTGCCATCGTGCTCAATCTATCTAGCATGAAATCAGGAGGAGTCATGGCTCGTTATCCCGATATTCCCAACTTGTTCGGCACCGGCCAGCGCGGCTACGGCACAACCTGGAGCTACGGCGCCGGCGAAGACGTGTGGCGGCCGCGCCACGAGCGCGAAAGCGAGCAGGAACGCACGAGTTATGCCGGCCGCGGCCCGAAAAACTACCAGCGCTCCGATGAACGGATCCGCGAGGATGTCTGCATGCGCCTGGCCGATCACCCGGAGATCGATGCCAGCGAAATCGAAGTGACGGTGGATAACGGGGAAGTCACGCTCAGCGGCTCCGTGGATCAGCGCTCCACCAAGCGCCTCGCCGAGGATGTGGCCGACTCCGTGTCGGGCGTCCGCGACGTGCACAATCAGCTGCGCGTGACCCCGCTGTTAACGAAATAGCTGGCGGCGCCTGAATACAAAACAGCGCTGCGAGTGGTCCGGCGCATTTGTGGGATAAGGCTCCGCCTTGTCCAGGCTTAGGCGCAAGGCAGAGCCTTACGCCATTGTCTGCCGGCGGACACGCCGGGCAACGAATCTCACCGTTTAGGGAAGGTCAGGCGGAAATCGGCGCCGGCGCCACCTTCCAGAGCCAAGGTGCCGTCCAACTGACGGGTAAGTATGTCGATGATCCGAAAACCGAGCGTATTCGACCGCGCGTAGTTCAAGCCGTGCGGCAGACCAGCCCCGTTGTCCGCGACCCGCAACGTAATCGTTCCGTCGCAGCCGGCGTGAAGCGCCACTAGAATCTCGCCGGCGCGTCCGCCCGCGAAAGCGTGCTTCACCGAGTTCGTCACCAGCTCATTCAGAATGAGACCACACGGCATCGCCAGACCCACGCCGAGGTTCACGGGTTCGAGGTCGAACCTCAGTTGGATCGATTGCGGATTCGCGCCATAGGCGTCGATCAGGTCGCGGCTGAGGCGCATCACATACTCCGCAAAGTCGATCTCGCCGGTGACCTTCTGGGTGTCCAACTGCTCGTGCACCATCGCCATGGACCGGACCCGCCGCTGGCTCTCCTCGAACGCCTCCCGCGCCGCCGAAGGCTCCAGCGCATCGGCCTGCATGCTCAGCAGGCTCGATACGATCTGGAGATTATTTTTTACCCGGTGGTGCACTTCCCGCAGGAGCACTTCTTTGGTCGCCAAGGCGCTGGCGAGCGCTCGTTCGTGAGATTCTCTCTCGATTTTCGCCTGGAGCAGGGGCGCTATATAGCTGCTGATGCGTTCCAGCAGCTGCTTGTCAGCCTCTGCGTAATCGACGGTCTTATTGGCGATTTCAATGAAGCCGATGCCACGGCCACGAAACAAAAGCGGCGCCACAACCGCTCGCTGAATCGAGACCGCTCCCGGTGCCGCCGGAACCGGCCGGTTCCAGATTAAGGCCTTGTGCTCACGCAACGCGTATGCCCAGGGGTCCATCCACCTTTCGCGCGTGTACCGCGCCGGCCGGCCGAAGACCCCAGTCTCATTCCCATCGAATGCCATCGGCGGGCAGACCACCGCGCCCTCTTCGTCGACGTACGCGAAGATGCCGGTTCGGCTGTCGGTATACTCCAGAATCGGCTGCAACGCCGCGCCGAATACCTCCTCATTCGGCACGATGAGGAACATCTTGGCGATCTCGTTTTTGAGCGCGAGTTCACGCTGCGTATAGGCCAGGGCCATCTCTACCTTCCGCCGTTCGGTGATGTCCTGTGCCGTGCCTCGCAATCGGATCTTGCCGTCCGGGTCCTTCTCGACCTGGGCGCGCGCTGTCACCCACTTCTTCGTCCCGTCGGGGCAGCGGACTTCCAGGTCCAGTACACAGTTCGAGCACGCTTCGAGGACCTCGCAAATCGCGCGGTTGGCGCGCGCCCAACTGTCAGGCATCAGCAGTTCGGCATATTCTTCACAGTTCGGAAGGGGTCGCGTGGGGTCGCGCCCGGTAATCCGGTAAAGCTCCTCCGACCAGGTGACGATCCCCGTCTCTTTGGACCATTCCCAGCTCCCCAGGTGCGCCTGCCGCTGCGATTGGGCGAGGCGTCGTTCCTTTTCGCGCAACGCATCCGCGGAGCGCTGCCGCTCGATGGCATACCGCAGCGCGCGCACCAGCAGGCTTCCCGAGAGGTCGTTCTTCGCGATGTAATCGGAGGCGCCTTCCGCCACCGTTTGCACGGCCACTTCTTCATCGTCCAGCCCGGTCAGCACCACGATCGGCAGGTCGGGAGCCGCCGCGTGCGCCCGCCGGAAGGTAGCCACCCCGTTGCTGTCCGGAAGCGACAGATCCAGAACCAGTACCTGCGGCCGCTCGGAAACCAGTTGGGACAACGCCGTGGAAAGCCGTCCCGCCCGCGCCAGGGCAAACCGGCCGTGCCCCGATTCCCGCAACAGTTCCTCGATCATGCGTGCATCGGCGGGACTGTCTTCCACCAGCAGCACCTCGATCGCTCGCCGCTCCTCGTTCTTGGTCGCCTTTTGTTTCCCGCTGCGCACCTTCACACTGCTGCAATCCTTCCGCATACCGCCATCCCTCAGGCGGCGCAGTTCTTGGGAGGCAGCCGCACAATCCCCACCCAGAAGCCTTCGATCGCCTGCACTACTCGCGCGAACTGATCCAGATCGAGAGGCTTGCTTACGTAGCAGTTCGCGTGGAGATCGTAGCTGCGAATGATATCCTCCTCCGCCGTAGAACTCGTTACGATGACGACGGGAATGCGCCTCAACTCCGGATCGGCCTTGATTTCACCCAGAACATCGCGGCCGTTCTTCTTCGGCAGGTTCAGGTCGAGGAGGATGAGGTCGGGCCGCGGAGCATTGACAAAGGACCCTTCGTGCCGCAGCAGCCGCAGGGCTTCCACCCCATCGGGGACTGTCATCAGCCGGTTGATCAACTTGGCATCGCGCAGCGCTTCCCGGGTCAGCCGCACATCTGCGGCGTTGTCTTCCACCAGCAGAATATCCACCGCGTGTACCAGCATTGCATCACTAGTCATGGGCGCCCTCCTTCAGGATCGGAAATCGTGATTGATGTCCATACCGCATCCGGTCTTTCGCGGACCTCAAAACTGCTTGCGCCCTTCCGCCGATCCGTCTGGCGCCGTCTTGCGATCGGAGATCGTGAAGTAGAACGTCGCTCCCTTTCCGGGCTCTGACTCTACCCAGATGCGGCCGCCGTGCCGCTCCACGATTTTTTTCGACAACGCCAGCCCGATACCCGTGCCCGGGTACGTCGCCTCGGTATGCAGCCGGTGGAAAATCACGAAGATCTGCTGCGCATACTGCGGATCGATGCCGATGCCGTTATCCTTAACGGCAAAACACCACTCCCCGGCTCCCCGGACGGCCGAGACCTGGATGACCGGCCGTTCCGTACCGCGAAACTTCAGTGAATTGCCGATCAGGTTCTGGAACACCTGGCAAAGCTGCGTTTCGTCGGCGCTGACCACCGGCAGAGCGCCCGTCGTAATCGAGGCGCCACTGTCCTCGATCGAGCGCGCGAGATTCTCCAACGCGGTCGTCACGACGGCGTTGCAATCGACG
>CAYMHP010000333.1:0-6282 GCA_964390225.1 uncultured Solibacteraceae bacterium
CCTGGCAGGGAGACCTTCTCAGTCCGGCGATCGCAGGTATGCACAATGAAGAAGAGTTTACGTTTGTTAGTTCTCGCGAGTTCTCGTTTCGCAGCGGTCAAGACGTCTCTTATGCTATCTTCCGGGAATCCTTATCGTCCTTCTGGCGTTGCGAGAGCAAATGACTCACTTATTGCAGGAGTGTGGCGGTGATAGAGATATTGGAATCTAATCTGAGAATACTCTCGTTCTTGCGGGGCGCCGTTCGGAAGAATGTCGTTTTGCTGAATGCTCTTTTGCTGTTGATGACGCCAGCTTACGCCGCAACGAATTCTGTGACGATCACGGAATCGGCTAGCGTGACCACTCAAAACTATCCGGTGCAGATTGGCCGGCCCTTCGTGCAGGGAGAAATTCCCAATGGTCAGTTGCCTCAGGCCTCCGTGAACGGGACGGCAGTCGCTACACAGGTTGATGTGAAATCACGGTGGGGTGACGGCTCGCTGAAGCATGCGATTATTTCATTCCTGATCCCTACGCTGTCGGCCAACCAGTCGGTCACTGTGAGTTTTGCACCCGGAACGACTGTTGGCAACGGCGCCCTAACGCAAGCGCAGATGCTCGGAGCGGCTTATAACTTCGATGCTACGATTGCTCTGACCCGTGGCGGCGTCACGAAGTCTGCTTCCGCCAGAGCCATGCTGCAGAATAGCGACTACGTTGTGTGGACGGCCGGCCCAATCGTGACCACCCTTTTGTTGAGCAATGATGCTCAAACAACTACGTGCGGCAGCAAAGGGGCATCCTCGTATGATCTCGGATTCGATAGTTTCTGTTCTTTCCGCCCTCGCTTCGAAGTTCAATTCTGGGCAGGCACCAACCAGGTCCGCGTACGCTTTGTTGGAGAGATTACGAACACGGAACAGTTGGAGGATGTAGTCGTCGACAACTTGGTTCTGAAAACAGGAAATGCCAGTCCCACAACGGTCTACTCTCTTCCTGCCGCGAAGTCGCCGCTCACCATGTTTGCGGCTAGCCGTTGGACAAAGATCTTTTGGTTAAATGGGCAGCCGTCGAAGGTGAGCATAAACCATAATCTGGCCTATCTGGCCTCCTCCGGCGCGATGCCTAACTTCGATACGACTAAGACCGTTAGTGCCGGCACGATTTCTACTGCATACTCCAACTGGCTGGCTCTGCCCAGGGATCTTTACGACTCCGGAGAGTGGAACTCTAATGGGTCATGCTGCAACATTACGTCGGGAGGTGGTCATGACTGGCTGGGCCCGGTGTCCTCTTGGACCGGCCGGTGGCTCTACAGTGGAGACTCCCGAATGCAAGAAGAGGCGCTCGGGAACGCCGATCTGGCAGGTTCCTTTGCGATCCACTTTCGCGAAGGGAGTAGCGGGAAATTTCTGGATCGCTCTAGTGCTGTTTCCGGCGTCGGCCGGGTCATGTCCATCAGCAGCCGACCACGCTTGAGCTGGCTTGCGAGTGGTAGCGGATTTATCGGGGGCGCATCCAGTAACGGTAGCGCCGTCGGCACAGTCGGACCGATCTCCACTGGCGGCTGGACTCAGGACCCCGCTCACGAGCCCAATTTCTTTTCCGAGTACGTGTTGACCGGGGATCACTATTATCTAGATGAAAACATGTTCTGGGCCGGATGGACAACCTGGTTCGGCCACAACAATGGTACGCAACCATCGGACAATACATGGAGGAGTCGCGGACCTACCGGTGTTGAAGGAGGAATTCCCGATCGTGCCGGCCAGATCTATCAACTGCGTGGTCAGGGTTGGGCTTTTCGGGGGCGAGCGGAAACTGCCTGGGCGATCCCCGATGCCATGCCGGAGAAGAACTACTTTACACAACTCCTGAATGACGCGATCGCGTACTGGGAGGGTCAGCGAAACATTACCACTACGGCGAACAACGGCACCGCGGTTTGGACGTACGGTCACAATGTGGCATTCAATGCGGCTACACCAACGGATAACTTTTGGAGTTCGATCGATCTGAATGGGGCCGACTATTATGTGGGCATGCCGCCACTGCATTGGTGGGATCTCGGAAATGTCCAACTCTGTGAGAACACTGTTAACGACGTCACAGTTTCTCATTCCTGCATCGCGCCTTGGATGCAGGACTATCTTGTGTACGGTCTCGGTCGCGCGAAGGAATTAGGTTACTCGACCGATGCACTCTTGAGTTGGGTCGCGCCCAATATTATCGGTCAAGTCACGGATCCGACCTTCAACCCATACCTGCTCACAGCGTACCGGGTGGGCACGGTGAAACAATCGGGTCCCTCGCTTTTCACGAACTGGGCTGACGTAAAAACTGGGTTCCTGCCCGCGGTCCAGAACGAAACCGATTTCTACCCGGGAACTATCTACCAGGGTACGCAGTCGGATGCGGATGGGAACGTGCAGTCGGCTGCCGCAGTGGTCGCGCTCTTAGCCAACCAGGCGAACGGCGCAGCGGCTTGGAGCTGGATGGTTACACATGTGGAGCCCGCTATTTCCGGGGACCTGAAGTGGGCCATTCTGCCGCGCACTGGCGCGACACAGCTCACGATCACCACGAGTTCCCCCCTGCCGACCGGGACCATAGGGAGTGCGTATTCGCTCCCGCTTACGGCAACCGGCGGGACGGCTCCTTACAGCTGGTCCATCACAGCTGGCGCTCTACCGGTTGGGCTCTCGCTTTCTACGAGTGGGACGCTCAGTGGGACACCCACTACGGCAGGTACGGCAAATTTCACGATTCAGGTGCAAGACAGCACTTCCAAGACGGGGTCGACCGCTTTCAGTCTAGCGGTGCTCGGAACTGGCACGGGAAGCGCCGGTAGTTGCGATCTCAACCAAGATGGCGCTGTTGATGTGGCCGACGTCCAACTCGCCATCGATCAGGCGCTTGGCACGACCCCCTGCACTACGGCTGATCTGCTCCAGAGCGGGCAGTGCAACGTTGTGGACGTACAGCGGGTCATCAATGCGGCCCTTGGGGGCGCTTGCGTTACGGGCAGCGGAACAGGCACCGGAACAGGCAGCGGAACAGGCACCGGTGGCGGCACTGTTACCGATACTGTTCCCCCCACAGTTTCCATGACTACACCCTTAAACGGAAGTACGGTGGCGGGAGTAGTTACGATTGCCGCGAACGCTACCGATAATGTAGCCGTCTCCAGCGTGCAGTTCAAATTGGACGGCACCAATCTCGGCAGTCCAGTCACCGGGTCCGGGCCGTCCTACGCCTATTCGTGGAACACCGCCGGTGCGGTGGATGGTAGCCATATTGTGACCGCACTCGCCAGCGACGCGGCAGGCAACACCACCCTCAGCGCCGCCATCTCGGTTAACGTGAAGAACGGATCAGGTGGCAGCACGGGAACTGGTGGTCCGTTTTCAGCCGGATGGACCAGCTTAACCAGCACTACTCTAAAGAGCGTCTGTCCGCCTGACACGTCCTATCCATTCTCCTCTGCCTGCCAATATGTAATCGGCGCGTGGAGCGGAGGAATAGCAGACACCAAGAGAAACCGCCTGATCATTTGGGGGGGAGGCCACGGCAACTATTATGGTAACGAAGTGTATGCCTTAAACCTAAATAGCAATCCCGTAACATTGACGCGCCTCAACAATCCGAGTCCGATCAATTCTGATCCCACTCAGTGTCCGGCTGCTCTCTCTGACGGCAATCCCAACTCCCGCCACTCGTATGATGGGCTGACTTACCTGGCGAATACCGATAAGATGTTGTCCTTCGGTGGGGTCGTGGCTTGCAATAATGGCAGCCATTTAGAGGACCTGTGGACGCTGGATCTCACAAGCATGTCGTGGCTGCGTATGGATCCGGTTAATGGCGCATCGGGCCAGCAGCCGAAGGACTTCTATACGCCTGTGCCTCCTATTGCTGTTTATGATCCCAACAGCCAGCTTGCATTTATCAGCGATACGAACCAGCTTTGGAGCTATAATCCCACCACAAACGCGTATGCTTTTATCAACGGCAGCGCCAACGTGCCGTATGAATCAACCGCGGTAGTGGATCCAAAGCGGAAAATGATCTACTTCGTTGGTACAACCGGATCGACAAACCCCGGTTACGCCGGAGGTCCTAATGGTTTCTTTGCGATTGACATTTCGTCCGGTAGCAATTACGCCGTTCAGAATTGGACGTCGGTTGTGACCGGGTGTGACGGTTTGGCGCAAGCTGAATGGCCCGGCGTTGCATATGACAGCGCTCTGGATCGCGTGGTAGGTTGGCCGAACTTTGGCAACACTGTATACATATTCAATCCGGATACGAAGTCTTGCACCACGCAAACGTTTCCAAACGGTCCCCCGAATTCGGTGGATTACAACGGCAAAGTTTTCAGCACAGGAACGTTCGGCCGGTTCCAGTATTTCCCTGGGCTTGATATATTTGCTCTGGTTAATTTCTGGACCAATAATGCGTACGTGCTGAAATTGAACTAAGCTCCACGAGTAGGTCTATAACGAAAGCGAGCTTTTTATGAGGGGCCGCTATGCCTGCGGCCTCTTTTTTCGCACCAGCGGATTGAGCCTTGCCGGTCTGAATCAGCACAGCTGACGGCAGACGTCGATAACCTCTCGGTCACTCAAGATGTGCCCGGACTTTCGGCCGAGGAAGAAAAGCGCGGACGCACAATGAATCGCGTGCGGATTTCTGTTCATGAGTCGATCCAAATACTTGAGCCAAAAAGCCGTCCAGCGGGTTAGCAAATAGATTATAGCGCGTGCCGCGCGATTCGACGTCAGGCAGAGCATTGCGTTCTCGTACTGCTGGCCGATCGCTTGGCCCGGGCCGCCTACTGGACCGATGGCGATTTGGTCGAAACGACGGAACAGTCGGCGATAACCGATAAATGTGAACCGTTGAAAATCGTAGGGAGTTGCATGTGCAGGTTGCATGAACGGTGTCTCGGCATACACGAAACCACTATCTTTCAGCACACGGTCGACCTCATCGACGCACCGGTAAGGATCCGCGACATGTTCCAACACCGCCTGCAAGATTACTGCATCAATGCTTTGGTCCGGCACCGGCAAATCATGAGCGTCGCAGATGGCTTTGGTCATCGGGCCAAAGCTGACGTCGGTGTCGATAAAATCAATATCGGTGCGCGCCCGGAATTCAGCCATGCCCTCTCCGAGGATGCTTCCGCCGATGATAAGCACCCGCGGCCGCACGCTTGTCTGCAGCAACAGGTCGCACAGTTTCGCATAGTTGTGTCGCGCAATTCGATTAGTATTCATTGTCGGCACTAAGGAAAAGAGCAAACGGCGCAAACGCCCTTCCTTAGTAAAAAACGTCCCTCCGCGACCACAGAAATCACTGTGCTGGAACACGCTTCGGTCTTCACAGATTAAAACAGGGATTTGATCTATGATTGGATAGACCGAGCCGCACCCTGCGCACGTGATCGACTCGTTAGATGACTTCAATAATCCATGGCACCTTGGACAGCAGAGGGCATCGAGAACTTTTTGAGGGCCGGAGCTATCCCTCATTCGGACGTCGGCAGCAATATCAACGTTGGGCGGCATTAGTACTATTTCTCCCGTCGTTTCCTATTTGCGTGCCAGAAGCGCGAAGGAATAGTCAGTATACGTGAGAAGCCCAAGCCTGCGGAGTAGATTTTGCGCCTCTGGTCACCCTTGCAAGTCCTTCCACGGATATTCATACTACAACTCGCCAATCGACGTAGGGAAGCATTTCTAAGGCCATATCTACCGAGTTGCTTAAATGCTTTGAACCAGTAGCTTGCGTTGTCGCGATCCATCGCACGTCACAAAATCCCAAATATTAGAATCTTTTGGGAGCCGTGCCCCATTGCGGAAGCGGCGGTATCCGCCTCAACCGCCAGTCTGGCCATATGGCTGAAGGTGCTGGCCGGCGGTAACCTCGGAAATTATATGGCGAAACTTCCCCGATGCCTCCAGAGGCAATTCAGACGGATACTCGAACGAAACCGCTACCGGTGTGCGAAAGAGCTGGCTCCAAGCCCTTCTGATCAGGTCCTCGGCATGGCTGGTGAAGTTTTGGTTACGCACGATCTGCACTCGGAAGCTGGCTACTCCTCTTTGGCAGATTCGGAATCGCTCAACCCCTTCAATTTCCCGTACTGCATAGATCAGCGCGAGGGAATTAATCACCCTGCCATCGGGTGTCACGATTGAGTCATTCGAACGCCCCTGAATGCCTTCCAGCAGGGGAAGCGCCCGGCCGCAGGCGCAGGTTCGTGAGGACATCGTTGCAACATCGCCAGTGGCG